>NZ_LN831024.1:312058-624117 GCF_001457615.1 Pseudomonas aeruginosa | reverse complement strand
ATCGTCGCCGAAGGCGGTCGCCTCTCCGACGTCCTCAGCGGCTATATCGATCCCGATGACGGCAGCCTGCCCGCCGAAGAGGTGGAGCCGGTCAACCTGAAGGACGATTCCGCCGACTCGAAAGAGAAGGACGACGAGGAAGAAGAAAGCGACGACAGCAGCGACAGCGACGACGAAGGCGACGGCGGTCCGGATCCGGAAGAAGCCCGCCTGCGTTTCACCGCGGTCTCCGAGCAGCTCGACAAGGCCAAGAAGGCCCTGAAGAAGCACGGTCGCGGCAGCAAGCAGGCCACCGCCGAACTCACCGGCCTGGCCGAGCTGTTCATGCCGATCAAGCTGGTGCCCAAGCAGTTCGACGCCCTGGTCGCCCGCGTGCGCTCCGCCCTGGAAGGCGTGCGCGCCCAGGAACGCGCCATCATGCAGCTCTGCGTGCGTGACGCGCGCATGCCGCGTGCCGACTTCCTGCGCCTGTTCCCGAACCACGAGACCGACGAGAAGTGGGTCGACAGCGTCCTGAAGAGCAAGCCGAAGTACGCCGAGGCCATTGAGCGCCTGCGCGACGACATCCTGCGCAACCAGCAGAAGCTGGCGGCCCTGGAAAGCGAGGTCGAGCTGACCGTCGCCGAGATCAAGGAAATCAACCGCGCGATGTCGATCGGCGAAGCCAAGGCTCGCCGGGCGAAGAAGGAAATGGTCGAGGCCAACCTGCGCCTGGTGATTTCCATCGCCAAGAAGTACACCAACCGCGGCCTGCAATTCCTCGACCTGATCCAGGAAGGCAACATCGGCCTGATGAAGGCGGTGGACAAGTTCGAATACCGTCGCGGCTACAAGTTCTCCACCTACGCCACCTGGTGGATTCGCCAGGCGATCACCCGTTCGATCGCCGACCAGGCACGCACCATCCGCATCCCGGTGCACATGATCGAGACGATCAACAAGCTCAACCGCATCTCCCGCCAGATGCTCCAGGAAATGGGTCGCGAGCCCACCCCGGAAGAGCTTGGCGAGCGCATGGACATGCCTGAGGACAAGATCCGCAAGGTACTGAAGATCGCCAAAGAGCCGATCTCCATGGAAACCCCGATCGGTGACGACGAAGATTCGCACTTGGGCGATTTCATCGAGGACTCCACCATGCAGTCGCCGATCGAGATGGCGACCAGCGAGAGCCTCAAGGAATCCACCCGCGAAGTCCTCGCCGGCCTCACTGCCCGGGAAGCCAAGGTGCTGCGCATGCGCTTCGGCATCGACATGAACACCGACCACACCCTCGAGGAAGTCGGCAAGCAGTTCGATGTGACCCGCGAGCGGATCCGCCAGATCGAAGCCAAGGCGCTGCGCAAGCTGCGCCATCCGTCGCGAAGCGAGCACCTGCGCTCCTTCCTCGACGAGTGACGAACGAACCCCCGGCCTGAAAAACCGGGGGTTTTTCTTTGCCGCTTGCCCCGCCGCCCGGCGTCTACACTTCCGCTTATATTCCCGTCCACCGCGAGACCGCCTCATGCAGCGTCTGCAGGCCGTGCTTCTCCTGTGTCTGGCCTGCTGCTGGCCGGGGCTGGCCGGCGCCCTCACGCTCACGCCCGAGGAACGGGCCTGGCTGGCCGAGCACCCGAGCATCCGCCTGGGCGTGGATACCTCCTGGCCGCCATTCGAGTTCCGCGACGAACAGGGCCGCTACCAGGGACTCGCCGCCGGCTACGTCGGCCTGCTGCAGGAACGCCTGGGCGTCAGCCTGACGCCTGTCGAACCAAAGACCTGGACGCAGGTCCTGGAGCAGGCCAAGGACGGTCGGCTGGACCTGCTGCCCGGCATCATGGCTACCCCGGAGCGCCAGGAGTACCTGAGCTTCACCCGGCCCTACCTGGACTTCCCGATCATCATCCTGGCACGCAAGAACGGCCCGATGCCGAAGCGCATCGACGAGCTCTACGGACTCAAGGTCGCGGTGGTCGACCACTATGCTCCTCACGAACTGCTGATCGCCCAGCATCCCGACCTCACCCTGCTGCCGCTGCCTTCGGTAGCGGCAGCCCTGCAGGCGCTGGCCACCGGCCAGGCCGACGCCTTCGTCGGCGACTTCGCCTCCAGCGTATGGAACCTCCGCCAGCTCAAGCTCAACGGCCTGGAGATCAGCGGCGAGACGCCATACCGCTACCAACTGGCGATGGCCGTGCCGCGCGGACAACCGATCCTCGCCGGGATCGTCGACAAGGTCCTCGCCGACCTCAGCGCCGAGGAGATCGAGCGACTCCAGGCCCCCTGGGTCGGCGGCCTGCTCGACCGACGTCCGGCCTGGCGCGAGATGGCGACCTACGGTCTTCCCATCGTCCTGCTGATCCTGGTCTCGGTCGCCATACTGCTGGCCATGAACCGCCGCCTGCGCCGCGAGGTGAATCGCCGGCGGCAATTGGAGCGCGAACTGCGCGACAGCGAACAGCACTACCGGGGACTGGTGGAAAGCCTGAATGCCATCGCCTGGGAAATGCGCCTCGAGGAGAACCGCTTCACCTACGTCTCGCCCCACGCCGAACGCCTGCTCGGCTATCCCCTCGGCGAATGGCTGCAGCCGGGCTTCTGGCAGCGGACCCTGCACCCCATGGACGCCGAGTACGCCATCCACTACTGCATGAGCGAAAGCCAGGCCGGACGCGACCACAGCTTCGACTACCGGATGCTCGCCGCCGACGGCCGGGTAGTCTGGATTCGCGATCTGGTCACCCCGATCACGCAAGGCCGGGACCTGCTCCTGCGCGGTCTGATGATCGACATCACCGAGGCCAAGCTCACCGAGCAGGCCATGCGCCTGTCCGAACAGAAGTTCGCTTCGGTGTTCCACCACTGCCCGGACATGGTGGTACTGGCCAACGGCGCCGACGGCCGCTTCCTCGCGGTGAACAGCACCTTCGAGCAGCAGATCGGCATCGCCGCCGACGACGCCATCGGCAAGACCGCCACCGAACTGGGCATCTGGGCACTCCCCGGCCTGGGCCCGCAGGTCCTGGAAAAGCTCGGCCACGGCAACCTGACCAACCTCGAGGTGCCCCTGCGGCGCCGCAATGGCAGTACCTTCAGCGCGCTGCTCAGCGCCCAGCACGTGGCCCTCGACCAGACCCCGGCGCTGGTGGTGGTGATCCGCGACATCACCCACCTGGTGGAGACCCAGGAACTGCTGCGGATCTCCGAGGAGAAGTTCGCCAACGCCTTCCATGCCTACCCCGACGGTCTGCTGATCAGCAGCCTCGAAGACGGCACGCTGATCGACGTGAACGAAGGCTTCACCCGTCTCACCGGCTACCGCCGCGACGAGGTCATCTCCCGCTCCACGCTCGAACTCGGCCTGTGGGTCGACACCGAGGACCGCAAGCGCCTGATCTCGCTGGTACGCCACCACACCCTGACCCAGGGCTTCACCGCCCCTATACGGGACCGCAACGGTGGCATCCGCCAGTGCGAGATGTCCGCCCACCGGATCAGCATCGATGGCGAGGACTGCGTGCTGACCATCGCCCGCGATATCACCGAGCGCCAGCTCATGCAGGAGAAGCTGCAGCAGGCCGCCACCGTCTTCGAAAGCACCGCCGAAGGCGTGATGATCACCGATACCCGCCAACGCATCACCGCGGTCAACCGCGCCTTCAGCGAGATCACCGGCTACAGCGAGCAGGAGGCGCTGGGACGCTCGCCCAGCCTGCTCTCCTCCGGACAACACGACTCCAGCTTCTACCTCGCCATGTGGAACCAGCTGGAGCGCGACGGGCACTGGCAGGGCGAGATCTGGAACCGACGCAAGACCGGCGAGCTGTACCCCGAATGGCTGACCATCAGCGCGGTACACAATCCGCAGGGCGAGATCACCCACTTCGTCGGCGTCTTCGCCGATATCTCCACCCTCAAATACGCCCAGGCCCGGCTCGACTACCAGGCCCACCACGATCCGCTCACCGGCCTGCCCAATCGCCTGCTGTTCGAGAGCCGGCTCAATCACGCCCTCGACGAGGCCCGCGAAGAGAGTCGTCCCGGCGCCGTGCTGTTCATCGACCTGGACCGCTTCAAGCACATCAACGACAGCCTCGGCCATCCCATCGGCGACCTGCTGCTCAAGGCCATCGCCGAACGCCTGCGCGACCAGTTGCGCGACGTCGATACCGTGGCCCGCCTGGGGGGCGACGAATTCATCATCCTGCTCCCCGGCCTGCACCAGGAAAGCGACGCCGAGCACGTCGCGCGCAAGCTGCTGAATGCCTTCACCGCGCCGTTCCAGGCCGACGGTCATGAATTCTTCGTCAGCGCCAGCGTCGGCATCGCCCTGTTCCCCAAGGACGGCGACGACGCCCCGACCCTGGTGAAGAACGCCGACGCCGCCATGTACCGCGCCAAGTCGCGGGGCCGCAGCCGCATCGAGTACTACACCCGCGAACTGACCTACCTGGCCACCGAGCGCATGGCGCTGGAAACCGAACTGCGCCGCGCCCTCGAGCGCGACGAGTTGCAGCTCTACTACCAACCCAAGCTGAGCCTGGAGAGCGGCTTGCTGGTCGGCGCCGAGGCACTGGTGCGCTGGTACCATCCGCTGTTCGGGGAAATTTCCCCGGAGCGCTTCATCCCCCTCGCCGAGGATTGCGGCCTGATCCTGCCCCTCGGCGACTGGGTGCTGGAACACGCCTGCCAGCAGATGGGCGAATGGCAAAAGCTGCACGCGCCGTTCGGCCCGCTGTCGGTCAACCTCGCCGGCGCCCAGCTCGGCCAGCCGCAACTGATCGAACGCCTCGAGCAACTGCTGGAGCAGTCCGGCCTGGAACCGTCGCGGCTGCAACTGGAAATCACCGAGAGCTTCATCATGAACCAGACCGAGGAGGCCCTCGCCGTCCTCCACGGCCTCAAGCGCCTCGGCGTACAGCTGGCGATCGACGACTTCGGCACCGGCTACTCCTCGCTCAGCTACCTCAAGCGCCTGCCGCTGGACATCCTGAAGATCGACAAGTCGTTCATCCGCGGCCTTCCCGACGATCCCCACGATGCCGCCATCACCCGCGCCATCATCGCCCTCGGCCGCAGCATGCAGCTCACGGTGATCGCCGAAGGCGTGGAAACCGAAGGTCAGCAGAGCTTCCTCACCCACGAAGGCTGCGAGCAGATCCAGGGCTTCGTCCTCAGTCCGCCGCTGCCCGCCGAGCTGTTCGCCAGCAAATTCCTCAAACCGCGCCAGCCGATTGGCGCTCCCCGAGAAGCGCCGGTATAATCCGCCGACCTTCTGGGGGCCTATAGCTCAGTCGGTTAGAGCAGAGGACTCATAATCCTTTGGTCCACGGTTCGAGTCCGTGTGGGCCCACCACCTTCAAAGCCGCGCACTGCGCGGCTTTGCGCTTTCTAGGGTAGTGGCCTCATAAACGACTCCATGGCCAAAAGGTACAAAGTCGGTACAGTACTGGTTAGCCAGTTTGCCTTTGGAGTCCTTATCTGATGGCAACAGTCGTCCCCCCCTTCCCGTGGGCCGCAAAACGGATTGGCCGACCAACGAAAAAACCTTCCGCACCAAGCGCGACGCCGAAGACTGGGCACGCCGCACCGAAGACGAGATGGTACGCGGCGTGTACATCCAGCACTGCGGCTCCGAGCGCATGTGACCTGCCCCCATTTTGTAGCCCGAGAGCTACATGTCCCTGCATCAAATTTTATCGATGCCCAAGGGGTACGGCCGACCTCTGTCCACAAGGTTTTTGACGTGCTGAAACAGGCGCTTTAGCTGACTCAGTCACCCTGAACAGGCATGCTCATCAAGCTATCAACCCAGCTTGAGAATTAGACAGTGAGCCGAATAGTTGCCATTATCGGCTCACAAAATGAGCCGAATAGGCTCTCTAATCGGCTCATGAATATCCCTTATGAACGACCCACTCTGGATCTGGCAGCAGCCCGACTGGCCGCAGTTCAACTGGCAAGCCGAAGCGCTTGCACCACTGCTGCGCTCCTGTAGCCAGGCTCAGGGTCGTTTGTTAGGAATGCTCGGTGCCGTGGGGAGTGACACCGAAGTGCAGAGCAGCCTGGATGCCATGCTGCAGAACATCGTCACCTCTTCAGCCATTGAGGGAGAGCAACTGAATGTCGGTTCGGTGCGCTCATCACTGGCACGGCGACTGGGATTGCACGAAGAAGGTCGAACCACCTCTCGCTCCGAAGGCCTGGCGGAACTGCTGCTCGATGCCACCCACGCACATCAAGAGCCGCTAGACGAACAGCGACTGTTCACCTGGCACCGTTGGTTATTCCCCACCGATGAGCAACTGCTGACTCGACCGCTACACATCGGTGCACTGCGTGGCGAAGAGCCCATGCAGGTGGTTTCCGGTCGCATCGACCGCCCGACAGTCCATTTCGAAGCCCCTCCCCGCGCGGGGCTGGAAGCGCAACTGGCGGACTTTCTCGCCTGGTTCGAGAGCAGCCGCCGCGATGCCAGCCTCGATCCCTTTCTGCGCGCCGGCATCGCCCATTTCTGGTTCGTGACCCTGCACCCCTTCGACGACGGCAACGGTCGCCTCACCCGCGCTATCACCGATCTGGCATTGGCTCAGGGCGAGCAGCAAGCCATTCGCTTCTACGCCATGTCTGCGAGCATCCTCGACGACCGCGCCGGTTACTACCGCATTCTCGAAGCAAGTCAGAAAAGCACGCTGGATATCACCAACTGGCTGCAATGGTTTCTCGCGACGTTGCTCAACAGCCTGGAGCAGGCTCTTGCTCGTATCGACCGCGTGCTGGTCAAGGCGCGCTTCTGGCAGGCACACCGCAGCCAAACCCTATCGGCGGAGCAAGTCAAAGTGCTTAACCGCCTGCTCGATGGCGGCGAAAGGGGGTTCGAGGAGGGCATCAGTGCGGCGCAATACCAAGCTGTGGCCAAGGTTTCCAAAGCCACCGCGACCCGCCACCTGAGCGACCTGCTGGAAAAGGGCTGCATCGAGCGACTGCCCGGCAGAGGGCGTAGCACCCGTTACCAGATAGCACGCTGAGCGCCTGCACCGGGCTCACCAGTCCTTGATGCGTCATCGCGCCATAGGATAATGGTCGCCTCTCCATTAAGCAGCTCGGCTCAAGGAAGAAAGTGGATTACAGCCCGATAGTCGCCCAGGTCTGGGGCATGCTGACCTGGTTTATCCCGGCAGCCCTGCTGATCGGCCTGCTCAAATCGCCTTGGGCCAAGGGGCAGATCGGTGAACTGCTGGTGCGCCTGTTCGCCCATTGGCAACTGGACAGGCACACCTACCGCCGCCTGCACAACGTCACCCTGAACACGCCGGACGGCACGACACAGATCGACCACGTATTTCTCTCACCCTACGGCATCTTCGTGCTGGAAACGGCAGGTTTCCAGCACCTGCCGATAGGTCTCTACCGTTGCATCGGCGAGCCGTGCTGCAGGTCACAGGCTTTGGCATGAATCGCCCGCCACTGCGCGATCAATCGCAGGGTGTCGGCGGCAGCAGCGCAAGTTTCGGCGAAGGCGAACTGGCGCTGGCGGAGCGGAATCCGATGGACGTGGCGGCTCTGTTCGCCGCCTGAGCGTGGGAAGGCACTTATCAGGCACTTCCGAAGGCACTACCGGACGATATCGATTCCATCGCCAACGCGGTAACTTCGAAGTACCTAAACCTTCATGAAACTGCAACTTCCAACTCCATCGACAGCTCTGGAAGTACATCCTCGGTATTTTCCAAGCCCCTAACCAAAGTCTGGATCGTTTCGTCACAGGAAACGCTGGAGCGCCTATTCCAGAGCGCTTCGAACAATCGGTAAAAATAAAATCAAAATAATCAGACGCAGTTCAAAAACAACCAGAACAGATAGTTTTTCCGCCTTTCCCAACATGCTCCTCTCGCCTTGACTCGTTCGATGCAGCGGATCGCCCATGCGTATTTCCGGCATTGTCCGAGGCCCATTCCCTGTTCGACGCGATACCCGGCGCACCCATAACAATATGCCGCCCTCCACGGGCCGATAGCGCCAGTTGTGAGCCTGTCCACCACTGCATTTCCCTCACTGCAAGGAGAGAACATGAGTCGCTCACCCATCCCTCGCCACCGAGCGTTGCTGGCCGGTTTCTGCCTGGCTGGCGCGCTGTCCGCCCAGGCGGCCACCCAGGAAGAAATCCTCGATGCGGCACTGGTCAGCGGGGATTCCTCGCAACTGACCGACAGCCACCTGGTCGCCCTGCGCCTGCAGCAGCAGGTCGAGCGCATCCGCCAGACCCGCACCCAGTTGCTCGACGGTCTCTACCAGAACCTCAGCCAAGCCTATGATCCTGGCGCCGCCAGCATGTGGGTCCTGCCGGCCAACCCGGACAATACCCTGCCCTTCCTCATTGGCGACAAGGGGCGCGTGCTCGCCAGCCTGAGCCTGGAGGCCGGCGGCCGCGGGCTGGCCTATGGCACCAACGTGCTCACCCAACTGAGCGGGGCCAATGCCGCCCACGCACCGCTGCTGAAGCGGGCGGTGCAGTGGCTGGTGAACGGCGACCCGGGCGCGGCTACTGCGAAGGACTTCAAGGTCAGCGTGGTCGGGGTGGACAAGACCGCCACTCTCAACGGCCTGAAGAGCGCCGGCCTGCAACCGGCGGACGCCGCCTGCAACGCGCTGACCGACGCCAGTTGCGCCAGCACCAGCAAATTGCTGGTACTGGGCAACGGCGCCAGCGCCGCTAGCCTGAGCGCCACGGTGCGCGCACGGCTACAGGCCGGGCTGCCGATCCTCTTCGTGCACACCAATGGCTGGAACCAGAGCAGCACCGGCCAGCAGATCCTCGCCGGCCTGGGCCTGCAGGAAGGCCCCTACGGCGGCAACTACTGGGACAAGGACAGGGTGCCATCCAGCCGCACCCGGACGCGTTCGGTCGAGCTGGGCGGCGCCTATGGCCAGGACCCGGCGCTGGTGCAGCAGATCGTCGACGGTAGCTGGCGCACGGACTACGACTGGTCGAAATGCACCTCCTACGTCGGTCGCACCACCTGCGACGACGTGCCGGGACTGAGCGACTTCAGCAAGCGCGTCGATGTATTGAAAGGCGCCCTCGACGCCTACAACCAGAAGGCGCAGAACCTCTTCGCCCTGCCCGGCACCACCTCGCTGCGGCTCTGGCTGCTGTGGGCCGACGCGGTGCGGCAGAACATCCGCTACCCGATGGACAAGGCCGCCGACACGGCGCGCTTCCAGGAAACCTTCGTCGCCGACGCCATCGTCGGCTACGTGCGCGAAGCCGGCGCGGCGCAGAAGGAACTGGGCAGCTACGCCGGCCAGCGCCAACAGTCGATGCCGGTATCGGGCTCGGAGGAAACCCTGACCCTCACCTTGCCGTCGGCCCAGGGCTTCACCGCCATCGGCCGCATGGCGGCGCCGGGCAAGCGCCTGAGCATCCGCATCGAAGACGCTGGCCAGGCCAGCCTGGCGGTCGGCCTGAACACCCAGCGCATCGGCTCGACGCGGCTGTGGAATACCCGCCAGTATGACCGTCCGCGCTTCCTCAAGAGCCCGGACATCAAGCTCCAGGCAAACCAGTCGGTGGCGCTGGTATCGCCCTACGGCGGCCTGTTGCAACTGGTCTACAGCGGCGCCACGCCGGGTCAGACGGTAACCGTCAAGGTAACCGGCGCGGCCAGCCAGCCGTTCCTCGACATCCAGCCGGGCGAGGACAGCAGCCAGGCGATTGCCGACTTCATCCAGGCGCTGGACGCCGACAAGGCCGACTGGCTGGAGATCCGCAGCGGCTCGGTGGAGGTCCACGCCAAGGTGGAGAAGGTCCGTGGCTCGATCGACAAGGACTATGGCGGCGACGTCCAGCGCTTCATCCGTGAGTTGAACGAGGTGTTCATCGACGACGCCTACACCCTGGCCGGCTTCGCCATTCCCAACCAGGCGAAGACTCCGGCAATCCAGCAGGAATGCGCGGCGCGCGGCTGGGACTGCGACAGCGAGACCCTGCACAAGCTGCCCGGCACCCAGCACATCAACGTCGACCAGTACGCCCAGTGCGGCGGCGGTTGCAGCGGCAACCCCTACGACCAGACCTGGGGCCTGAACCCGCGTGGCTGGGGCGAAAGCCATGAGCTGGGCCACAACCTGCAAGTGAATCGACTGAAGGTCTACGGCGGGCGCTCGGGCGAGATCTCCAACCAGATATTCCCGTTGCACAAGGACTGGCGCGTGCTCCGCGAGTTCGGGCAGAACCTCGACGATACGCGGGTCAACTACCGCAACGCCTACAACCTGATCGTCGCCGGACGCGCCGAGGCCGATCCGCTGGCAGGCGTATACAAGCGCCTGTGGGAAGACCCGGGCACCTACGCGCTGAACGGCGAGCGAATGGCCTTCTATACCCAGTGGGTGCACTACTGGGCCGACCTGAAGAGCGATCCGCTGCAGGGTTGGGATATCTGGACCCTGCTCTACCTGCACCAGCGCCAGGTGGACAAGTCCGACTGGGACGCCAACAAGGCCGCTCTCGGCTACGGCACCTACGCCCAGCGCCCGGGAAACAGCGGCGATGCCAGCAGCACGGACGGCAACGACAACCTGTTGCTCGGCCTGTCCTGGCTGACCCAGCGCGACCAGCGGCCAACCTTCGCGCTATGGGGCATCCGTACCTCGGCAGCGGCCCAGGCGCAGGTGGCGGCCTACGGTTTCGCCGAGCAGCCGGCGTTCTTCTATGCCAACAACCGGACCAACGAATACAGCACGGTGAAGCTTCTGGACATGAGCCAGGGGTCGCCGGCGTGGCCGTTTCCGTGAGTCGTAGCTGAGGGGGCTGGCGCGGGGTGATGCTTCTCGCTCCGCGCCGGTCCTCATGCCCCTCTCCCCGACGGGAGAGAGGGTCGGCCATGCCAGCGGGCAATGCCGTGCCAGGCTGGCAAGCCAAACTGTCGTTCAAGCTGAACGATCCTGCGCAATAATGAGCCCCTTCCACCAGCAAGGACCGCTCATGACCGACCGCCTTCCCTGCCGCGCCTGCGGCCATCTCATCCTCCCAACCACGGCGGCGAGGAACGACGGACTGTGCATGCCCTGCAAGGGCGGCTACCGGCAGAACATCGAGGATGGCAAGCGCTTCCACGCGGAGCGACGGCGCTACCTGGCGAGTCCGCAGGCGCTGTACTGGAGCGCGCTGGTGAATCGCGTCTACGATGGCCGCGAGGGATTCGCCGGGCTGTCGCCGGCCGAACGGAGCTACTACGCAGTGAGCGTGCTCAGCGGCGAAGTGCACAACGGCGGCTTCGACCAGTACTTCGGCAACTCCTCCGGCGACCAGTACCAGGCGGCGCGCGCGGGTCTTCGCGAATTGGAGGCGGAGGACGCCCTGGCCCTGCTGGAGCGAGCCGCCGCCCTGCTGTTCGGCGACGGTCCGGTGCCAGTCTCCCAGGCCGAACGCCAATTGCGCATGCCGACCTGGGCCGATGAACCCGACCGCGACTGCGAAGCGGCCCTGGATGCGCTGGACACGCGCTTCTACGCCCTGGCCGACGCGCTGGGCGAACGCCTGCTGGCCCATGCCCGCCACCATGCATTGTTCGCCCTGGACGAGCCCGATGAAGCCTGAATTGGATGCCCTAGAGGCCTGGCTCGGACGACCGCTGCCGGCTGCCTTCGTCGCCGCTCTGGAGCAGCACGGCGGCCGCCTCGTCGAGCCGGGCCTGCTGCTCTACGCCGCCGACGAATTGCTGGAACGCAACCGGGCCTTCGAAACCTCTCTCTACTGCCCCGGCTACCTGGCCATAGGCGACGACAGCGGCGGCCGCGCCGTGGTGATGGCCCTGGACGATCACCGGCAGGCGCTGTTCCTGGTCGACCATGGCGCGATGACGCCGGACTGCTTCGAACCCCTGGCACCCAGCCTGGAGGCCTGGCTGGAAGCCGGGCCCTGCCTGCCCGAATGACGGAGAAACGCCCATGATTCCTTTCGGCCTCAGCCCCGAACAATTCCGCGAGCGCTACCGCCGCGACCTGCAACGCGCCGCGCCGGGCGTGATCCAGCGCCTGCGCGAGCTGCTCCGGCAACCCTTGGAGGAAGGACTGCGCGACGGCGAGATCCAACTGTTCCTCGGCGAGGACGGACGCGACGCAGCGGAAGCGTGGTTGTACCTGAATGGCGCCAGCAACCGGGTGGACGCCAGCGACCCGCGCCTGTTTCCCGGCAAGGCGCTGGACCTGGCGCTCGGCCTGGGACATGCCCCGGATTTCGACGAAGCCTATTTCGCCGACGGCTTCGGCGGCGTCGACCTGCTCGCCGATACGCTGCAAGCCTGGTTCGCCGAGTGCTGGTGGAAGGCCGGCGGCTGGGCCTGGCCGATCCCGCTATGGCTGCACGTACACGATGGCTTCGGCGACGGCCGTGGCATCGCCCTCACCGAACGCTGCTGAACAGGGAGACCACGCATGGAACTGATCCGCAACCTGGACGATGCGAACATGGGCGAAGTGTATTGGCGCCTGTACCGGCGCTACATCAGCCTGTTCATCGAGAACGAGGCCGACGACGCCTACGCCTGGCGCTGCGCCCGAGCCCTCGACGAACTGGATGACGCCGTGGTCGAGCGGCTTTGTGCCGCCAGCCTGCGCTACCGCGCCGCGCGCCTGGAGCGGCTGGGCGAGTCTGCGGAGGAAGTCGCGCCGGCGCGCGGGGTGCTGGAACGGATCGAACCGGGCGAGCTGATCGTGCCCGACCCGGAACAGGGCGACGAAGCGGTGATCCACCTGTCGCTGAACTGCGAATGGGACCGCGAACACGGTATGGAATGGATCGTCCGGGGCGGCGAGGTGCTCTATGTCGGCCCCTTCCACGGCGAAGACCCGTGGCGGGACTTCACCGTGAAGGAACCATGGAACTACGCCTGAGCAGGGGCCTCAACGCTTGGCGATGATGTACACCGCGTGGACGATGCCCGGGATGTAGCCGAGCAGGGTGAGCAGGATGTTCAGCCAGAAGGCGCCGCCGAAGCCGACTTGCAGGAACACGCCCAGCGGCGGCAGGAGGATGGCGATGAGGATGCGGATCAGGTCCATGAACGGAACTCCTTGGTCCAGGGTCGATACGGTGTCCGGCGCGTGAGCCGGCGTTTTTTCGCGTCACCCTATGACTGACTCCCGCCATTCGCGGAGGGTTCAACCGCAACGGTACTCGCCGCCTGTCACGCGCAGCGGTACGCTTGAGCCTACGCTCATGCGAGCGGACAACCCGCAAGGAACATCCATGTCCGACCTGCCCCCGCGTCCCGCCTTCTGGCCGTACCTGCCGGGCTACGCCCTGTTGCTGCTTTCGGTGCTGCTCTGCGCCAGCGGCAGCTACCGTTTCGTCACCCCGATGGCGCTCGCCGACGGCGTCGACCTGGTCTACCTCAGCCAGGGCCTGGCGCTGCTACCGCTGGGTACCGGGCTGGTCGGCCTGCTCGCGGGCTTCCTCCTGCATGTCCGCGGGCGCTGGCTCGGCGCGCTGCTGGCGCTGCTGCCGGCGACGCTGATCTGCGCCTGGAACCTGTACAACTATGCCGCCCACGGCGACGAGGCGTTGTCGCCGAGTTTCGCCCAGTACACCCAGGCGCTGCTCGGCCTGCTGCTGCTCGGCGGCGTGCTGAGCCTGGTCGACCTGCTCCACGGCAGGCCCTCGACGCTGCTGCGCAAGGGCCTGCTGGGGCTGGGCTGGCTGGCCCTGGTGGCCTGGCTGGGGTTGCTGTTCTACCTGCAGCGCCTGTACGGCCTCACTTTTTGAACTGGTCGTAGGCTTCCAGCGCGCGCAGCGAATAGACATAGGCGGCGCCGGCATTCAGGGAGATGGCGGTAGCCAGGGTCTGGGCGATTTCCGCCTCGCTGGCGCCGGCCTTCAGCGCGGCCTCGGTGTGCACGCCGATGCAACCGTCGCAACGGGTGGTAATGGCCACGGCGATGGAGATCAGTTCGCGGGTCTTGGCATCCAGGGCGCCCTCGGCGCTGGCTTCCTCCAGCGCGCCATAGGCGGCGAGCATCTTCGGGTGTTGCTTGCCCAGGGCACCGAAGGCTTTTTTCACGGCGGGGACGAACTCGGTCCAGTTGTTCAGCATGGTGATATTCTCCGTTGCTTTCGCGCCGGGAGTGGCGCGTCGGGTTACCAGTCTCGACCAGTCTGGACCGCGCCGCCTGCCCATGCGTCTCTACTTTCGACCTGATCGGCTCATCCCATGGACCCACTCGACCGGCTCATCCAGCTCGCCAACCTGCAGGGCCGCCTCGACCAGCGCTGCCAGCTACAGGGCAGCTGGGCGCTGGAGCACCCGCAAGCGGTGCCCGGCGAGGCGACCTTCCATATCGTCATGGCCGGCACCTGCTATTGCGAATTCCTCGATGGCGGTCGCCTCGACCTGCATCCCGGCGACCTGATCCTGTTGCCACGCGGCACCCCGCACCTCCTGCGCAGCGACAGCCCGGCGCAACCCTGCGAACCCACCGTAGAGCACCGCGGCAGCATCCCGCTGTACCAGTTGAACGGCCCCGGCGAGGCCCTCGACATGCTTTGCGGCAGCTACCGCTATCACGCCGGCGCCAGCCTGTTCGGCGCGCTCCCCGAGCGCCTGCTGGTGCATATGGACGAGTCGACCCAGCAGCCCCTGCGCGCGCTGATCGGGTTGATGCGCGAGGAAGCCGAGAGCACCCGCAGCGGCGCCCGCTCGATCATCGACGCGCTGGCCACCGCGCTGTTCGCCCTGGCCCTGCGCGCCTACCTGGACCGCCAACCGCTGGGCGACGGCCTGTTCGGCCTGCTGGGCGACGCCCGCCTGGGACGAGCCCTGCGGGCCATGCTGGAACGCCCGGAGCATGCCTGGACCCTGGAACAGCTTGCCCAGCAGGCGGCGATGTCGCGGGCCAGTTTCGTCCGCGCCTTCTCCGCCCTCGGCGGAACCTCGCCGTGGAACCTGCTGACCCGCATCCGCATGGAGAAGGCTCGCGGCCTGCTGCGACAAACGCAGAAGAGCCTGCTGGATATCGCCGCCGAGACCGGCTACCAGTCGGAGGCGGCGTTTTCCCGCAATTTCCGCCAGGCCTTCGGCGAATCGCCGGGCCGTTTCCGCCGCCAGGCCGACTCCGCTCGCTGAAAGCGCTACCGGCGCACATTTCGGCGATCCGCTGCTATGCAATGTGAATGATTTTCGCAACATCCTGTACGAATTCACTGACAGTACGGCTACACTGTGCTTTCCCGGCAAGGAGGCGCGGGGGTACTTGTCGCGGCACCCACTCTCCCGCTTTACCAGTACGCCCAGGAGGCAAACATGGAATGGTTTCTGAAATGCGTGAAGGAACACTACTTCGACTTCAACGGGCGTGCCCGTCGCAAGGAATACTGGATGTTCACCCTGGTGAACATCATCATCTCCGTCGCGCTGAGCGTCGTGCTCGGCCTGATCAGTGAAAAGCTCCTGCCGATCGCCAATCTCTACTCGCTCGCCGTGCTGCTGCCGGCCCTGGGCGTCACCGCCCGGCGTCTGCACGACATCAACAAGAGCGGCTGGTGGATGCTGATCGCGCTGATCCCGATCGTCGGCCTGTACCTGATCTACCTGCTGGCCAAGGACAGCGACGCCGGCCAGAACCAGTACGGCCAGAACCCGAAGGGCATCGCCTGATTCCTTCCCGCCGGGCCGCACGGCCCGGCGTTCTCCCTCTCCCTGTTTCCCTTCCCGCCCCTGACCGGGGTTAGAATGCCTCGCTCCCACTCCGGCGCCCTGCGCCAACGCCCGCAGCGAGGTAGCCCATGCCCCACCCCATCGACGCACTGATTTCCGACTGCGACGGCGTCCTGGTCGACAGCGAGGTCATCGCCGAGCGCGTGATGTACGAGGCGCTCAGCGCCTACGCGCCGCTGGAGGAGCTGCAGCGCCTGCTGGAAGGCACCTTCGGCCTGACCAGCCGCGACATCCTCGATCGCGTCGAGAAGCACTTCGGCCTGCGCATCCCCGACAGCTTCAACCGCGAGGTGCGCCAGCGCAGCGAGGAGATGGTCGCCCAGGTCCAACCCATTCCCGGCGCACGCGAGGCGCTGCTGGCCCTGGACCTGCCCGTCGCGGTGGCCTCCAACAGCCGCCGCCACAGCCTGGAGCGCTCGCTGGCGCGCGCCGGGCTCAGCGAACTGATCGGCGAACGCCTGGCCAGCGCCGATATGGTCGCCCTGCCCAAGCCCGCACCCGACGTCTACCTGCACGCCGCCAGCCTGCTCGGCGTCGCCCCCGAGCGTTGCCTGGTGGTGGAAGACAGCAGCACCGGCACCCGCGCCGCCCTCGCCGCGGGGATGCGGGTGATCGGCTTCGTCGGCGCCGGGCACATTCCCGCCGGGCACGCCGAGGTACTGCGCGAGCTGGGCGCCATCGCCATCGTCGAGCACATGCGCGAACTGCCGGAGACCGTGGCGCGCCTGCGCCGCGAGAGCCGAGTGACGCTGGGAACGCCGTAACCGGGCGTCAGAGACTCTTCCAGGTCAGGTACACCCGCAGGTCGAACTCCAACTGGTGATAGTCCGGCAGCATGTACTGGCAGAGCTGGTAGAACGCCTTGTTGTGCTCGCTTTCCTTCAGGTGGGCGAGTTCGTGGACGACGATCATCCGCAGGAACTCCGGGCGGCGTCCTTGAACAGGGACGCCACGCGGATTTCCTTCTTCGCCTTGAGCTTGCCGCCCTGCACCCGCGAGATCGCGGTGTGCAGGCCGAGGGCACGCTGGACCACGTCGAGCTTGTTGTCGTAGAGCACCTTGTCCAGGCCCGGCGCGTTGCGCAGGTGTTCCTGCTTGAGGTTCATGGTGTAGGCGTACAGCGCCTTGTCACTCTGCACATCGTGACGCCCCGGGTAGCGGCGCTCGAGGTACTCGCCCAGGCGGTTCTCGGCGATCAGCTGGCGGACCTGGTCCTGCAGCGATGCGGGATAGGCCTGGAGGTACTTGAGGGGGATCATGCACGGGTCCGGCGGTTCGCGGAAAACGCCCAGTGTACCGCGTCGGGAGCTCCGGCGGCCGACCGCCGCTTCGGGTAATATGCGCGCCGTTTCCGATGAGCGGAGTGGGACAGTGGCAAGTACAGATGTGCTGATCGTTGGCGCCGGGGCGGCCGGGCTGATGTGTGCGATGACGGCGGCCGGGCGCGGGCGCCGCGTGCGGGTACTCGACCACGCCAACAAGGCCGGCAAGAAGATCCTCATGTCCGGCGGCGGGCGCTGCAATTTCACCAACCTGTACACCGAGCCGGCCAACTTCCTTTCGCGCAACCCGCACTTCTGCAAGTCGGCGCTGGCCCGCTACACCCAGTGGGACTTCATCGGCCTGGTGGCCAAGCACCAGGTGCCGTACCACGAGAAGAAACTCGGCCAGCTGTTCTGCGACAACAAGTCCAGCGACATCCTCGAGATGCTGCTGCGCGAATGCGCCGAGGCCGGAGCGGAAATCCTGCTGGACACCTCGATCGAAGAGATCGCCCGCGACGACGCCGGCTACCGCCTGCGTACCAGCGCCGGCGAGATGCGCTGCGAGTCGCTGGTGATCGCCAGCGGCGGCCTGTCGATCCCGACCCTCGGCGCCAGCGGTTTCGGCTACCAGGTGGCGCGCCAGTTCGGCCACGAGGTGCTGCCGACCCGCGCCGGGCTGGTGCCGTTCACCATCACCGACCAGTTGAAGGAGCTGTGTGCCGAGCTTTCCGGCACCTCCGTGGATTGCCGGGTGAGCTGCAACGGCCAGGCGTTCCGCGAGAACCTGCTGTTCACCCATCGCGGCCTCAGCGGCCCGGCGATGTTGCAGATTTCCTCCTACTGGCAACCGGGCGATACCCTGGAAATCGACCTGCTGCCGGACCACGACGCCAACGAATGGCTGGCGCAGCAACAGCGCGAGCGTCCCAACAGCGAGCTGAAGACTTTGCTCGCCGAGCTATTCACCAAGAAGCTCGCCGGACTGCTGGCCGACCGCTGGTTCGTCTCCAAGCCGATGAAGCAGTACACCCCGGCCGAACTGGCGGGTATCGCCGGGCAGCTTTCGGCCTGGCGGGTCACGCCCTCGGGCACCGAGGGCTACCGCACCGCGGAAGTGACCCTGGGCGGGGTGAGCACCGACGAAGTGTCGTCGAAGACCATGGAGTCGCAGCGCTCGCCGGGGCTGTATTTCGTCGGCGAAGTACTGGACGTCAGCGGCCACCTCGGCGGCTTCAACTTCCAGTGGGCCTGGGCCTCGGGTTATGCGGCGGGGCAGTACGCCTAGCGCGCCTCGGCCAGATAGGCCTCGGTGCGATAGGGCAGCGCTACCTGCTCCCTCCCCTTGAGCGCCGGATGGCTGGCGACCAGCTCGCGCAATTGCGCCGCCACGGCGTTCTTTTCCGTCTCCGGCAAGGCGGCGATGAAGCTCACCGAAAGGAAGCGCGAGACGATCACCTGCTCCGGCGGGCCGACATGCTCGTAGGCGAAGGTGGACAAGCGCAGCGGTCCGAAGGGCGCGCGCTCGAACGGCCGACGCCAGTCGCCCTTGTAGAAGCGCGGCGCGTCGCCTTCGTAGGGGGTGATGATGCGAGTGATCTCGGCGACCCAATCCAGCGACTCGTCACGCACGTTCCACACCAGCCCCAGCCTGCCTTCCGCCGTCAGCACGCGGCGCATTTCCTCCAGCGCCTCCACGGTGGCGAACCAATGGAAGGCCTGTGCGCACACCAGGGCGTCGGCGAAGCCGTTGGCCAGCGGAATCGACTGGGCGCTACCGGCCAGCGCCTGGACCTGCGGCAAGGCTTCGGCAAGCTGGGCGCGCATCGCATCCACCGGTTCCACCGCGACCACTCGCGCGCCGGTACGGGCCAGCAGGCGGGTGAACTTGCCGGTGCCGGCGCCGAGGTCCACCGCGACGGTCTGCGGACGCAGGCCAAGGGCATCGCGCAACCAGTCGGAGAGCGCTTCCGGATACTCGGGCCGGCCCTGGGCGTAACGCTGGGCCTCGGCGCTGAAACCTTGCTGGGCGGCGCTGTGTACGGACGACATGAGGGACCTCCTGGGCGGCAGGGAAAGCCCGAGGTATAGCACAGCGGTTTTCCCACGAATTCCAGACGAACGGTTCAAAGCCTTGCGCGGCGTGGCTCGCAGCCATTGGTCAGGGGCTTCGTGGACCTCTCGGGGAAGAGGCTATTGTCGATCCGAAGGCCCACCCGACGACCAGGGTAAAAGCATCCCGGCACACGCCGGCGTCCCCCGCCACAACCAGGAGTCAGCCATGAGCAGCGAAGTCAGCGCCATCCGCCAATTGATCGAAGACTGGCGAGCCGCCGTCCGCGCCAGCGACGTTCCGCGCATCGTCTCGTACTACGCGGAGGACATCGTCGCCTTCGACGCCATCCTGCAATTGCAATTCAAGGGGCGCGACGCCTACCAGAAGCACTGGCAGGCCTGCACCGAGATGTGCAAAGGACCGATGACCTTCGATATCGCCGAACTGCAGATCCATGCCGACCCGCAGGTCGCCTTCGCCCACTACCTCTGCCACTGCGGCGGCACCGGCCCGGACGGCCAGCCGCACTCCTCGTGGATGCGGGTCAGCGCCGGCTACCGCAAGCACGGCGACGGCTGGAAGGTGATCCACGAGCATTTCTCGGCGCCGTTCGACATGGACGGCAAGGCGCTGTTCGACCTGCAGCCCTGACTCAGCGCCGCGCGGCGGTCGCCGCCGGGTCGACGCAGCGTTTCACTGCGCGAGGACTGAGCAGCGAGCAAGGCTTGCCGACCAGGTAGCTGCGGTAGACCTTCAGCAGCATAGCCTGGCTGTAGCGGCAACCCTTGCCGCTCTTGCGCAGGCAGGGGCTCTCGAACTCGAAGCGACCGTTGACCGGCTCGGCCAGCTGGATGCGCAACGCCGGCCAGGTGGAGCGTTGCGGCGCCGGCGGGGTTTCCAGTTGGCGGCCGTCGCGCACCACCAGTTCGCCGCCGGCCTCTGCATAGTCGAAGACGAACAGCAGGGTGCGCGAAGTCTTGGTCGTGCAGTCGCTGCGCGCCAGGCAATCCTGCGGGTCGGCGGGATCGCGCGCTACGCTCGGCGACGCGGCCTCCTCGACGTCGCGGGACGGCGCGTGCAGGCCAGCGCAACCGGCCAGCAGCAGGAACGGCAGGGTAAGGAGCCAGCGGCGCATCGGATTTCCCCGGGGCGGATGTGCAAGAGCCCCGACCAGCGGGGCTCCCGTTCGAACGAAGGCGCTTAGTTGACCTTCGGATCCAGCTCGCCGCGAGCGTAGCGCTGGAACATGCCTTCCAGGGAGATCGGCTTGATCTTGGAAGCGTTGCCGGCGGTGCCGAAGGCTTCGTAGCGAGCGATGCAGATGTCGCGCATGGCCTCGACGGTCTTGGAGAAGTACTTGCGCGGGTCGAACTCGCTCGGGTTCTGCGCCAGGAAGCGGCGGATGGCACCGGTGGAGGCCAGGCGCAGGTCGGTGTCGATGTTCACCTTGCGCACGCCGTACTTGATGCCCTCGACGATTTCCTCGACCGGCACGCCGTAGGTCTCTTTGATCTCGCCGCCGTACTCGTTGATGATCGCCAGCCAGTCCTGCGGTACCGAGGAAGAGCCGTGCATCACCAGGTGGGTGTCCGGGATGCGCGCGTGGATTTCCTTGATGCGCTGGATCGACAGGGTGTCCCCGGTCGGCGGCTTGGTGAACTTGTAGGCGCCGTGGCTGGTGCCGATGGCGATGGCCAGGGCGTCGACCTTGGTCTTCTTCACGAAGTCGGCGGCTTCTTCCGGATCGGTCAGCAACTGGCTGTGGTCCAGCACGCCTTCCGCGCCGACGCCGTCTTCCTCGCCGGCCATGCCGGTTTCCAGGGAACCCAGGCAGCCCAGCTCGCCTTCCACGGACACGCCGCAGGCATGGGCGAACGCCACGGTCTGCTGGGTCACACGGACGTTGTAGTCGTAGTCGGCAGGGGTCTTGCCGTCTTCACGCAGGGAGCCGTCCATCATCACCGAGCTGAAGCCCAGCTGGATGGAACGCTGGCAGACGTCGGGACTGGTGCCGTGATCCTGGTGCATGACCACCGGGATGTGCGGGAATTCTTCGATCGCGGCGAGGATCAGGTGGCGCAGGAAGGGCGCGCCGGCGTATTTGCGAGCACCGGCGGAAGCCTGGACGATCACGGGCGAATCGGTCTTGTCCGCCGCTTCCATGATGGCGCGCATCTGCTCGAGGTTGTTGACGTTGAAGGCCGGCACGCCGTAGCCGAATTCGGCGGCGTGATCCAGCATCTGGCGCATGCTGATGAGTGCCATGGTTCTCGTATCTCCCAATCGCGGGGTCGTTCAGTGATTCAGAAGCCTGCCGCAGGGGCAGGCCCGGTTCAAGTTCCTTGCGAGGAGCGGTCGCGGCGCCGCGCCCCTGCCGGCGCGACTCAGCGCGCCTTGCAACCGCGACCGATGAGGTCGTCGGTTTCGACCCAGTACACCAGGCCTTCGTCGTTCTCCAGGTGGAAGCCCAGGCGTCCGTCGCTATAGAAAGCGCCGACGGCCGCAGGTTCCTGCTCCAAGTGGTGGACCACGTCGTCCTCGTCCTTCAGGCGCAGGTCGACGATGTTCTTGCTGCCGTCGATATAGCGCCATTCGATCACCGCCTTGCTGTCGCAGGTCCAGCGGGTCCAGTCCTTGCCGCCCGGCTTGCCGGAGGAAGCGGAGCAGCCGGCCAGCAGCGCCGCGGCGGCGAAGCCGCCGAACAGGGCGATACGCGAGTAGTTCATGTCCATCCTCCATCCGTGCGGAACGCTCCACCGCACCTCGCCGGGCCGCAAGCGGCCCGCGCGGCGGCCGGCTGGCCTTGCCTGTCACAGGAAAGGCGCAATGCTACTGCGTACGCTGGCGAATCCCCAGCCCTTTCCGTAGAAACTGGCAGAAAAGCACTACGGGCATTCCACCGGCTTTTGTCCGGCGGTCGGATCGCCGCTGCTCTGCTGCTCGACCCGCTGGCGGTTCTGCTCGGTCGGCACCATCACGTCCGGCGGACTGATCACCTCGCAGGTGCTCGGGCGTCGACCGCCATCGCCGCTACAGGCGGCCAGGCCCAGGCAGAACATCAGGAGTGGCAAGGTTACGGAACGCATGGGGCACCTCCTTTTTTCGTCGTCCTCAAAGGTGTGACCCCCGAGGACGGCGAATGGTTTGCCCCGTCTGCGTCAGCCCTTGGCGCGCTGCTCCAGGATTTCCACGGCCGGCAGGACCTTGCCCTCGACGAACTCAAGGAACGCGCCGCCACCGGTGGAAATATAGGAGATCCGCTCGGCGATGCCGTACTTGTCGATCGCCGCCAGGGTATCGCCGCCGCCGGCGATGGAGAACGCCGCGCTATCGGCGATGGCATTGGCCAGGGTACGGGTGCCCTCGCCGAACTGGTCGAACTCGAACACCCCGACCGGACCGTTCCACAGGATGGTCTTCGAGGTCTTCAGCAGCTCGGCGAACTGCGCGGCGGTCTGCGGGCCGATGTCGAGGATCATGTCGTCATCGGCGACCTCGGCGATGGCCTTGACGGTCGCCACGGCGCTCTCGGCGAATTCCTTGGCCACCACCACGTCCACCGGCAGCGGCACCTTGACCTTGGCGGCGATGGCCTTGGCGGTCTCGACCAGGTCGGCCTCGTACAGTGACTTGCCGACCTTGTGTCCGGCCGCGGCGAGGAAGGTGTTGGCGATGCCGCCGCCGACGATCAGTTGGTCGCAGATGCCGGCCAGGCTGTTCAGCACGTCGAGCTTGGTGGAAACCTTGGAGCCGGCGACGATCGCCGCCATCGGCCGCGCCGGGTTGCCCAGCGCCTTGCCCAGCGCGTCCAGTTCGGCGGCCAGCAGCGGGCCGGCGGCGGCGACCTTGGCGAACCTGGCCACGCCGTGGGTCGACCCCTCGGCGCGGTGGGCGGTACCGAAGGCATCCATCACGAACACGTCGCACAGCGCAGCGTACTTCTGCGCCAGCTCGTCAGCGTTCTTCTTCTCGCCCTTGTTGAAGCGCACGTTCTCGAACAGCACCAGGTCGCCCGCCTTGACCTCGACGCCGTCGAGGTAGTCGGCCAGCAGCGGCACTTCGCGGCCCAGGGCCTTGGACAGGTACTCGGCCACCGGCTTCAGGCTGTTCTCGGCGGAGAACTCGCCCTCGGTCGGTCGGCCCAGGTGCGAGCAGACCATCACCGCCGCGCCCTTCTCCAGGGCCAGCTTGAGGGTCGGCAGGGCGGCCTTGATCCGTGCATCGCTCTGCACCTGGCCGTCCTTCACGGGCACGTTGAGGTCCTCGCGGATCAGCACGCGCTTACCTTTGAGGTCGAGGTCAGTCATCTTCAACACGGTCATGACAATCAGTCCTTGGGTACTTGTTGATCAGGCACGGCGGCGCGCAGGTAGTGTCCGGCGACGTCGAGCATACGGTTGGCGAATCCCCATTCGTTGTCGAACCAGGCCAGCAGGTTGACCAGGCGAGGCCCGGAAACGCGGGTCTGGCTGCCATCGACGATGGCCGAATGGGGGTCGTGGTTGAAATCGCAACTGGCGTGCGGCAGCTCGGTATAAGCCAGCAGTCCGCGCAGCGGGCCGCTTTCGGCGGCCTCGCGAAGCACCCGGTTGATCTCGGCGGCGGAGGTGTCGCGGGAAGTCTGCAGGGTGATGTCCAGCGCCGAGACGTTCACCGTGGGCACGCGTATGGCTTTGGCCTGGATGCGCCCGGCAAGTTCCGGCAACAGGCGTTCGATGCCGCGCGCCAGACCGGTGGACACCGGGATCACCGACTGGAACGCCGAACGGGTACGGCGCAGGTCCTCATGGTGGTAGGCGTCGATCACCGGCTGGTCGTTCATCGCCGAGTGGATGGTGGTGATCGACACGTATTCCAGGCCGATCGCCTCGTTCAGCAGCTTGAGCAGCGGCACCCCGCAATTGGTCGTGCAGGAGGCGTTGGAGACCAGCGTTTCGCGGCCGCTGAGGTCCTGCTGGTTGACCCCATAGACGATGGTGGCGTCGATGTCCGCCTCGCTCGCCATCGGCTGCGAGAACAGCACCCGCGGCGCGCCGGCGCGGAGGAAACGCTCGGCCTGGGCGCGATTGGTGTACTGGCCGGAGCACTCCAGCACCAGGTCGACCCGCAGCGCCTGCCAGTCGATGGCCTCCGGAGTCGGGCTGCGCAGCACCTTCACGCAATCGCCGTTGATGTGCAGGCAGTCGCCGTCGACCTTCACTTCGCCGGGAAAGCGGCCATGGGTGGAGTCGAAGCGGGTCAGGTACTCGACGCTGGCCTGGTCGGCCAGGTCGTTCAGCGCGACGATCTCGAAGCCCAGTTGCTCCGGGCGCTCGTGCAGCGCGCGCAGGACGCAGCGGCCGATACGGCCATAGCCATTGAGCGCGACGCGAAAAGGCGGGGTGGACATCGGCAGGGATAGCTCCGGCAAGGGGCCAGTGAAAGGCGCCAATTATGCGGGGGATGGGCCCGCCTGGGAACCGTCCGCGACCCGCGCGGCGCGGCGTGCGCCGCGGCAACGGCTCGCGTGCAGGCGCTGAAACGATTCATGCGACACCTGGCTGGCGCGACCGCGTTCCGTTGTGCAAGGCTCGCCCGCATCCACCGACCGCCAGGAGCGCCAGATGCCCCGCTTCGCCGCCAACCTCAGCATGCTCTACCCCCGCCACGACTTCCTCGAACGCTTCGCCGCCGCCGCGGCGGACGGCTTCGAGGGCGTGGAGTACCTGTTCCCCTATGCCTACCCTGCGGCCGAACTGAAGGCCCGGCTGGACGACCACGGCCTGCGCCAGGTGCTGTTCAATGCCGCACCCGGCGACTGGGACAAGGGCGAGCGCGGCCTGGCCAGCCTGCCGGGGCGCGAGGCCGAATTCCGCCGCGCCATCGCCCAGGCCATCGACTATGCCCAGGTCCTCGGCAACCGCCACATCCATGTCATGGCCGGACTGCTGCCGGCCGGCGCCGACCGCATCCGCCACCGCGAGACCTACCTCGACAACCTCGCCCATGCCGCCCGCGAGGCCGCCGGTGCCGGGCTGACGGTGCTCATAGAGCCGATCAACAACCGCGACATGCCGGGCTTCTTCCTCACCCGCCAGGACGACGCCCAGGCCATCTGCCGCGAGGTCGGCGCGGACAACCTGCAGGTACAGTTCGACTGCTACCACTGCCAGATCGTCGAGGGCGACCTGGCCACCACCCTGCGTCGCGACATCGGCAATATCGGCCACGTCCAGATCGCCGGGGTACCCGACCGCCACGAGCCGGATGACGACAACGAAGTGAACTACCCCTACCTGTTCGAGCTACTCGAACGGCTCGGCTACCAGGGCTGGATCGGCTGCGAGTACCGTCCGCGCGGCGACACCTCGGCAGGCCTGGAATGGCTGCGGCGCTGGCGCGCTACTCGACGCGACGGATGATCGGCTCCAGCGCGTCCAGACGCTCGCGGGCGGCCAGCCAGTCGCGCACTTCCGCGCACCACTGCTCTTCCTTCAGCACCGCGCGGGCACGGGTCAGCACTCGCGGCCAGGGACGGTCGTCGAACAGGCGCAGCAGCACCTGGTTGAGCTGTTCGCTATCCAGCGGCCGGCGTCCACGGCGCACCGGCGCGTCGACCCGCTGCGCCAGCGATTGCAGCACCCGTTCGCGCTGCGCCGTATCCACCGGCATCGGCTGCTCGTCGTAGGCACAGAGCACCAGGATCTCCGGCGCGACGTTCTCCAGCAGGCCGGCGCGCAGCCGGCAGTGGCCATCGAGGATCACGCAGGCATCCAGGCAGTTCAGGCGCAGCGCCAGCACCGGCGGCAGCTCGCCTTCGCGGGCCTTCTTGCGCCACCACTTGACCCGCCCCTCGTCATCCTCGACCCGGCGCAGGGCGATCAGGGCGTCGTTGTCGCGCCCCCACCAGTCGAGCCACTGCACCCAGTCGTCGTCGAGGACCTTCTCCAGGCTGTAGAAGCGCCAGTCCGGCAACAGTGCGTCGCGCCCGACGCTGCGGTAGCGCCAGCGTTCCAGCACCCTTTCGCGCGGATCGTGGCTCTGCGGTGGCTGCCAGGCGGGCACCTGCTCGGCGAGCGACAGGCGCAGCAACCAGCGCCCGGCCTCCAGGCAACTGCCCGGGCTGGTACGCAGGGTCTCGACGAAATAGCGGCTCCAGGCCTTGTAGCGGGCCTCGCCGCGCAGGCCGCGCAACGCTTCCAGGGTCGGCGAGTCGATGGGCGGCACGCTGGCCTGCGCCGGGCTCGCCGCGACCAGGCTCTTCACCAGCCAGATGCCATCGTGGTACGGCAACTGGGTGGCCCAGAGCAGCGGCTGATCGCCACGCATCAGGCGAATGCGGGCCTGGCCGCCGGATTGCAGATGAAGGAAAGAGGGCGCCCGATGGGCGCCCTCCACCTGGACCGCGAGGCCCAGCCATTCGCCATTGGCGGGGCTTTCGAGGTCCCGCCAGTAGAGCGTGTGCATCAGTCTTCCAGCAGCTCCTCGGCCACCGCCAGGACGTTGTCCAGGGTGAAGCCGAAGTGCTCGAACAGCGCCGGGGCCGGCGCCGACTCGCCGAAGCTGGTCATGCCGATGATGCGCCCGTCGAGACCGACGTACTTGTACCAGTAGTCGGCATGGGCGGCCTCGATGGCGATGCGCGCGCCGACTTCCACCGGCAGCACGGACTGCTTGTAGGACTCGTCCTGCTGCTCGTAGACGCTGGTGCATGGCATCGATACCACACGGACCTTGCGGCCCTGCTCGCTGAGCTTGTCGTAGGCCTGCACGGCCAGGCCGACTTCCGAACCGGTGGCGATCAGGATCAGTTCCGGCTCGCCTTCGCAGTCCTTCAGCACGTAGCCGCCGCGGGCGATGTCGGCCACCTGGGCGACGTCGCGCGCCTGGTGCGGCAGGTTCTGGCGGGAGAAGATCAGCGCGGACGGACCGTCGGCACGCTCGATGGCATGCTTCCAGGCCACCGCCGACTCGACCGCGTCGGCCGGGCGCCAGGTGTCCAGGTTCGGGGTCAGGCGCAGGCTGGCCAGTTGTTCGATCGGCTGGTGGGTCGGGCCGTCCTCGCCGAGGCCGATGGAGTCGTGGGTGAACACGTAGAGCACGCGCTGCTTCATCAATGCGGACATGCGCACGGCGTTGCGCGCGTATTCCATGAAGATCAGGAAGGTCGCACCGTAGGGAATGAAACCGCCGTGCAGGGCGACGCCATTCATGATCGCGCTCATGCCGAATTCGCGCACGCCGTAGAACACGTAGTTGCCGGCGGCGTCGTCGGCGCTGACGCCCTTGCAGCCCTTCCACAAGGTCAGGTTGGAGCCGGCCAGGTCGGCGGAACCGCCGAGCAGCTCCGGCAGCAGCGGGCCGAAGGCGTTCAGCGCGTTCTGGCTGGCCTTGCGGCTGGCGATGGTCTCACCCTTGTTGGCAACATCGGCGACGTAGGCCGCGGCCTTCTCGGCGAAGTCGGCCGGCAGCTCGCCCTTCAGGCGGCGCAGCAATTCGGCGGCCAGTTCCGGATGGGCAGCCTGGTAGGCGGCGAAACGCTTGTTCCACTCGGCTTCCTGGGCGGCGCCGGATTCCTTGGCGTCCCACTCGGCGTAGATCTGCGCCGGGATCTCGAACGGAGCGTGCTCCCAGCCCAGCGCGGCGCGGGTCGCGGCGATCTCGTCGGCGCCCAGCGGCGCGCCGTGGCACTCTTCCTTGCCCTGCTTGTTCGGCGAGCCGAAACCGATCACGGTCTTGCAGCAGATCAGGGTCGGCTGGTCGCTCTTGCGCGCGGTATCGATGGCGGTCTTGATCTCGTCGGCGTCATGCCCGTCGACGTTGCGGATCACTTGCCAGCCATAGGCCTCGAAGCGCTTCGGGGTGTCGTCGGTGAACCAGCCGTGGACCTCGCCGTCGATGGAAATGCCGTTGTCGTCGTAGAAGGCGATCAGCTTGTTCAGGCGCAGGGTGCCGGCCAGCGAGGCGACCTCATGGGAAATGCCTTCCATCATGCAGCCGTCGCCGAGGAAGGCGTAGGTGTAGTGGTCGACCACCACGTGACCGTCGCGGTTGAACTGGGCGGCCAGGACCTTCTCCGCCAGCGCCATGCCCACCGCATTGGCGATGCCCTGGCCGAGCGGACCGGTGGTGGTCTCGACGCCGGCGGTGTAGCCGTACTCCGGGTGGCCCGGGGTGCGCGAGTTGAGCTGGCGGAAGTTCTTCAGGTCCTCGATGCCGAGGTCGTACCCGGTGAGGTGCAGCAGGGAGTAGATCAGCATCGAGCCGTGGCCGTTGGACAGCACGAAGCGGTCGCGGTTGGCCCACTGCGGGTTGCTCGGGTTGTGCTGCATGTAGTCGCGCCAGAGGACCTCGGCGATATCGGCCATGCCCATCGGGGCGCCCGGGTGGCCGCTGTTGGCTTTCTGCACGGCATCCATGCTCAGTGCACGGATGGCATTGGCTCGCTCACGACGGCTGGGCATCGCAATTCTCCTACGGGGGTTGCTGGTCGGAAGACCAGGAGTGAAAAAAAGGGCGCCATTTTCGCCCACCGAAGGCCCAAGGGGCAATGACAGATCGGCAGGGGGACAGTATGTCGCTGCCGACCGGTTTTGCCAGAAGCCTGGCGCAGCCGGATTGCAATTGCGCGACGGCCACCCGTCATCAATATCAAAAATTTTTGATACAGGCATTGCCGGGGTTCGGACCCGGTACTAGACTGCGCCTCCATGAGCCTTCGCGTGCCTTCGATACGACCAGACGACTACGACCCGCTCGCCGCGCTGTGCAAGGCGGCTGGCGACTCGCTGCGACTGAATGTGTTGCGCGCCCTGGCCAACGATTCGTTCGGCGTGCTGGAGCTGGCGCAGATCTTCGCCATCGGCCAGTCGGGCATGAGCCACCACCTCAAGGTGCTGGCCCAGGCCGGGCTGGTGGCGACGCGCCGCGAGGGCAACGCGATCTTCTACCGACGTTCGCTGCCCCTGGCCGAACGCACCGGCGGCGCGCTGCACGCGGCGCTGCTGGAGGAAGTGGACGAACGGGCGCTACCCGACGACGTGCGGGCGCGGATCGATGCCGTGCACGCCCAGCGCGCGGCGGTCAGCCAGGACTTCTTCGCCCGCGCGGCGGACAAGTTCCAGGCCCAGCAGGACCTGATCGCAGGACTGCCGCAATACCGTGAGAGCGTGTTGGCCTTGCTCGACGCACTGGCCTTCGCCCCCGGCGCCACGGCGCTGGAGGTCGGCCCGGGGGACGGCGGATTCCTGCCGGAACTCGCCAGGCGTTTCCGCCAGGTCACGGCGCTGGACAACAGCGCGGCGATGCTGGAACTGGCGCGCCAGCGCTGCAAGGAAGAAGGATTGGGCAACGTCCGCCTGGAATTGGCCGATGCCCTGCAGGACGCCGCCGAACCGGCCGATTGCGTGGTGCTGAACATGGTCCTGCACCACTTCGCCGCGCCGGCGGAGGCGCTGAAACAGTTGGCCCGCCTGGTCCATCCGGGCGGCAGCCTGCTGGTGACGGACTTGTGCCGGCACAACCAGGGCTGGGCCAGGGAGGCCTGCGGCGACCTCTGGTTGGGTTTCGAACAGGAGGACCTGGCCCAGTGGGCCGACGCCGCAGGGCTCACGCCCGGCGAGAGTCTTTACATTGGTTTACGCAATGGCTTCCAGATCCAGGTCCGGCACTTCGCCAGGGATGCATCCGAAAGCCGCCTCACCCACCGGTAATGTAGGAACCGATTGATGAGCGAATATTCCGTTTTCACCTCCGAGTCCGTGTCCGAAGGCCATCCGGACAAGATCGCGGACCAGATCTCCGACGCGGTGCTGGACGCCATCATCGCCAAGGACAAGTACGCTCGCGTGGCATGCGAAACCCTGGTCAAGACCGGCGTGGCGATCATCGCCGGTGAAGTCACCACCTCCGCCTGGGTCGACCTGGAAGAGCTGGTGCGCAAGGTCATCATCGACATCGGCTACGACAGCTCCGACGTCGGCTTCGATGGTGCCACCTGCGGCGTGCTGAACATCATCGGCAAGCAGTCGGTGGACATCAACCAGGGCGTCGACCGGGCCAAGCCGGAAGACCAGGGCGCCGGCGACCAGGGCCTGATGTTCGGCTACGCCAGCAACGAGACCGACGTGCTGATGCCGGCGCCGATCTGCTTCTCCCACCGCCTGGTCGAGCGCCAGGCCGAGGCGCGCAAGTCCGGCCTGCTGCCATGGCTGCGCCCGGACGCCAAGTCCCAGGTGACCTGCCGCTACGAAGGCGGCAAGGTGGTCGGCATCGATGCGGTGGTGCTGTCCACCCAGCACAACCCGGAAGTCTCCTATAACGACCTGCGCGACGGCGTGATGGAGCTGATCATCAAGCAGGTGCTGCCGGCCGAGCTGCTGCACAAGGACACCCAGTTCCACATCAACCCGACCGGCAACTTCGTGATCGGCGGCCCGGTCGGCGACTGCGGCCTGACCGGACGCAAGATCATCGTCGACTCCTACGGCGGCATGGCCCGCCACGGCGGCGGCGCGTTCTCCGGCAAGGACCCGTCCAAGGTCGACCGCTCCGCCGCCTACGCCGGCCGCTACGTGGCGAAGAACATCGTCGCCGCCGGCCTCGCCGAGCGTTGCGAGATCCAGGTTTCCTATGCCATCGGCGTGGCCCAGCCGACCTCGATCTCGATCAACACCTTCGGCACCGGCAAGGTCAGCGACGAGAAGATCGTACAACTGGTCCGCGAGCACTTCGACCTGCGCCCGTACGCGATCACCAAGATGCTCGACCTGCTCCACCCGATGTACCAGCCGACCGCGGCCTACGGCCACTTCGGTCGTCATCCGTTCGAGCTGACCGTGGACGGCGATACCTTCACCGCGTTCACCTGGGAGAAGACCGACAAGGCCGCTCTCCTGCGCGATGCCGCCGGCCTCTGAGCGACCGCGCGATGAAAAAGCCCCGCTTCGGCGGGGCTTTTTCGTTTCCGGCAGGCTCAGCGCATGCGGAAGGCTTCCTGGTGGAACAGCCGCAGCGGCACGCCCTGCCGGCGCAGATCGCGGCGCAGGCTGTCGGCCAGCCCCTGCGGACCGCAGAACCAGACGCTCGGCCAGCGTCCTTCGGCGCTCTTCAGCACGCCCAGTTGCGCCGCCTGCGGCTTGCCCTGCTCGTCGCTATAGCGGATGTGCAGGGTCACGCTGGGCAGGTGTTCGCAAAGCTCGCGCAAGCGCCCGGCGAACAGCGCTTCCTGGGAATTGCGCACGCAATAGTGCAGCTCCACCGATGGCGCGCTTTCCGGCACGGCCTGCAGCGACTCCAGCCAGGCGATGAACGGCGTCACGCCGATCCCGGCGGCGACCCAGACCTGCCGCCCGGCCAGGCCACGGCGGAAGTCGAAGCAGCCGTATGGCCCCTCCACCTCGACCCTGGCGCCGACCTCCAGGTTGTCCTGCAGGCGCCGGGTGTAGTCGCCCAACGCCTTGATGCTGAAGCGCACCTCGCCGCAGCCGCGGTCGGCGCTGGCGATGGTGAACGGATGGGCACCCTCCAGGCGGTCGCAGGTGAGAAAGGCGAACTGCCCGGCCCTGTGCGACCAGTCGCCCTGCAGCCGGCAGGTCACCTCGAGCAGGCTTTCGCCGTGCCGCTCGACGGCGGTGACCACGCCCGCATGGCGACGCGTGCGACCGATCCGCCCGCTCAGAGACAACAGTGCGCAGGCCGAACCGAGCAGTGCGCAGGCCGCCACCAGCCAGCCGGCCGGCTGGCTCCAGTAGCTGGCCGGGGCGAGCACCACGGAATGGAAGGCCAGTACCAGGTAGACCAGGGCCAACGCCTTGTGCACATAACGCCAGAGGTGATACGGGAAGCGCTGCCAGAGAGTGATCAGCAGCATCCCGCCGAGAATCCACGCCGACCATTCACCCAACTCCTTGGCCGAGCCACGGAAGACATCGAGGAAGGTTTCCACCCGCGGGCCTTTCACCGGTTTGCCGACGATACCCGCCAGCCAGGGGCCGGCCAACTCCAGCAGGTAGTGCAACAGGCCGAGGACGATGGCCAGGATGCCCGCCCACTTGTGCAGGCGGTACATGCGGTCGAGCCCGTCCAGCGGCTTCTCCAGCCAGACCGGACGCACCGCCAGCAGCATGATCAACGACATCAGGGCGAAGGACGCTACCCCGGTAAGCAGGATCGCCTGCTTGCGCACCACCCAGATGTCCAGGCTCGCCGGCGGATCGACGGCCAGCGTCAGGCCCCAGGCCGCCAGCGCGGCGGCGAGAACTCCCCATAACAGTTTCATTGGCACCACTCCCAGACAGAACGCGCGAATCGCTGGAATGAACCCTGCGCGTCCAGTCTTAATTGTCCCTTAACTTCATGGGGGAATTAGCGAGGCCAGCGAGGTTTTCCCGCACAGCCATGACCTGCGTCAATCGTTGTCGGCCTTCAACCCCGGGGTGGGCGGAGCTATGCTGGTCCGCCGCGCCTACCGCCGAGCCGTGCCATGAAGATCCGCCTGCTGTCCGACCTCCACCACGAACATTTCGACGGGCGACGCCAACTGCCAGAGGTCGAGGCCGACGTGGTGGTGCTGGCCGGCGATATCCACAGCCACCTGGAAGGCCTGCACTGGGCCCGCGAGACCTTCGCCGACAGCGAGATCGTCTACGTCGCCGGCAACCATGAGTTCTACTCCTCGGAAATGACCGACCTGACCCAGGCGATGCGCAATATCGCCCGGGCGCTGGAGATCCACTTCCTGGAAAACGACGAAGTGCGGATCGGCCCGGCGCGCTTCCTCGGCGCCACCCTGTGGACCGACTTCCAGCTCTATGGCGCGGACGGCTATGCACCCGCCCATGAGCTGGCCCTGCAATCGATGCCGGACTTCAGCTGCATCGACTGGTTCGGTGGCGACTTCACCCCCGAGCAGAGCATCGCCCGGCACCAGGCCTCGCGCGACTGGCTCGCCGAACAGCTGGCGCGGCCCCACGACGGCCCGACGCTGGTGGTCAGCCACCACGCGCCCAGTGCGCTGTCGATCCCGCCGCAGTTCGTCGGCAACCCACTGTCGCCAGCCTTCGCTTCCAACCTCGACGAACTGGTGGCGCAGGCCGACTACTGGCTGCACGGTCACGTCCACGACGCCCTCGACTACCGCATCGGCCGGGCACGGGTGCTGGCCAATCCGGGCGGCTATCCCCACGAGAAAGGCGGGTTCCGTCCGGAATTCGTCTTCGAGGTCTGAGCCTCAGCGCGGCAACTGGCTGAAGAAGCGCCAGATTTCCACTGGCGCGTCCAGTTCCGGGTCGCTCTTGCCGAGAATCCGCGGGAAGCGATAGTCCGGCTGCGCCAGCACGTGGCCGCCGCCATGCACGCTGAGCAGCTCCACCGGCGGATGGCCGTCTTCCTGCCAGCGCTGGCGCTCGGTCCAGACCGGGCCGGGACGGGTCAGCGGCGCCACGTCCGGCGGCGCTGCGATGCCGTTCAGGCCGGCCCACCAGCGTGCCGAGTCCAGGGTCGAGCGTACCGCGCCCCGGTCGCCGAAGCCGAACAGGCTGACCTTGCCGCCGAGATAGGGATTGATCGGATCGCGCGTGCCGTTGATCAGCAACGCCGCGGTCGGCCGCTCGACCGGCCGACAGGCATCGTTCCCCGTGGTCGGCAGGCTCGCCGCCACCGCTGCGATCGCCGCCGGCAACCCCGGCGCTTCGGCGGCCAGGCGGAAAGCCATCTGGCCGCCATTGGAGTAGCCGGCGACATATACCCGCTGCGAATCGACGCGGTATTCCTGGGCCAGCCGCGCCACCAGCGCGCGGAGGAAAGCCACGTCATCGACGTCACGCAGCCGCGCCGAATAGCTGGCGGCCTTGCGGCAATCGTTCCAGTGGCCCTCGAAGCCGTCCGGGTAGGCCACCAGGAAACCTTCTTGCGCCGCCAGCCGGTCGAAGCCGTAGCCGCTGATGCGGCGCATCTGCGCGCCGTCGCCCCGTGAGCCGTGCAGCACCACCAGCAACGGCGCTCCCTCGGACACGCCCGGCGGCACGTAGAGCAGGTAATGCCGGCGCAGGCCCGCGACCTTCAGGCTCGAGTCCTCGCTGTGGCCGGCCAGCGCGGGGGGGCGCAGGGCCTCGTCCTGCAGCCACCACCAGGCGCCGGCGAGCAGCGCCAGGACCAGCAGCAGGATAAGCGTGCGAACCAGGCGGATCAGCGTACGCATCGCGGTTCTCCCGTTCTCGGCGTCTTCGGACAACGTTAGGCCGGGTTGCGCCGGAATGCCCGAACCATGGCCCTTCTCCAGAGACCCCGGGGCGGCGTACTTTGCTCCCGGACAACCACAACCGTGCCGTTTGCTGGCACACTTGCGCCTTTGTCACGCCGGCTGCCGCCTGCCTCATCCGCCTGCCAGGACGCTCGGCCGAGCCGTCGTCCGGCAACCGCACCGGCCGTTCGATCAAGGAGCCAACCGATGTCCATTCGTCCTTCACTGCCGCTGGCCGGGCTGCTGCTCGCCGTCGCCCTGCCGCTCTCTGCCGCCCAGCCGGGCGCCGCCAAAGGCGCCCCACTCAGCGGTTGCGCCGCCAAGCAGGCCGCCATCGAGGCGAAGCTGGAAACGGCCCGCTCGTTCGCCAACGAAGGCCAGGTGGCCGGCTTGGAAAAGGCCCTCTCCGAGGTCAAGGAACACTGCACCGAAGCCGGCCTGCTGAGGGAGAACAAGCAGAAGGTGATCGACAGCGAGCGCGAGGTCAGCGAACGCGAGAAGGATTTGCGCAAGGCCATGGGCAAGGGCGATCCGGAGAAGATCGAGAAACGCAAGGCCAAGCTGGCCGAGGCCCGCGCCGAACTGGAAGAGGCCAAGAAAGGCCTGGAACAGGCCCAGGCGCAGTAGGACACCAGGTACCGCCCTACGCCTCGCGCCTCCCACGCAAGGCGTATGACGCCCATGGTGTTATCCGCCATCCGCGCCGCAGCGGGACACCAGGTGCCGCCCAGCGCTGCCGCAACGGCGGATGAGCGCCAGCGCTCATTCGCCCTACCCCTCGCGCCTTCCAGGCACGGCGTATAACGCCCGGTCCGGCCTCAGAGCGCGCGGAATTTCTTGTGGCAGGCTTCGCAGGCGTCTTCCACCGCGGCGAAGTCCTTGCGCACGCCATCCGGGGTCGGCGTGGCCTGGCGGGTGTTGTCCTGGAGACGGTTCATCGCGTCGATGAAGACCTGGGTGGCGGCCTTGAACTCCTGCTGGCGCTGCCAGACCTCGTCCTTGGCGCGGGTGTCCTCGCCCTCCTCGCCGGCCTTGGGACTGGGGAAGTACTGCCAGGGCTGGTCGGCCAGTTGGTGCAACTTCGCCGATCCGGCACGGAACTTCTCCGCGTCGAAGGGCAGGCGTCCGCGGAGCATCCCGCCCATGTCCTCGCTGGTCCGTAGCATTTCCTTGAAGATCGCCTGGCGCTTGGCCTCGGGCGAATTGGGATCCATACGGTGACAGCCGCTCAGGGCGACGCCGGCCAGCAGCACGACGAGCAGGGACTTCAGCTTCATGGCAAGGCTCTTTTTTCAGGGTCGATCACGGAAGCGGCGGATTATCCGCCGCCACCGCCGATTGATCCAGAGCCGCGCGCCCGCACTGCGGCCATAGGCCGCAGCGGGCTGCTCAGGCGGAAACCACGAAGAACGCGGCGATGAGCAGCATGCCGACGAACCAGACCAGCGAGCGCAACGGCCCCCAGTCGGCGAGGTAGCAGATGACGTAGAGCAGGCGACTGGTGATCCAGGCAATGGCCAGGCTATCCAGGGTCGCCTGCGAAGCGTTGCCGACCAGATGGGCGATGATCACCGCCGCGGCGAACGCCGGGGTCACTTCGAAAGCGTTCAACTGGGCGTTGTTGGCACGCCGGCGAAAGCCTTCGAGCGAACCGAGGAACGCCCGCGGGTCGGCGTTGGCCCGACCGCCGTAGCCCTCCCCGCCGAACTTGGCGATGGAGGTACAGACGTAAGGCAGGAAGATCGCGATCAGCACGCACCAGAAAGCGATGGTCATGGCAGTTCCTTGTAGTTGTGGAACTGCAACTCAAGCTGGCGCCGCTCGTTCTGTAAAGGCACAGCCCCTTCAGAGCTTCATCAGCAGCATTCCGGCCAGCACCAGGCCGCACGCCAGCAGGCGTGGCAGTCCGAACGGCTCGTTGAGGAAGCGCATGCCGAACAGCACCGCCAGCAGCACGCTGGTCTCGCGCAACGCTGCCGCTTCGGCGATCGACCCCAGCTGCATGGCCCACAGCACCAGGCCGTAGCTGGCCAACACGCAGACCCCGACCGCCAGGCCGAGCTTCCACTCCAGCGCCCAGAAGCGGGCGAAGGCGCGGGTTCGCGCGCCGACGGCGATCAGCGGGAACGGCAGGCCGGAAAGCAGCGTCAGCCAGACCAGGTAGTCAAGCGCCAACGGCCAGCGCTTCAAGGCGTTGCCGTCGCTCCAGGTGTAGCCGCCGATGCACAGGCCGATCAGCAGCACCACCGGCAGGGTCCGCCAGGGCAGCCGCGAACCGCCGCCGCCCCAGAGCAGGCAAAGCATGCCGAAGGGGATCAACAGGATGCCGAGGATCTGCCGGCCGCTGAGCTGCTCGCCGCCGAACGCCAGGGTCAGGCCCAGCACCACCAGCGGCGACAGCCCGCGCATCAGCGGATAGACCAGGCCCAGGTCGCCGACCTTGTAGGCCTCGATCAGCAGTACCCGGTAGAGCAGTTGCAGGACGGTGGCGCCGAGCAGCCAGGGCCAGACTTCGGCCGGCGGCAGGCTGACGAAGGGCAACAGCAGGATGGCGCAGAGCACGCCGACAACGTCCATGCAGGCGACGACCAGCAAGCGGTCGCTGCTGAACTTGACCAGGGTGTTCCAGGTGGCGTGGAGAACGGCGGCGCATAGCACCAGGCTGGTGGCTAGCATGACGGGCCTTATTGGTATAGACCAGGATAGTCTATCCCGGCGGAGGCTCCAAATGCTCGCCTCGTTGCGGCGTTTTTCCCTGAAAGCTCCTACGAAAGCGGAGAAACATGCAGCAGACATCGTTACGTCAAACGGCTTAATCTTCGGACAATCCTGATGGACTACCATCGGCCAGCGCCGCACAGTGCCGGCCCGGCCTCCCTTATCAACGACACAGGAATCCCTGCCTTGAGCGCTCTCCTCAAGCCCCTCGACAATCGCTTGTTCTGGCCCGCGGTCGCCATCGGCGGCCTGCTGATCCTCGCTTTCGTCCTCTACCTCCAGCACGTGCGCGGCTTCGCGCCCTGCTCGCTGTGCATCTTCATTCGCCTGGACGTGCTCGGCCTGGTGCTCGCCGGGATCGTCGGCAGCCTCGCCCCGCGTTCGCGGATCGCCGGCGGCATCGCCGCGCTGGGCATGCTCGCCGCCAGCCTGGGCGGGATCTACCACGCCTGGTCGCTGGTCGCGGAAGAGAAACTGGCTGCCCAGGGCATGGGCAGTTGCAAGATGTTCATGGGCTTCCCCGAATGGATACCGCTGGATAGCTGGCTGCCGCAGGTCTTCCAGCCCGAGGGGCTGTGCGGCGAAGTGGTCTGGACCCTGCTCGGCCAGTCCATGGCGGTCTGGTCGCTGGCGCTGTTCGTGTTCTGCCTGCTGGTCCTGGCGGCCAAGCTGGCGTTCGGCCGCCGCACCGCCTGACAGAGCCGATATCCGTGCCGGCACAAGGAACGTGCTGGCCATTGGCTGGTCTACAATCGAGCTTTCTCAACCCGGATGAGTACCACCATGCCTCGATTCCTCAGAAATGCCCTCCTTCCCGTCCTCGCCCTGCTGCTCAGCGGCTGCGGCTACAACGCCATGCAGGCCGGCGACGAACAGGTGAAAGCCGCCTGGTCGGAAGTGCTCAACCAGTACCAGCGGCGCGCCGACCTGGTGCCCAACCTGGTCAGCACGGTGAAGGGCTATGCCTCCCATGAGGCGTCGGTCCTGACCCAGGTCACCGAGGCCCGGGCCAAGGTCGGCAGCGTGCAACTGAACGCCGACCAACTGGACGACGAGCAGGCCGTGCAGCGCTTCCAGAAGGCCCAGGGCGAACTGAGCTCGGCGCTTTCGCGCCTGCTGGTAGTCACCGAGAACTACCCGCAACTGAAGGCCGATGGCCTGTTCAAGGACCTGCTGACCCAACTGGAAGGCACCGAGAACCGCATCGCCGTCGCTCGCGGCCGCTACGTCAAGTCGGTACAGGAATACAACGTGCTGCTGCGCCAGTTCCCCGGCGTGATCACCGCCAAGCTGTTCGGCTACAAGCCCAAGGCGAACTTCAGCGTGGAAAACGAAGCGGCCATCTCCACCGCGCCGAAAGTCGATTTCGGCAACCCGCAACCGGCGCAGTAAGCCATGCGCCGGCTGCTACTGGGCGCCGGGCTGCTGCTCGCCAGCCTGGTCGCCTGGGCCGATGTGCCACCGATACCCGCGTTGACGGCGCGGGTCACCGACCTCACCGCGACCCTTTCCGGCGACCAGCGCCAGCACCTGGAGCAACAGCTCGCCGCCCTGGAAGCCAAGAGCGGCGCGCAGCTCGCGGTGCTGCTGGTCCCGACCACCGGCGACGATTCCATCGAGGAGTACGCGGTGCGTACCTTCGAGAAATGGAAGCTGGGCCAGAAGAAGGTCGACGACGGCGTCCTGCTGCTGGTGGCGAAGAACGACCGCACCCTGCGCATCGAGGTCGGCTACGGCCTGGAAGGGGCCATCACCGACGTCCAGGCCGGACGGATCATCAGCGAGCGGATCACGCCGCAGTTCCGCCAGGGCAATTTCTATGGCGGAATCCAGGCCGGCGTGGACAGCCTGGTGCAACTGATCGATGCCGAGAAGAACCCGGAAAGCGCTACCGCCAGCGCTCCCGTCGACGCCTTGCCGGCGGTTCCCGAGGCCACGCCGCCGCGGGCCCTGCCGCCACCGGTCGACGAGGGTGAGGTGTATGACAGCGCCCCGCCGGAGCCGAAAAAGAAGAGCGGCCTGAGCGGACAGCTCTGGGGCAACCCGGTCTACCTCGGTGTCTATGTGGCGGTCCTGCTCGCCGTGGCCCTACTCGGACGCCTGCTGCCGTTGCAGTGGATGCGGCGGCGCAGCATCGGCCGCTTCCTGCTTTGCAGCGCGGCGGTCGCCGGCCTGGCCTGGCTGTTGAGCATGGGCCTGTGGCAGAACGTCGACCGCGCGGCGGACGACAGTCTCGGCGTACTGGCGCCGACCCTGTTCATCTACGCCCTGTTCCTGCTTCCCGGCGAAGTGCTGATGGCCATCCTCAGCGCCATCCTCAATAGTCGCGGCGGCGGTGGGGGAGGCGGCAGCGGCGGTGGCAGCATCTTCCGCGGTGGCGGCGGCTCCAGCGGCGGCGGCGGCGCCTCCGGACGCTGGTGACGAAAAGCCCGAGGCCTGTGCCTCGGGCTTTTTTCATCGGTCGGCGACGGTTCTCGCCGATGCCGGAAGTCTTCGCCGCTATCCGGCAAACGACCGGGTAACGCGCTTCGTCAGGCGTATACCCAGAGCACCCTGACCGGCGCCTGGCTGCGGTTGGCGTAGCGGCTGCGCATATGGCTGGGAATCTGGAAACCGTCGCCGGCCTGCAGGCGCAGCTCCTCGTCCTCCAGCCACAGGGTCAGCTCGCCTTCGAGCACGTAGCCGCCCTGCTCCGAGCTGTCCAGCAGGTCGCGCTCGCCGCTGTCGGCACCCGCTTCAAGGCAGGTTTCGAGCATGAAGAAGGCGCCGCCGAGACGCGGCGATACCAGGTTGTCGCTGGCGCCACGAGCGTAGGCCAGGGTCCGACGCTCGCCCGGGCGGGTCACCCAGGGCGAGGCCTGGATCTTCGGCGAGCAGAAGAAGTAGGTCGCCGGCACCCCGAGCACCTGGCTGATGGCGACCAGGTCGTCCACCGCCGGCCGCGAAAGGCCGCGCTCGACCTGGGAGACGAAGCCCACCGAACGGCGAATGCCGTCGGCCAGCGCCTGCAGGGTGATGCCCTTGCGCTTGCGCAATTCGCGCACCAGGCTGGCGATCTCCGCCAGGTCGTCGGCTACTTCGCTCATCTCGGTTCCGGGCCCTCTCAGAACAGGTCGCGCAAACGGTAATACGCTTTGCCCAGGGCTTCCAGCGGCGCGGCGAAGCGCTGGCCGCCGGGAAACTTCGGATTGCGCAGGCGCTGGTAGAGCGCCAGGGTCTCGTCGTCGCCGAGCAGCGCGTCGCTGACCGCCCTGGCCGCCGCCAGACTCGGCAGCACGCCGTGGCCGGAGTAGCCTTGCAGCCAGTAGCGGTTGCCCTGCCGGCCGATGTCCGGGGTACGCCGCATGCTGCAGTCGATATGCCCGCCCCAGGCATACTCCAGCGCCACCCCGCGCAACTGCGGGAACACCCTTTCGAGATAGGGCCGGGTGGCGGCGCGGATGTCGCTGGGCATGCCGCCCAGGTAGGTGCAGCCGCCGCCGAACAGCAGGCGGTGGTCCGGGGTCAGGCGGAAGTAGTCGAGGACGAACTGGTTGTCGGTCACGCAGCAGTTGCGCGGCAGCAACGACTTCGCCCGTTCCTCGCCGAGCGGCTCAGTGGCGACCTGATAGGTGCCCACCGGCAGCATCCGTTGCGACAGCTCGCTGTCCAGCCCGTCGATGTAGGCGTTGCAGGCCAGCACCAGCGCCGCGCAGCGGATCTCGCCGTGCTCGGTACGGACCCGGTAGCCGTCGCCCTCCTCGCGATAGTTCAGGGCCCGGGTCCGCTCGTGGATACGCCCGCCGGCGCGCTCGATGGCGGCGGCCAGGCCGAACGCCAGCTTGAGCGGATTCAGGTGTGCGGCGTGGGGGTCGTAGAGACCGGCAAGGTAGCGCTCGCTGGCGATCCATTCGGGCAACTCGTCCTTCGCCACGAAGCGTAGCCCCTCGTAGCCCCAGCGACGGTTGGCCTCGGCCTGCCAGTCGTAGAGCAGGCCGACCCGGCGCGGCAGGATCGCCGTCCATAGGTGACCGACCCGGTAGTCGCAGTCGAAGCCATGTCGCTGCGGCAACTCGCGCATCTCGCCGGCCGCCCAGAGCATGCCGTCCCAGAGACGGCGTGCGCCTTCGTAGCCGAGGTCGGCCTCCAGCGGCGGCAGGTCGCTGGACCAGCCGGGCAGCGCCTGCCCACCGTTGCGCCCGGAGGCCGCCCAGGCGATCCGGCTGGCTTCGATGACGCATACCTGGCGTCCGCCTTCGACCAGCCGCAGCGCCGTGTGCAAGCCGCTGAAACCGGCGCCGACCACCAGCACCTCGCAGTCGAGGTCACCCTCCAGGGCCTGGCGCGGCTGGATCAGTTCGGGATTGACGGCGGCGTAGTAAGTGCCGATATGCTCGTTGGATTGCAGGAACATCGCGACCTCCGTGAAATTATATTGGTTATTTTTCATGAAAAATAACACTTAAAATTTCACGAAACCAGTCCCGAGCATTCGCAAACGGCCGGCAGGATGCCGTCGCGCACCAGCAGAGGCAGAGGGGCAAATATTCGAAAGGAGGCGGGAAGCCCCCGCCAGAGCGAAACTGGCGAGGGGAACAGACGTGCGGACAGCGCGGCTCGCGCCGCGGAGAAAAGGTGCACGACCACGGGCGGGGGCATGCCGGGCGTGCTGCGCCAGTGTCGGCGCCGACGGGAGCGGGCGACAGGTACGAATGCACCAGCCGCCCTGGTGCATTCGTACCCTCTTCGTTTATTTGCGCCCGTTGCCGTTGCGCGGCTCCGGCGCGAATCCGCGTTCGCGTGCCCAGACGATGGCCTCGCCACGGCTGTGGACATCGAGCTTGGCGTAGATGGTCGCCACGTGGTTGCGCACGGTGTTCGGCGCCAGGCCCAGTTCCTTGGCGATCTCCTTGTCCGCCAGGCCCTGGCAGATGAGGTCGAACACCTCGCGCTCGCGCGCAGTCAGGTCGGCCAGTTCGGCGCCGGTGCCCGGCGCGTTGGCGCGGCGAACGTTGGCGAGCTTTTCGATCAGGGTGCGGCTGAACCAGGAAGCGTCCTGCATCACCGTCTCGATGGCGTGCACCAGCTCCATTTCGGTGCGCCGCCGGTCGCTGATGTCCAGCAAGGCCACCAGCACGCAGTCCTGCTCGTTGAGGCTCACCGCCTCGGCCGAGACCAGGCAGTCCAGGCCGTTGCGATCCTTGTGCTGCAGGCGCAGCTGGACGTTGCGCACGCTGCCGCTCTGCGCCAGCAGCTCGCCCAGGCGCTCGGCGCCGCCGTCCTGCCACAGCCCGCAGGCGACGGTGGACTCGCCGAGCAGTTCCTCGGCCTGGTAGCCGAAGGTTTCGCTGAAGGCCTGGTTGATGTCCAGCACCTGCAGGTCGTCGCCGCACAGCACCAGGCTCGGCACCGGTGCCATGCGGAAGGCCTTGGCGAAGCGCTCCTCGCTCTTGCGCAGGGCCTCCTCGGCCTTCTTCCGCGGTTCGAGATCGGTGAAGGTGAAGAGCATGCAGGCCTCCTCGCCGACCTCTATCGGCTGCCCGGCGACCACCACGCACTTGCGTCCGCCCTCCGCCACCCGCAGGCTCGCCTCCATCTGCGGGATGGTCTCGCCGGCGCCCAGACGCTCCACCGCCAGTTCGCGGCGCTCGGCCTGGTCGAGTACGTCCAGCTCGTACACCGAACGGCCGATCACCTGGTCGCGGGCATAGCCGGTCATTTCCAGGAAACCGACATTGACCTTCACGTAGCGGTAGTCGCTGAGCCGGCAGATCACCGCCGGCGCCGGGTTGGCATTGAAGGTCTTCTCGAAGCGCTGCTCGGCGCTGGCCCACTCGGTGGCGTCGTGGAGGATCAGCACCAGGCAGTCGGGCTTGTCCTCGGGGGTGGTCAGCACCAACCCGCGCACGCGGTGCACCCAGCGGGTGTCCTCGTCGGCGGCGGGAAACACTTCCACCACCACGTCGCTGAAGCACTCGCCAGCCACCAGGCGCTCGGCCGGGTACTGCCCCTCCTGCAGCGGATGATTGTTGCGGTAGCGCAGGCGAAAGCGTTCGCGATACTCGCCGGTATCGGCGCCCAGGCCTTCCAGCGAATCGACGCCGTGCATCGCCAGGGCCGCCTCGTTGGCCCAGAGGATGCGCTGGTCCGGCTCGATCAGGATCACCCCTTCGGTAAGGCCGGCGATGATCTGCTGCAACTGGCGGCGGTCGGTCTGGGTACGCAGTACCTGGTCGTTCATGCTGTTCCTCTTGGATGGAGCGATTTTCCGGGGGCAGCAAGGATGCCCGCCCGCCCTGACCGCGCACGCGTGACGATTGCACTAGCGGTGCTAGTGCATTTGCATCGCGAAACGATAGCGGAGGCACCCCTACCCTGGCGATACAGGAAGCAATGTCCGGGCGGGAAGCCCAGACGCCGCGCCGGCCGGGAGGCTACGCCGCCCCTCGGTCCCGAGGTCGTCGACGCATCCACCCGACTCGCCCTGCACGAGAAGAAAGCCCCATCCCCTTGCATGAGCGACGCGATGAGCAAGAACAAGCACCCCGATCTCGGCGAGATCCAGCGCAGCCTGAACCAGGCGCTGGAAGGCTACGACTGCCAGTGCCGGATGCACTACGACGGCACCGTCAGTATCAATGTCGCCGCCCGAGAGCACGACGAAACCTTCACCTTCGTCGGCATCCAGCCCGGCGAGCTGGACAACCCCACCCGCCTGCACCTGTTCGCCGAAAGCCTGCGTCGCGACCTGGCACTACTGGAGCCCTGGTTGGGAAAGCACGCAGCCTAGAATAAAAAAAGCGCCCCACAGGACCAAAACGACGTCCGGAGGCGCATGCGAGGACAGAGGAATCTTTCTGGCGATCAGGCCCGGCGTGCGATCTCCGCCGGCCGATGCGCCAGGTAATCGAGCAACAGGAACAGCACCGGCGCCACCTCGCGGCAATGCGCGACACCCTGGCGGATCCTCTCGGCGCTCTGCACCGCCCCTTCCCGTTGCAGGTCCTGCGGGCAGGCATCGAGCAGCGCCTCGATGCTCTCCGCGGTGCTTTCCAGGTGACATTGCAGGCCGATAGCCTGCTCGTTCCAGATGAAGCCCTGGTTTGCGCAGGCAGCCGAACCATAGAGCGGCACGCTGCCGGCCGGCAGGTCGAAGGTCTCGCCGTGCCAGTGGAACGCCATCAGCCGTTCCGGCAGGCGCTCGCCCAGCGGCGAGCCCAGCGCCTGGCTGTACCTGTGCAGCGGCCACCAGCCGATCTCCGCCTGGCGTCCCGGGCGTACCGCAGCCCCCAGCGCCTGGGCCAGCAGCTGCGCGCCGAGGCAGATGCCGAGGACCTTCTTGCCGGCATCCAGCGCCGCGCGGATCAAACGCTTCTCCGCCACCAGCCAGGGATATTGCGCTTCGTCGTGGACGCTCATCGGCCCGCCCATCACCACCAGCAGGTCGAAGCTGTCCAGCGCAGGCAGGTGGGCGTCGGCGTAGAGGTAGCAGACGTGCTCGTGCTCGCAGTGGCGGCCGATCCAGTCGCCGATCCGCGCGCTGCCTTCGAAGGGAACGTGTTGCAATACCAGGGCGCGCATCAGGCCACCTCCTCGTGTCGGTTGGCGACCCGGGCCAGGGCCCGTTCCAGTCGCCGCAGCATTTCGTCGACGTTGGCCCGGCTCACCGTCAGCGCCGGGGAAAAACGCAGGCAGTGCGGCTGCGGCGCGTTGATCAGCAGGCCTTCGCCGAACGCCGCGCGAACCACCGCCGGCGCGCGCTGGCCGATCAGCGGCAGCCCCCAGAACAGTCCCTGGCCGCGCAGCGGACCATGCCCATAGCGACGCGCGACACGGGCCAGGCCATCGCGCAGGTGGGTGCCCTGCTCGCGCACCTGCTCCAGGAAACCCGGCTCCAGCACGGTATTCAGTACCGCCAGCCCGGCAGCGGTCATCAACGCGTTGCCGTGGTGGGTGCCAAGCTGGTCGCCCGGTTCGAAGCAGCAGGCGTTGCCACGCGCCAGCAGCGCCGACAGCGGCACCCCGGCGCCGAGGCCCTTGCCGAGGGTAACGATGTCGGCGCGTACCCCGTACAGTTCCTCCGCCAGCAGCGCGCCGCAGCGGCCGATGCCGGTCTGCACCTCGTCGAGGATCAACAGGACGCCACGCTGCCGGCACAGCCGCTCGATGCCACGCAGGTAGTCGAGGGTCGCCGGGATCACCCCGGCATCGCCCTGCACCGGCTCCAGCATCACCGCCACCGTCTCTTCGTCGATGGCCGCGGCCATGGCGTCGAGGTCGTTGAACGGCACCCTGGCAAATCCCTCCAGGCCATGCTGCGCCGGCTTGCCACAAGCCGTCAGGGTGCCCGGGGTGCGTCCATGGATGCTGTTGACAGTGCTGACGATCCGTTGCGCGCCGCCGCGATGCAGGCGGCCCCACTTGCGCGCCAGGGCGATGGCCGCTTCGTTGGCCTCGGCGCCGCTGGTGAGGAAGTAGGCCTGGTCGCTGCCGGTCGCCAGGCACAGGCGCTGCGCCAATGCCAGCACCGGCCGGTTGAGCAGGCCGGGGCCGGCGCTGACCAGCTCCCGCGCCTGCCGGGCCAGGGCCTGGACCAGCACGCTGGGACTGTGGCCAAGGCAGTTCACCGCCAGGCCCTGGGTAAAGTCGAGGAAGGCGCGTCCGTCGCTGTCCCACAGCCACGAGCCCTGGCCACGGACGAACACCTGTTCGGGCCGTTCCTGGGTGCGCATCAGGCGCAGGCTATCCAGCGCATCAGCCATCTTTCAGTTCCTCGGTCATGTACTCCACCGCCAGCAAGCGCACGCCCTGCGGCCCCTGTTCCAGCAGCCGGCGGCTTTCCCGGCGCGTTTCGATGCGCAGTTCGAAGCCGTCGCCGGCGGGGAAGCGCTGGCGCATCAGCTCGCGCACCTCGGCAAAGCGCGCGGCGCTCACCGTCATGCTGGCCAACAGCCGGCCGGACTGGCTCAGGGTGATCAGGTAGTCGCTCAAGAGGCATGCTCCCGGTAATCCGACGGTCCGCGCAGGCGCGGCCCCCAGTCTTCCACCACGCCGCTGGACAGGCGTTTCGCCGCTGTCTTGCGCCAACGCTGGGATAGCGCGTCGCAGGCCATCATCTGGCGCAACCCGAGAGGCTCCAGGGGATCGCCGAAATACCACTGCAACAGGCGGGCGACGGTCAGTTCAGGGTAATGCCGCTGGACCAGCTTCAGCTCGTCCCCGGGAGTCACCATGCCGCTGCGCAGGACCCGATAGAACCAGCCGCAGCGGCCGCCGCTCTGCAATTCGTCGGGCAGCTCGGGAAGATTCCAGCGCTGGCCCTGGCGATAGCAGGGCGAACGCGGCTGGCTGACTTCCAGCAGGGCATCGCCCCAATGGAACTGGTCGCCGATGCAGACCTCGGCTTCGGTGATGCCGTAGGTCGAGATGTTCTCGCCGAACGCCGGCAGTTGCCAGCGGTTCAGCGGGTGGCGCTTGCGCCAGTAGCGGTAGTGCTCGGCGGGATAGTGATGAAGAGCGCGCTCGAGGCCGCCGTGGTGGCGGATGTCGGCCTGTTCGTCGCCGGGCAGGCCATCGTGGCCCAGCCAGAACTCCTGCTCGACCGGCAGCTTGTCGATCGCGCTGACCAATCCGCCCCAGGTTTCTTCGACTTTACCTATGAAAACACCGTTTACGACTATCTGCTCCATTGCTCCGCGACCACCCGATGTACCGCCAATGCAGCTAGAATAGTGCCTTACGCGGGACCCACTCCATTTCGATTTTCCAGTTTCATCGATAAGAACAGCTTATGGATTTTCGCCAACTCCGCTATTTCGTCGCGCTCTACGAGGAAGGCCACGTCGGCCGCGCCGCCGAACGCCTGGCCCTGTCGCAACCGGCCCTCTCGCAGCAGATCCGCCAGTTGGAGCAGAACCTCGACGTCTCGCTGTTCCAGCGCAGCGGCAAGCGCCTGCTGCCGACCGTCGCCGCCCACACCCTGTACAACCATGCGGTACCGCTGCTGGAGGGATTGGAAAGGGCCCGCGAGGCGATGCGCGTATTCCGCGGGCAGACCCCGCGCAGCCTGGCGATCGGCGTACTGCAGACGGTCAACGCCAGCCTGGTGCCGTACATGGTCGAACGCCTGCACGCCGCGCAGCCGCATCTGCGGGTGCAGATCTACGAACTGTCGGGAATCGACATCGAGCGGCGCCTGCTCACCGGCAACCTGGATATCGGCATCGGCTTCCTGCCGCCGCGCCAGCCGGGCTTGCACAGCGTCGAGCTGTACGAGGACGAATTGCAGCTGGTGATCCCCGAGGAACACCCGTTGAAGGAGTTCAGAAAGGTGTCCCTGGCCCAGGCCGCGGAGTTGCCGATGCTGCTGCTCGGCGAAGAGTTCCGCGCGCGCCAGATCTGGCAGGAGCAACTCGCCGCGATCGGCCGGCGGCCGCGGGTGCAGGCGGAACTGAACCACATGAGCGGGATTCTCGACAGCCTGCCGCAGACCCGCTTCGCCACCGTTCTACCGGGCAAGGCACGGCAGATGCACTCGAACCAGCGGCTGCTGTGGAAACCGCTCAGCGAACCGCGCATCCCGCTGAAGGTCGGCCTGGTCTACCGCGACGCGCAACGCCAGCACGCCAGCGTCGAGCTGCTGCGCTCGCTGCTGGAAGGCGTGGTCTGAGCGACGCGGTTTTTCGCGGGCAATAAAAAACCCCGCCTTTTGGGCGGGGTTTTGCAGACCTCTATCCTGACATCCGTGCTACGCCACCATCCATGGTGGATTCCCTGAGTTTCCGTATTGTCTTTGGCGCTTCCTGCGCAATGTCCTGACGGTTTGAAGATTACGCATCTCCGCGAGGGGGAGAAAGCAGCCAAAACCACCGCCGTTTGTAAGCCTTGGCTTACACGCTGTAATAGTTCCGCTCGCCGGACCGACGGCAACACCCAGCCGCCGGGAGCTTGCCGTGCGTCAAGATGATCTGCGCCGGGCCCGCTACAGTGGCCAGTCCCCTCATCATCGCGAGCCTTCCCAGCATGGAATTCCAGCGCGTCCACCAGCAGTTGCTGCAAAGCCACCACCTGTTCGAACCGCTTTCTCCCGTCCAGCTCCAGGAACTGCTCGCCAGCAGCGACCTGGTCAACCTCGACAAGGGCGCCTACGTGTTCCGCCAGGGCGAGCCGGCGCACGCCTTCTACTACCTGATTTCCGGCTGCGTGAAGATCTACCGGCTGACCCCGGAAGGCCAGGAGAAGATTCTCGAAGTGACCAACGAACGCAACACCTTCGCCGAGGCAATGATGTTCATGGACACCCCGAACTACGTGGCCACCGCCCAGGCCGTGGTGCCCAGCCAGCTGTTCCGTTTCTCCAACAAGGCCTACCTGCGCCAGTTGCAGGACAACACCCCGTTGGCCCTGGCCCTGCTGGCCAAGCTCAGCACCCGCCTGCACCAGCGCATCGACGAGATCGAGACGCTTTCCCTGAAGAACGCCACCCACCGCGTGGTGCGCTACCTGCTGACCCTCGCCGCCCACGCGCCGGGGGAGAACTGCCGGGTGGAAATCCCGGTGGCCAAGCAACTGGTGGCCGGTCACCTGTCGATCCAGCCGGAAACCTTCTCGCGGATCATGCACCGCCTCGGCGACGAGGGCATCATCCGCCTCGACGGCCGCGAAATCAGCATCCTCGACCGCGAACGCCTGGAGTGCTTCGAGTGAACAGCGCCGCCGCTTGATCGCGGTCAAGCGCGCCACGGCCCGTCCGCCGGCAAGCTGGCGGGGTCGAGCCCGCGAGAACGCCCATGCGCCAATGCCTGTATTGCCTCCATGAAACCGAAGGCGCGGAAAGCGCCTGCGAACAGTGCGGCATGCCGCTGCCCAGCGCTTCCCAGCGCCAGCTCCAGGGTCGCCGGCAGCGGCGCTTCGCCTGGTTCTGCGTCGGGCTGGCGCTGTTCTGCCTGGGCATGATGCTCTGGTTGCCGCGCGATGCTCCCTGAGGCCTCTCAGCGGCGTAGGCGCCGATAGAGCTGGAGCAGGCGCTCGGGCAACTGCCCGGCGCGCTCGACCAGCGCGAAGCCGTCGGCGCCGAACAGGTAGGGCAGGTAGTCCGCCGCCTCCTTGTCGATGGTGATGCAGAACGGCACCAGTCCCTGGCTGCGCGCCTCGATCACCGCCTGGCGGGTGTCCTCGATGCCGTAGCGGCCCTCGTAGCGGTCCAGGTCGTTGGGCTTGCCGTCGCTCAACAGCAACAGCAGGCGACGCTTCTGCGGCTGCCCGCCGAGCACCTGGCTGGCCCGGCGGATCGCCGCGCCCATCCGCGTGTAGTAGCCCGGCGAGAGCGCCAGCACGCGACCGCGGACCTCGCCGCCGTAGCCTTCGTCGAAGTCCTTCAGCACCTGCCAGCGCACCTGCTGCCGGCGCACCGAGGAAAACCCGTACAGCGCGAAGGGGTCGCCCAGTGCCTGCAACGCCTCGCCGAACAGCAGCAGGCTGTCGACGATGCTGTCGATCACTCGCCGCTGGTCGTCGAGGTAGGCTTCGGTGGACATCGACAGGTCCGCCAGCAACAGGCAGGCGAGGTCGCGCCGGCGCGACCGCTGTTCGAGGAACAGGCCTGGCTGGGTGGAACCGCCGCGGCGCCGCTCGACCTGGAAGTCGAGCCAGGCATCGAGGTCGATCTCGTCGCCTTGCGGCTGCTGGCGCAGGCGTTGGCGGCCGTCGCGCAGGCAGGCGAACTGGCGGCGCAGATGCAGCGCGGTCTTCTCCAGGTGCGCCGGCAGGCTGGCGCTGGTCGCGCCGCGCGGCCGCATCGGTTGCAGCAGCACGTGGTCGCTCAGCAGGCGCTGCTGCCGATAGTCCCACTCGGGCAGCTTCAGCCCGGGGCCGAGCGGCAGGTCATCGTAGTCGGCGGCCGGCAGGTCGAGATCCAGGCGCAGGCCGCCGCCCTTCTGCGTGCGCTGGCGCGACAGCGACAGGTAGTCGAGGTCTTCGGCGACGCGCGCGCCGTCCGGGTCGTCCTCGTCGTCGCTACAGCGGTCCAGGGCCAGGTGCTCCGACCAACTGAGCAGGCTTTCCAGGCGGAACAGCAGCAGGTTGCGCTCGCTGTCGCGCTCCTCGACGCGCTCGGCGCGCTTGCGCGCTCCGCTGCGGGCGACCTGGCGCTTGCCGGCGCCGGCGGCCGCTTCCTCGCCGTCCTCCGCGCTGGCGGAAGGCGTCCAGCGCTCGCCGGGATACAGCCACAGCGGCACCGGCCAGGGCGCCCGCTCGACTCGCGGGAAGCGCTCGACGCTGCCCGGCTCGGCAAGCGCGCGGCGCAGGGCGATTTCCAGTTCGGCGTCTGCCGCCGGGCAATCGTCCAGCGACGGGCGCTGGCGCAGATGCGCGGCGACCAGCCGGGCGTAGCGCGGGCGCAGCGCCGGATAGGCATCGAGCAACTGCCGCGCCCAGCGCTGGTTGTCCTGGGCCCAGTGCCGCAGCGGCCCGGCGCTGGCCGCCAGCAGCGCCAGCCAGCGATACAGTTCGCGGTTCAGCTCGGCCTGCGGATAGACCGCGAGGGATTCCGGCAGGCGCAGGCTGTCGCCGTTGAACCAGGACACCGGGGCCTGCTCGCAGGTCCCGGCGACCCGCTGCAACCAGGTGCGGCGTAGCAGCAGGCGGCGCGCCGGGGTCGCCTCGAGGGCTACCCCCGGTGCGCCGCCGAGCGCCCGGAAGAGCATGCCGAGCGGACGCCGCATGCTCTCCAGGGTCACCCGCGCCGCCTCGAACTCGCCGCTGGCATGGCGGGTGATGAAGCGGTGCCAGTGGGCGCCGACCCATTCCTCCAGCTCGACGGCGAAGGCCATCTCAGGCGGCCGCCTTGCCGCGCCGGAAGCTCAGCAGGTAGGCGACCAGGCCGATGAGGAACACCACCCCGGCGCCTTCGCGCAGCCAGTAGAAGATCGCCAGCTGGTCCTGGGTGGCCATGAAGGTCATCGCCGCGCCGTCCGCCGGCATCCGTTGCAGCCAGACCTGCAGCACCCCGGCCGCGGAGAGGAACAGGGTGATGAACACCATCGCCACGGTCATCAGCCAGAAGCCCCACATCTCCAGGACCTGCGAGCGGTTGTCCATCGCCTCGCCGATCCCGCGCAGGCGCGGCATGGCGTAGGAGATGATGGTCATCACGATCATCGCGTAGGCGCCATAGAAGGCCATGTGGCCGTGGGCGGCGGTGAGCTGGGTGCCGTGGGTGTAGTAGTTCACCGGCGCCAGGGTATGCATGAAGCCCCACACTCCCGCGCCGAGGAAGGCCATCACCGTGGTGCCCATGGCCCACAGTGCGACCGCGCGGTTCGGATAGTCGCGGCGGCGGCGGTTGATGGTGTTGAAGGCGAACAGCACCATGGCGAAGAACGGCAGCGGCTCCAGCGCCGAGAATACCGAGCCGAGCCACAGCCAGTAGCCGGGCACGCCGATCCAGAAGTAGTGGTGGCCGGTGCCGATGATGCCGCTGATCAGCGCCATGGCGATGATCACGTAGAGCCACTTCTCGATCACCTCGCGGTCGACCCCGGTGATCTTCACCAGCACGAAGGCGAGGATCGCACCCATGATCAGTTCCCACACGCCTTCCACCCACAGGTGCACCACCCACCACCAGTAGAACTTGTCGCGGGTGAGGTTTTCCGGGTTGTAGAAGGAGAACAGGAACAGCAGGGCGAGGCCGATCAGGCCGGTCATCAGGACCATGCTGATGGCGGTCTTGCGCCCGCGCAGCACGGTCATGCCGACGTTGAACAGGAAGCCCAGGGCGACGATCACGATGCCCGCCTTGCTGATGGTCGGCTGTTCGAGGAACTCGCGGCCCATGGTCGGCCACAGTTCGTTGCCGGTGAGCCTGGCCAGGCCGGCGTAGGGCACCAGCAGGTAGCCGAGGATGGTCAGCACGCCGGCGGCGGCGAATACCCAGAACAGGATCCAGGCCAGCTTCGGGCTGTACAGCTCGCAGTCGCTCTCCTCCGGCACCAGGTAGTAGGCAGCGCCCATGAAGCCGAACAGCAGCCAGACGATCAGCAGGTTGGTGTGCACCATGCGCGCGACGTTGAAGGGGATCGCCGGGAACAGGAAGTCGCCGACCACGTACTGCAGGCCCATGATCAGGCCGAACAGGATCTGCCCGACGAAGAGGATCAGGGCGAACACGAAGTAGGGTTTGGCGACCGCCTGCGAGGCGAATTTCAGGGAGCCATTGGGCGACATCATCAACCCTCCTTGTTCGGCGGCCATTGGTTGGTATCGATCTTCGAGCTCCACTTGAGGAACTCGGCCAGGTCGTCGACCTGGCCCTCGCTGAGATGGAACTGCGGCATGGCGCGGCGGCCCGGCACGTTCAGCGGCTGGATCTTCATCCAGGCCTGGAGGAAGGTGTTGAAGCCCTCCTCGCCGCCACGGCGTCCGACCACGTTGCCCAGCTCCGGCGCGAAGTAGGCGCCCTCCCCGAGCAGGGTGTGGCAGCCGACGCAGTTGTTCTGCTCCCAGACCAGCTTGCCGCGCACCACCGCGGCGCTCATCGCGGCCTCGTTGGTGCGCTCGGGCAGGGTTTTCTCGGTGTGGTAGGTCAGGGCCAGGAACAGCAGGATGAAGAACACACTCCCGCCGAAATAGATGTTCCTGGCCATGCCTTTGGTAAAGGTCTCGGACATGCGGCCTCCTGGAATGGGTGGTGCGGCGATTCTAGGAAGCGGCGGCGGCGAACCCGCTTGATGGCAATCAAGATTCCCGAACGATTTACTCAGTTATTCATCCGCGCCAGGTACAGCGCAGCGCCCACCGCCAGGGCCATCAGCAGCGGCCAGGCCAGCAGCAGGCGGCGCCATAGCGCCGGGGCATGGGCCAGCTCCATGAAGCGCTCGCCGATCAGCCAGCCCTTGGCCACCGCGCAGGCCAGCACCGCCGCCAGCAGCCAGGGAGAGTCGCCGGCGCCGCCCAGCAGCACACCGGCCACGGCCAGCGCCAGCAACGCCAGCCAGCAGAGGGTCAGGGTTCGCATAGGCACCTCATTGCAGGACGTAGACCAGCGGGAACAGCAGCACCCAGACCAGGTCGACCATGTGCCAGTAGAGCACTCCCGACTCCAGTCCCGAGCAAGCCTGCGGCGTATAACACCGGCGCCAGCAGGCCTGCGCCAGCCAGCCGAGGATCAGCAGGCCGAGCAGGACGTGGAGGAAATGGAAGCCGGTCAGGCACCAGTAGAGGGTGAAGAAAGTGTCGTGCTCGATGTCCAGGCCGAGATCGGCGAGCCGCCCGTACTCGTGCAGCTTCAGGCCGACGTAGACCAGCGCCAGCAGCAGCGCCGCCAGCAACCAGCCGCTCGCCTGGCGCGGCCGTCCGCGGCGCACCGCATGCACCGCCAGCGCGGCGAGCCAGCCGGAGCTGAGCAGGGCCACGGTCAGCAACAGGCCCCAGCGGCTATCCAGTTGCTCCCGGCCGGCACGGAACAGCTCCGGCTGCCAGGCCTGGGCGCCGGCGAACGCCAGCAGCAGCAGGCTGAACACGCTGAGTTCGGCGAGGATGAAGAACCACATCGCCAGGTCGCCGGGCAGGCGCCGCTCGACGGTATCAGGCGACATGGAGATCGACGATGTCCATCAGCGCCGCCACCGTCGCCGGATCGTCCGAGAGCGGTTCGGCCAGCGCCACCCGGCACGCCTCGCGCGGGTCCATGCCGTCGCCGATGAGGCGCGCGGCGAAGATCAGCAGGCGGGTCGAGGCGACTTCCTCCAGGTCGTGCTGCTCCAGCCGCCGCAGCGCCTGGCCCAACTGCACCAGGCGCTGCGCCAGGGCCTCGGCACAACCGCTCTCGCCGACCAGGATGCGTGCCTCCTGCTGCGCCGCCGGGTAGTCGAAGCGCAACGCGACGAAACGCTGCCGGGTGCTGGGCTTCAGGCCCTTGAGCAGATTCTGGTAGCCGGGGTTGTAGGACACCACCAGCATGAACGAAGGCGGCGCCTGCAACGTCTCGCCGGTGCGCTCCAGGTACAGCTCGCGGCGGTCGTCGGCCAGCGGGTGGATGGCGACCGTGGTGTCCTGGCGCGCCTCCACCACTTCGTCCAGGTAGCAGATACCGCCTTCGCGCACCGCGCGGGTCAGCGGGCCGTCCTGCCACCAGGTGCCGTCGGCGCCGATCAGATGGCGGCCGAGCAGGTCGGCGGCGCCCAGGTCGTCGTGGCAGGCGACGCTGTACAGCGGCAGTTCCAGGCGCCGCGCCATGTACTGGACGAAGCGGGTCTTGCCGCAACCGGTGGGGCCCTTGAGCAATACCGGCAGGCCGTGCCGCCAGGCGCGCTCGAAGACTTCGATCTCATGGCCGGTGGCCTCGTAGAAGGGTGTCGCGTCCCGCATGTCCTACTCCTGCGCTAGGGATTAGGACCGCACGCTATTCACAGTTGGAAGGTGCCACAAGCGCAAAGCAACGCAATCTTGATTCCGGTCAAGCAAGGGTAAAGACCCTGCTTTCTATGATCCTTTCGCGCCATGAATTCCCGGGAGTTCCCGACGCAGCCACCCCCAAAACACTGCTAAGGGAGCGCCTCGCAGGGCTCCTGAGGAGATAGACCATGCCATTTGGCAAGCCACTGGCGGGCACCTTGCTCGCCTCGCTGACGCTGCTGGGCCTGGCCACCGCTCACGCCAAGGACGACATGAAAGCCGCCGAGCAATACCAGGGTGCCGCTTCCGCCGTCGATCCCGCTCACGTGGTGCGCACCAACGGTGCCCCCGACATGAGTGAAAGCGAGTTCAACGAGGCCAAGCAGATCTACTTCCAACGCTGCGCCGGTTGCCACGGCGTCCTGCGCAAGGGCGCCACCGGCAAGCCGCTGACCCCGGACATCACCCAGCAACGCGGCCAGCAATACCTGGAAGCGCTGATCACCTACGGCACCCCGCTGGGCATGCCGAACTGGGGCAGCTCCGGCGAGCTGAGCAAGGAACAGATCACCCTGATGGCCAAGTACATCCAGCACACCCCGCCGCAACCGCCGGAGTGGGGCATGCCGGAGATGCGCGAATCGTGGAAGGTGCTGGTGAAGCCGGAGGACCGGCCGAAGAAACAGCTCAACGACCTCGACCTGCCCAACCTGTTCTCGGTGACCCTGCGCGACGCCGGGCAGATCGCCCTGGTCGACGGCGACAGCAAGAAGATCGTCAAGGTCATCGATACCGGCTATGCCGTGCATATCTCGCGGATGTCCGCTTCCGGCCGCTACCTGCTGGTGATCGGCCGCGACGCGCGGATCGACATGATCGACCTGTGGGCCAAGGAGCCGACCAAGGTCGCCGAGATCAAGATCGGCATCGAGGCGCGCTCGGTGGAAAGCTCCAAGTTCAAGGGCTACGAGGACCGCTACACCATCGCCGGCGCCTACTGGCCGCCGCAGTTCGCGATCATGGACGGCGAGACCCTGGAACCGAAGCAGATCGTCTCCACCCGCGGCATGACCGTAGACACCCAGACCTACCACCCGGAACCGCGCGTGGCGGCGATCATCGCCTCCCACGAGCACCCCGAGTTCATCGTCAATGTGAAGGAGACCGGCAAGGTCCTGCTGGTCAATTACAAGGATATCGACAACCTCACCGTCACCAGCATCGGTGCGGCGCCGTTCCTCCACGACGGCGGCTGGGACAGCAGCCACCGCTACTTCATGACCGCCGCCAACAACTCCAACAAGGTTGCCGTGATCGACTCCAAGGACCGTCGCCTGTCGGCCCTGGTCGACGTCGGCAAGACCCCGCACCCGGGGCGTGGCGCCAACTTCGTGCATCCCAAGTACGGCCCGGTGTGGAGCACCAGCCACCTGGGCGACGGCAGCATCTCGCTGATCGGCACCGATCCGAAGAACCATCCGCAGTACGCCTGGAAGAAAGTCGCCGAACTACAGGGCCAGGGCGGCGGCTCGCTGTTCATCAAGACCCATCCGAAGTCCTCGCACCTCTACGTCGACACCACCTTCAACCCCGACGCCAGGATCAGCCAGAGCGTCGCGGTGTTCGACCTGAAGAACCTCGACGCCAAGTACCAGGTGCTGCCGATCGCCGAATGGGCCGATCTCGGCGAAGGCGCCAAGCGGGTGGTGCAGCCCGAGTACAACAAGCGCGGCGATGAAGTCTGGTTCTCGGTGTGGAACGGCAAGAACGACAGCTCCGCGCTGGTGGTGGTGGACGACAAGACCCTGAAGCTCAAGGCCGTGGTCAAGGACCCGCGGCTGATCACCCCGACCGGCAAGTTCAACGTCTACAACACCCAGCACGACGTGTACTGAGACCCGCGTGCGGGGCACGCCCCGCACGCTCCCCCCTACGAGGAACCGTGATGAAACCGTACGCACTGCTTTCGCTGCTCGCCACCGGCACCCTGCTCGCCCAGGGCGCCTGGGCCGAAGACCCCGAAGTGCTGTTCAAGAACAAGGGCTGCGTGGCCTGCCATGCCATCGACACCAAGATGGTCGGCCCGGCCTACAAGGACGTCGCCGCCAAGTTCGCCGGCCAGGCCGGCGCCGAAGCGGAACTCGCGCAGCGGATCAAGAACGGCAGCCAGGGCGTCTGGGGCCCGATCCCGATGCCGCCGAACGCGGTCAGCGACGACGAGGCGCAGACCCTGGCGAAGTGGGTCCTGTCGCAGAAATGAACGCCCCTCCGGACTTCCGGCGCGCCGCCAGCCACGCCTTGTGGCTGGCCCTCGCGCTGACGTTCGCCTGTCCTCTTCCGGGCCTGGCCGACGAGCATCCCGATGCCCGTCGCCAGGCCCAGTTGCGTCACCTGCTGTTGCAGGACTGCGGCTCCTGCCACGGCCTGCGCCTGACCGGCGGCCTCGGCCCGGCGCTGACCCCCGAGGCCCTGCGCGGCAAGCCGCGCGAATCGCTGGTCGCCACCGTGCTCATGGGCCGTCCGCAAACCCCGATGCCCCCCTGGGCCGGCCTGCTCAGCGAAGACGACGCCGGCTGGCTGGTGGACCGCCTGATCGAAGGAGAGATCGCCCCATGAACCTGCGTCCCCTCGCGCCGCTTTTCCTCGCCCTGCTCGCCGGCTGTAGCCAGCAGCCGCCCTTGCGCGGCAGCGGCGACCTCGGCGTGCTGATCGAACGCGCCGACGGCAGCGTGCAGATCCTCGACGGCACGGCGAAGACCTCGCTGGCGCGGGTCGAAGGCCTCGGCGACCTGTCCCACGCCTCCCTGGTGTTCTCCCGCGACCAGCGCTACGCCTACGTATTCGGTCGCGACGGCGGCCTGACCAAGCTCGACCTGCTGGCCCAGCGCATCGACAAGCGCCTGATCCAGGGCGGCAACAGCATCGGCGGAGCGATCAGCCAGGACGGTCGGCTGGTCGCGGTATCCAACTACGAGCCGGGCGGGGTCAAGGTGTTCGACAGCCGCACCCTGGAGCTGGTCGCCGAGATTCCCGCCACCCGCCTCCCCGGCCAGGACAGGAACTCCCGGGTGGTCGGCCTGGTCGACGCGCCCGGGCAGCGCTTCGTGTTCAGCCTGTTCGACAGCGGCGAGATCTGGATCGCCGACTTCAGCCAGGGCGACACGCCGCACCTGACCCGCTTCCGCGATATCGGCAAGCAACCCTACGACGCCCTCATCAGCCCCGACGGGCGCTACTACATGGCCGGGCTGTTCGGCGAGGACGGCATGGCCCAGCTCGACCTCTGGCACCCGGAGCGCGGCGTCAGGCGCGTACTCGGCGACTACGGCCGCGGCCAACGCAAGCTGCCGGTGTACAAGATGCCGCACCTGGAGGGCTGGACCATCGCCAGCGACCAGGCCTTCGTCCCGGCGGTCGGCCATCACCAGGTGCTGGTGCTCGACGCGCGCGACTGGAAGCAGACCGACGCCATCGACGTCGCCGGCCAGCCGGTGTTCGTCATGACTCGACCGGACGACCGGCAGATCTGGGTCAACTTCGCCTACCCGGACAACGACAAGGTGCAGGTCATCGACAGCGAGACCCACGAAGTGATCGAAACCCTGCGCCCTGGCCCCGGCGTACTGCACATGGAATTCAGCGGGCGCGGCGACCAGGTCTGGATCTCGGTGCGCGACGCCGACCAGTTGCAGGTCTGGGACCCGTACCGCCTGAAGCGCATCGGCAGCCTTCCGGCCCGCAGCCCGAGCGGCATCTTCTTCAGCCACCGCGCCCAGCACATCGGACTCTAGGAGGCACCATGGACGACCTCTCCCGCCGCCTCCTCGCCCGCTACCAGAAAGGCCTGCCGATCTGCGCGGAACCCTATCGGCGGATGGCCGAGACCCTGGGTTGCAGCGAAGCCGAGGTGCTCGAACGGCTGCGTCGCCTGGAAGCCGACGGCGCGTTGTCGCGGGTCGGCCCGGTGCTCCGCCACCAACGCGCCGGGGCCAGCACCCTGGCTGCCCTGGCGGTGCCCGAGGAGCGTCTGCAACGGGTCGCCGAGCGCATCAGCCAGTACGCCGAGGTCAACCACAACTACCAGCGCGAACACCGCTACAACCTGTGGTTCGTGCTCACCGCCGGCGACCGCGCGCAACTCGACCGGGTACTGGCGGAGATCGCCGCCGACACCGGCCTGCAACCCCTCGACCTGCCGATGCAGGAAGCCTACTGCATCGACCTCGCGTTTCCCCTGGAGGCCAGCCGATGAACCCCGTCGAACCCCTCGCCGCGCCGCAGCGGCAACACCTGCGCTACCTGCTGGAACAGGGCCTGCCGCTGGCCAGCCGGCCCTACCGGGTGCTCGCCGAACGCATCGGCGCCGGCGAAGACGAAGTGCTGGAACAGGTCCGCCGCTGGGACGAAGACGGCCTGTTCCGCCGCTTCGGGGTGATCCTCCACCACCGCGCCCTGGGCTATACCGCCAACGCCATGCTGGTGCTGGACGTCGCCGACGCGGAGGTCGACGCCGTCGGCCGCGCCCTCGCCCACGAAACGATCGTCTCGCTCTGTTACCGCCGCCCGCGTCGCCTGCCGATGTGGCCATACAACCTGTTTTGCATGATCCACGGCCGCGAGCGCGGCGAAGTGGAACGCCAGATCGAGGCGCTGCTGGAGCGCCACGCCCTGCGCCAGACACCGCACCGCTGGCTGTTCAGCCTGCGCGCCTACAAGCAGTGCGGCGGCCGCTACACCGCGCCGCCGGCCGACCTGGAGCGCCGCCATGGATGAGTTCGACCGGCGCCTGCTGAACCGCCTGCAACACGGCCTGCCGCTGGAGCCGCATCCCTACGCGCTGCTCGCCGCCGAGCTGGATTGCCGCGAGGAAGACATCCTGCGCCGCCTGGACGACCTGCTCGACGACGGCACCCTGACCCGCTTCGGTCCGCTGTTCGATATCGAGCCCCTCGGCGGTGCCTTCACCCTGGCCGCCATGAGCGTGCCGGAGGCGCGTTTCGAAGAGATCGCCGCGCTGCTCGCCGGCTGGCCGCAGGTCGCCCACAACTACCGTCGCGAGCACGCCCTGAACATGTGGCTGGTGGTCGCCTGCGACAGCCCGGCGGAGGTCGCCGAGACCCTCGCACGGCTGGAGCGCGAGAGCGGGCTGGCGGTACTCGACCTGCCCAAGGAGGCGACCTACCATGTCGGCCTGCATTTCCCCCTCTGACGCCCTGCTCGCCCGCCGCCTGATCGAACTGACCCAGGCCGGCCTGCCGCTGGTCGCCGACCCTTGGGCGTGGATCGCCGCGCAACTGCGGCTGAGCGAGGCGGAGACCCTGGCGCTGCTGAAGCGCCTGCGCGACGCCGGGGTGATCCGGCGCATCGCCGCGGTGCCCAACCACTATCGCCTTGGCTACCGGCACAACGGCATGACCGTCTGGGACGTCGCCGACGAACGCATCGAACGCCTCGGCCGGCTGGTCGGCGGGCTGTCCTTCGTCAGCCATTGCTACCGGCGCCCGCGCCATCTGCCGCAGTGGCGCTACAACCTGTTCGCCATGGTTCACGGCCGCAGCGAAGCGGAGATCGAAGGCTATCGCCAGCAGATCCGCCTGCTGCTCGGCGAGGACTGTCGCGCCGACGAGATGCTGGTGAGCAGCCGCATCCTGAAGAAGACCGGCCTGCGCCTGGCGCAGAAGGAGGAACGTCCATGCTGAGGATCAGCCATTACCTGCGCAGCCTCGCCGAGGACGCGCCGACGCCGCGCCGCGCCGGCGGCAGGCGCGCCCCGGTGGTGATCTGGAACCTGCTGCGGCGCTGCAACCTGACCTGCAAGCACTGTTACTCCACCTCCGCCGACAGCGACTTCCGTGGCGAGCTGGAGACCGCGGAAATCCTTCGCGGCATCGACGACCTGCGCGCCGCCGGAGTGCGCGTGCTGATCCTCTCCGGCGGCGAGCCGCTGATGCACCCGGACCTCTTCGAGATCGCCGCCCATGCGCGCCAGGCCGGGATGTTCGTGGCGCTGTCGAGCAACGGTACGCTGATCGACGAAGGCAACATCCAGCGCGTGGCCGAGGCCCGCTTCGACTACGTCGGCATCAGCCTCGACGGCCTGCGCGAGACCCACGACCGCTTCCGCCAGAAGCAGGGCAGCTTCGACGCCGCGCTGGCGGCCATGCGCCTGTGCCGCGAGGCGGATATCCGCGTCGGCATGCGCACCACCCTGACCGAGGAGAACGCCGCGCAACTACCGGCACTGCTCGACCTGATGCGCGAACTCGACGTGCAGAAGTTCTACCTCTCGCACCTCAACTACAGTGGCCGCGGCCGCCGCAGCCGCGCCCTCGACGCCCACCACCGGCGCACCCGCGAGGCCCTCGCGCTGCTCTTCGAACGGGCCGACGAGGACATCCGGCAGGGGCGCGACAGCGACTTCGTCACCGGCAACAACGACGCCGACGCGATCCTTCTCCTCGACTGGCTCAAGCGCCGCCGCCCGCAGCAACTGGCGCGTCTCTGCGAGCTGCTGCTGGACTGGGGCGGCAACGCCTCGGGCGAGGGCATCGCCAACATCGACAACACCGGCGAGGTGCATCCGGACAGCTACTGGTGGCACCACAGCGTCGGCAACATCCGCCATCAGCGCTTCGCCGACTTCTGGTTCGAGCGCCCCGACCCGCTGCTCCTGCAACTGCGCCAGCGCCCGCGACCGGTGGTCGGGCGCTGCAGCCAATGCCGCTGGCTGGACATCTGCAACGGCAACACCCGCACCCGCGCCTGGGCCGGCGGAGAACTCTGGGGCGAAGACCCCGGCTGCTACCTCAGCGATCAGGAAATCGGCCTCGAGCGCATCGCGCTGCACGCCGTCTAAGGAAAGCCTCATGAACACTACCGTGATTCCGCCGTCCCTCCTCGATGTCGATTTCCCTGCCGGCAGCGTCGCCCTGGTCGGCGCCGGCCCCGGCGATCCGGGCCTGCTCACCCTGCGCGCCTGGGCCCTGCTGCAACAGGCCGAGGTGGTGGTCTACGACCGCCTGGTCGCCCGCGAGCTGATCGCCCTTCTGCCGGAAAGCTGCCAGCGCATCTACGTCGGCAAGCGCTGCGGCCACCACAGCCTGCCGCAGGAAGAAATCAACGAGCTGCTGGTGCGCCTGGCCCGGCAGCAACGCCGGGTGGTCCGCCTGAAAGGCGGCGACCCGTTCATCTTCGGTCGCGGCGCCGAGGAGCTGGAGCGCCTGCTCGAAGCCGGCGTCGACTGCCAGGTGGTCCCCGGCGTCACCGCCGCCTCCGGTTGCAGTACCTACGCCGGCATCCCGCTGACCCACCGCGACCTCGCCCAGTCCTGCACCTTCGTCACCGGCCACCTGCAGAACGACGGCCGCCTCGACCTCGACTGGGCCGGCCTGGCGCGTGGCAAGCAGACCCTGGTGTTCTACATGGGCCTGGGCAACCTCGCCGAGATCGCCGCGCGCCTGGTCGAGCACGGCCTCGCCAGCGACACCCCGGCGGCGCTGGTCAGCCAGGGCACCCAGGCGGGCCAGCAGGTGACCCGCGGCGCCCTTGCCGAGCTGCCGGCGCTGGCGCGACGCTACCAGTTGAAGCCGCCGACGCTGATCGTCGTCGGCCAGGTGGTCGCGCTCTTCGCCGAGCGCGCGATGGCGCATCCGTCATACCTGGGCGCCGGCTCGCCGGTCAGCCGCGAGGCCGTCGCATGCGCCTGATCGGCCTCGCCCTCGGCCTGCTCCTCGGCGCCCTCGCACAGGCCGGCGAAGCGCCGGGGGAAGCGCTCTACCGCCAGCACTGCCAGGCCTGCCACGGCGCCGGGCGGCTCGGCGGCAGCGGCCCGACCCTGCTCCCGGAAAGCCTTTCGCGGCTGAAGCCGGCGCAGGCCCGCGAGGTGATCCTGCACGGTCGTCCGGCAACCCAGATGGCCGGCTTTGCCGGTCAATTGGACGACGCCGCGGCGGACGCCCTGGTCGCCTATCTCTACCAGGCGCCGCCGCGCGAACCGCAGTGGAGCGCCGAGGACATCCGGGCCAGCCAGGTTCAGCCGCATCCCCTCGCCACCCTGCCGTCCAGGCCCCGCTTCGAGGCCGACCCGCTGAACCTGTTCGTGGTGGTGGAGTCCGGCGACCACTACGTGACCATCCTCGACGGCGATCGCTTCGAGCCCATCGCCCGCTTCCCCTCGCGCTACGCCCTGCACGGAGGTCCGAAGTTCTCCCCGGACGGGCGCCTGGTGTACTTCGCCTCGCGCGACGGCTGGGTGACCCTCTACGACCTGTACAACCTGAAGGTGGTCGCCGAGGTCCGCGCCGGCCTCAACACGCGCAACCTGGCGGTCAGCGACGACGGGCACTGGGTCCTGGTGGGCAACTACCTGCCCGGCAACCTGGTGCTGCTGGACGCCCGCGACCTGTCCCTGGTGCAGGTCATCCCGGCGGCCGACGCCCAGGGCCAGGCCTCGCGGGTCAGCGCGGTATACACGGCACCGCCGCGACACAGCTTCGTGGTCGCCCTGAAGGACGTCCACGAGCTGTGGGAGCTGCCCTATGCCAACGGCAAGCCGGTCGCGCCGAAACGGTTGGCGGTGGCCGACTACCTCGACGACTTCTCCTTCAGCCCCGACTACCGCTACCTGCTGGGCAGCTCGCGGCAGGCCAGGGGCGGCGAGGTGATCGAGCTGGACAGCGGCGCGCGGGTCGCCTCGATCCCGCTGTCGGGCATGCCGCACCTCGGCTCGGGCATCTACTGGAAGCGCGACGGGCGCTGGGTGTTCGCTACGCCGAACATCAGCCGCGGGGTGATCTCGGTGATCGACCTGCAAAACTGGAAGCCGTTGAAGGAAATCGTCACCGACGGCCCCGGCTTCTTCATGCGCAGCCATGCCGACTCGCCCTACGCCTGGACCGATACCTTCCTTGGCAAGAAACACGACGAGATCCTGCTGATCGACAAGCAGACCCTGGAAATCGCCCATCGCCTGCGCCCCAGCCCGGGCAAGGTGGCCGGCCACGTCGAGTTCACCCGCGACGGCCGCTACGCCCTGCTCAGCGTCTGGGACCGCGACGGCGCGCTGGTGGTCTACGACGCGCACAGCCTGGAGGAAGTGAAGCGACTGCCGATGAACAAGCCGTCGGGCAAGTACAACGTCGGCAACAAGATCGGCTATGCGGAGGGAACCTCGCACTGAGGCTCGGGCGAGACGCCATCAACGGATATCCCCGTATCCTCCGCGGCGGACCGCGACAACCCTGTCCCCTCACGGCACGAGAAAAACCACGGGAATGGCGGATAACCGCAAGCGGTTATTCGCCCTACCGCCCACCCTGCGCGAGGAGCCGTAGGGCATAACGCCAACGGCGTTATCCGCCGATCACCCTGTCCCATCACGGCCCCGAGAAAACCCTGGGAATGGCGGATAGCCGCAAGCGGATATCCCCCCCACCCGTCCCGCGCGCCGAGCCCCCGGCGCCCAGAAAAAAGCCCCGCATCGCGGGGCTTTCCGTCTCAGGCGCCAGGCCTCAGAACTGCTCGGCGTCCAGCAGGTACAGCGACTCGCTGCCGGCGCGCACGGAGGCGCTCAGGGAATGGATGCGCGGCAGCAGGCGGGCGAAGTAGAAGCGCGCGGTACCCAGCTTGCTGGCGTAGAAGTCGTCCTCGCCCTGCTTGGCCAGCGCGGTGCGCGCCATCAATGCCCACATGTAGGCATAGGCGGTGTAGCCGAACACATGCAGGTATTCGACCGACGCCGCGCCGATCTCGTTGGGATTGCCCTTGGCGCGGTCGAGCAGCCAGGCGGTCAGCTCTTCCAGGTTCTCCACGGCGGCCGCCAGCGGCTTGCTGAACTCGCCCAGGGCCTCGTCGGCGGAAGCGACGAAGGCCTTGATCTCGTCGGTGAAGTGACGGGAGAAGGCGCCGCCGCTGCCGATCACCTTGCGCCCCACCAGGTCGAGCGCCTGGATGCCATTGGTGCCTTCGTAGATCTGCGTGATGCGACAGTCGCGCACCAGTTGCTCCTGGCCCCATTCGCGGATGAAGCCGTGGCCACCGAAGATCTGCTGGCCATGGATGGTGGTTTCCAGCCCCATGTCGGTGAGGAATGCCTTGGCCACCGGGGTCAGCAGCGCCACCAGCTCTTCCGCGCGCTTGCGGGTGACCGCGTCTTCGCTGTACTTGGCGGTGTCCAGCTGCATCGCGACGTAGCTGGAGAAGGCGCGGCCGCCTTCGTTCAGCGCCTTCATGGTGAGCAGCATGCGACGCACGTCGGGGTGCACGATGATCGGGTCGGCGGCCTTGTCCTTGGCCACCGGGCCGGTCGGCGCGCGGCTCTGGATACGCTCGCGGGCATATTCGATGGCGCTCTGGTAGGAGCGCTCGCCGGTGGCCAGGCCCTGGATGCCGACGCCAAGGCGCTCGTAGTTCATCATGGTGAACATCGCCGCCAGGCCCTTGTTGACCTCGCCCACCAGCCAACCGGTAGCGCCGTCGAAGTTCATCACGCAGGTGGCCGAGGCCTTGATCCCCATCTTGTGCTCGATGGAGCCGCAACCCAGGCTGTTCTTCTCGCCCAGCGAACCGTCGGCGTTGACCAGCACCTTCGGTACCAGGAACAGCGAGATGCCCTTCGGCCCGGCCGGGGCGTCGGGCAGCTTGGCCAGCACCAGGTGGATGATGTTCTCGGTCAGGTCATGCTCGCCGCCGGTGATGAAGATCTTGGTCCCGCTGATCTTGTAGGAGCCGTCGGCCTGCGGCTCGGCCCTGGTGCGGATGATGCCCAGGTCGGTGCCGGCATGCGGCTCGGTCAGGCACATGGAACCGGCCCAGATACCGGCGTACATGTTCGGCAGGTACTTGTCCTTCAGTTCGTCGCTGGCATGGGCATTGAGCGCCAGGCAGGCGCCGGCGGTCAGCATCGGATACAGGCCGAACGACAGGTTGGCCGAGTTGACCAGTTCCTCGACCTGCGCCGAGATCACCTTGGGCATACCCATGCCGCCGTAGGCCGGATCACCGCCGACGCCGACCCAGCCGCCTTCGGCGTAGGTCCGGTAGGCCTCGGGGAAGCCGGCCGGGGTGCTCACCGCGCCAGCGTTCCACTGGCAGCCTTCCTCGTCGCCCGGACGGTTCAGCGGGGCGATGGTACCGGCGGTGACCTTGCCGGCCTCTTCGAGGATCGCCGCGGCGGTCTCGGCGTCGACCACTTCGGCCAGCGCCGGCAGTTGCGCCCAGAGCCGGGAGACCTCGAACACCTCATTGAGGACGAAGCGCATGTCGCGCAGCGGAGCTTTGTAATCAGCCATGTGGGGAATCCTCGATCGTACCGATCGCCGGCCGGGGGCCAGCGGCAACAAAATGGAGGCACGAAAGGCGTGCCGCGGCCGAGTCTACACCACCAACATTTCGGACTTGTAGCGTCACGTCGTGACCGTAAAGTCTATATCGGTCTTCTATGCGACAGGCATGAGAAAGCCCGCTTTTCGCGGGCTGGAGCGAGTTCGCCGGGAGTCCGACGGGCCCGGCGGGTGCGGGAGAAACCGGGGGAAGAAGCGCCGCGCCCCTGCCCCGGCAGCCGCTAGAGCGAAAACTGCTCCGCCGACAGGCTCATCAGGCCCGCCGCGCCGGCCTGGATCGCCGCGGCGTGCGCCGCGGTGCGCGGCAGCAGGCGACTGAAGTAGAAGTCGGCGGTGGCCAGCTTGGCTTCGTAGAACGCGGCCTCGCCGCTGCCGGCATCCAGCTTCTCGCGCGCCACCAGGGCGATGCGCAACCAGAAATAGGCCAGGGTCACGTAGCCGGAGAACATCAGGTAGTCCACCGAGGCGGCGCCCACTTCGTCGGCATTCTTCATCGCCGCCAGGCCCACCTGCTGGGTCAGTTCGCCCCACTGCGCGTTCAGCGCCGCCAGTTGCGCGACCTGTCCCTTCAGTTGCGGATGCTCGGCCTGGGCCTGGCACAACTGGTGGACCAGTTTGGTGAAACCGCGCAACAGCTTGCCCTGGCTGCCCAGTACCTTGCGGCCAAGCAGGTCGAGGGCCTGGATGCCGTTGGTGCCTTCGTAGATCTGTGCGATGCGGCAATCGCGGACCAACTGCTCCATGCCCCACTCGCGGATGTAGCCGTGGCCGCCGTAGACCTGCATGCCGAGGTTGGTCACCTCCTGCCCGGTCTCGGTCATGAAGGCCTTGCAGATCGGTGTCAGGAAGGCCAGCAGGTCGGCGGCCCGCTCGCGCTCGGCGGCGTCCTGCGACAGGTGCTCGGTGTCGAGCAACTGGGCGGTGAAGTAGGCCAGCGCGCGGTTGCCTTCGTTGAACGCCTTCATGGTCAGCAGCATGCGCCGCACGTCGGGGTGCACGATGATCGGGTCGGCCGGCTTGTCCGGCGCCTTCGGCCCGGTCAGCGAGCGCATCTGCAAGCGCTCCCGGGCGTAGCGCACGGCGCCCTGGTAACTGGTCTCGCCAAGGCACAGGCCCTGCATGCCGGTGCCCAGGCGGGCGTGGTTCATCATGGTGAACATGCAGTGCAGGCCCTTGTTCGGCTCGCCGATCAGGTAGCCGGTGGCGCCGTCGAAGTTCATCACACAGGTGGCCGAGGCCTTGATCCCCATCTTGTGCTCGATGGAGCCACAGGAGACCGCATTGCGCGCGCCCACGTTACCTTCGGCGTCGGGTAGGAACTTCGGCACGATGAACAGCGAGATACCCTTGGTCCCGGCCGGCGCATCGGGAAGCTTGGCCAGCACCAGGTGGACGATGTTCTCGCTCAGGTCGTGCTCGCCGGCGGAGATGAAGATCTTCGTCCCGCTGATCGCATGGCTGCCGTCGGCGTTCGGCACCGCGCGGGTCTTGATGATGCCCAGGTCGGTGCCGCAGTGCGGCTCGGTCAGGCACATGGTGCCGGTCCAGGTGCCGGCGGTCATCCGCGCCAGGTAGAGGTCTTTCTGCGCCTGGCTGCCGTGGGCGTGGATCGCCGACATGGCGCCGCGGGTCAGGCCCGGGTACATGCCCCAGGAGACATTGCTGGCGCCGATCATCTCGCTGAGCAGCAGACCCAGCGAGTGCGGCAGGCCCTGGCCGCCGTACGCGGGATCGCTGGCGACACCGTTCCAGCCACCCTCGACGTACTGTGCATAGGCTTCCTTGAAACCCTTGGGCGTGGTCACCACGCCGTTGTCGAAGTGGCAGCCCTCTTCGTCGCCGGAGCGGTTCAGCGGCGCCAGAACCTGTTCGCAGAATTTCGACCCTTCATCGAGGATCGCCACCACCATGTCCGGGGTCGCGTCGCTGGCGCCGAGCGCCTGGTAGCGCCCATGGAAGTCGAATACCTCATCGATCAGGAAGCGCATGTCGCGCAGCGGAGCCTTGTATTCCGGCATCTCTGTTCTCCTCGGCAGGGGCGCCCCACAGGCGCGAATCCCTCGAAGCTACTGCGCCGGGCGGGCGCCTACAATCACGCTGCGGACGCTGAATGCAACGCCATAACCCCGAGGTCGGAAGGCCAGGATGCAGCGGATCGCAGGCATGAAAAAGCCCGCCGAAGGGCGGGCTCTTTCTCACCTGGGGAACGGGCCGCCAGCGGCCCGTGCCATCAGTAACCGAGGGCGAAATCTTCCTCGGCCATCTCCATCAGGTTGTTGGCGCCGGACAGCATGGCGGCGACGTGGGCGCGGGTACGCGGCAGGATGCGCTGGAAGTAGAAGCGCGCGGTCTGCAGCTTGGCCTTGTAGAAGGCTTCCTCGCCGGTGCCGGCGGCCAGCTTCTCGGCGGCCAGGCGCGCCATGTCGGCCCAGAAGTAGGCCAGGCAGGCGTAGCCGGAGTACATCAGGTAGTCCACCGAAGCGGCGCCGACTTCCTCGCGATCCTTCATGGCGGCCATGCCGACCTTCATGGTCAGGTCGCCCCACTCCTTGTTCAGCTGTGCCAGCGGAGCGACGAATTCCTTGACGGCTTCGTTGGCTTCGTTGGCCTGGCAGAACTTGTGCACGATCTTGGTGAAGCCCTTCAGCGCCTCGCCCTGGGTCATCAGCACCTTGCGACCCAGCAGGTCGAGGGCCTGAACGCCGGTAGTGCCTTCGTACAGCATCGAGATGCGGCTGTCGCGGACGTTCTGCTCCATGCCGTGCTCGGCGATGAAACCGTGGCCGCCGAAGATCTGCACGCCGTGGTTGGCGGACTCGAAGCCGACTTCGGTCATGAACGCCTTGGCGATCGGCGTGAGGAAGGCCAGCATCGAGTCGGCGGCTTTCTTCTGCTCTTCGTCCTGGCTGCGCTGGACGATGTCGACCTGCTTGGCGGCGAAGTACAGCATCGCGCGGTTGCCTTCGGCGAAGGCCTTCATGGTCAGCAGCATGCGGCGCACGTCAGGATGCACGATGATCGGGTCGGCGGGCTTCTCGGGCGCCTTCGGACCGGTCAGCGAGCGCATCTGCAGACGCTCGCGAGCATAGGCGATGCCGCCCTGGAAACCGACTTCGGCATGGGCCAGGCCTTGCAGCGCGGTACCCAGGCGAGCGGTGTTCATGAAGGTGAACATGCAGTTCAGGCCCTTGTTCGGCGGGCCGATCAGGAAGCCGGTGGCGGCGTCGAAGTTCATCACGCAGGTGGCGTTGCCGTGGATGCCCATCTTGTGCTCGATGGAACCGCAGGAAACCGCGTTGCGCTCGCCGGCGTTGCCTTCGGCGTTGGGCAGGAACTTCGGCACGATGAACAGCGAGATGCCCTTGGTGCCCTGCGGGGCGTCGGGCAGGCGGGCCAGGACGATATGGACGATGTTGTCGGCCATGTCGTGCTCGCCGGCGGAGATGAAGATCTTGGTGCCGGTGACCTTGTAGCTACCGTCGGCCTGCGGCTCGGCCTTGGTGCGCAGCATGCCCAGGTCGGTGCCGCAGTGCGGCTCGGTCAGGCACATGGTGCCGGTCCACTCGCCGGAGACCAGCTTGGTCAGGTAGGTTGCCTGCTGCTCGGCGGTGCCGTGGGCATGCAGGGTGTTCATGGCGCCGTGGGACAGGCCCGGGTACATGCCCCAGGACCAGTTGGCCTGGCCGACCATCTCGCTGATGGCCAGGCCGAGGGATTCCGGCAGACCCTGGCCGCCGTGCTCGACGTCATGGGCCAGGCTCGGCCAGCCGCCTTCGACGAACTGCTGGTAGGCCTCCTTGAAGCCGGTCGGGGTCTTCACGCCGTCGGCGCTCCAGGTGCAGCCTTCCAGGTCGCCGACGCGGTTCAGCGGAGCGATCACCTGTTCGCAGAACTTCGCACCTTCCTCGAGGATGGCGTTGACCATGTCGGGAGTCGCGTCTTCGGCGCCCGGCAGGCTCTGGTAGTGCGCTTCGTAGCCCAGCAGCTCGTCGCGAACGAAACGGATATCACGCAAGGGGGCCTTGTAATCAGGCATAGCAGTCAACCTCTACGAAGGGTTCTGGTTAATCGGCGACCGGACGGATGTCCAGAGTCTGCGGTCGCAGTGCGGGATCGCTCCCGGTCGCCTTGCCGGACGCACTCATGCGTCCCGACTCTCAAACAGGCGTTTGAAACATACGTTTACGCCAATCCCTTGTCAAGCATCCGAACCGACCGCTCGGTCATGCCCGAAATCACTGGCAGCCACGTCCTTCCAAAGCACTTTCGTCTCTCTCAGTAAAGCCCATGGCGAAGCGCCCGGCAGGCTTCAGGGGCCGCCGGGTGACAGTCGGAAAAGGAAGGATCGGGGCGGCCGCTGCCGGCCGCCAGGAAGTCAGGCGTGGGTATCGATCAGGGTACCGAGGGTCTCGTCGGCTACCTCGATGACCCGGGCGCCGCTCTGCGCCTCGAGCTTGCCGCGGGTCAGTTCGACCATCTGCTCGGCCTGGGCCGAACGGGCCTCCACGGTATTGCGGGCGATCTCGCTGCCGGCCTGGGCGACGCGGGCGCTGCCCGACTGCACCGCGTTGAGGCCACTGACGAAAGCGTTGCCGGAAATTTCCACCCTCTACTCCTGGGGACGCGCACGCGCCACTGCGATAGCAAGTGGCTTCTATTCAAGCAGACTTGGCCGGCGCTGGGTACCGCCCGTTGGTTATGGACGGCCCGCTGTTTATAGCCCGATACCCAGGGGCCGCAGGTCGAGGTGTGCGGCCACGGCCGCGGGAGTGGCTTCCTCCAGGCGCGGTACCCGACCCAGGCAGGGCGCCGGCAGGCGTTCGGCGAGGGTCGCTAGGTTCTCTTCCAGGCGCGAGGTAGCCGGGTCGACGACGTTGGCCACCCAGCCGGCCAGCGCCAGGCCGTCGCCCAGGATCGCCTCGGCGCTGAGCAGCGCATGGTTGATACAGCCCAGGCGCACGCCGACCACCAGCACCACCGGCAGCGCCAGCAGGCGCGCCAGGTCGGACAGGTTCTCGCGGCCCAGCAACGGCACGCGCCATCCGCCGGCGCCCTCCACCAGGGTGAAGTCGGCCTGTAGCGCCAGCACCTCGCGCACCGCCTCGTGCAAGCGTGCGGCGCTCAGTTCGACGCCAGCCTCGCGCGCCGCCAGGTGCGGGGCGATGGCCGGTGCGAAGGCCAGCGGGTTGACCTGCTCGTAGGCCAGCGCCAGCGAGCACTGGCCGAGCAACACCAACGCGTCGCCATTGCGCAGGCCTTGCGCCGTGGGCTCGCAGCCGGAGGCCACCGGCTTCGCCGCGGCGGTGCTCAGGCCGGCACTCCGGGCCGCGTGGAGCAGGCCGGCGGCGATGGTGGTCTTGCCGATCTCGGTGTCGGTACCGGTGACGAAGAACGCCGGCATGGTTCAGGAATCCTTGCGCAGCACGCCGAAGACGACGCGGTAGGTAGCGGGCAGCCCCTCGGGCTGGCGGAAACGCTCGTAGGCGGCGACCAGCGCGCGGATGCGCTGGCGCCCGGTCAGGCCGTCGGGCCGCCCGGGGTTGAGGTTGTGCGCGCCCAGCGCCTTGAGTTCGTGGGTCAGGCTGCGCAGGTCGGGGAAATGCAGGAGCCGGTCCTCGTGGCGCAGGGTCAGCGGCAGCAGGCCGCTGCCGGCCGCGTGTTGCAGGTAGTCGGCGAAGGCGCGGAAGCGATTGACGTGGACGAAGCCGTCCACCACCCGCCAACTGTCGCGCAACTCGCCCAGGGTACCGACGCACAGGCTGCTGAACGCCAGCACGCCGCCCGGCCGCAGGACCCGCCGCGCCTCGGCCAGGACCGCCGGGAGGTCGGCGCACCACTGGATCGCCAGGCTGGAGAACAGCAGGTCGCAACTGCCGTCGCGCAACGGCAGCCTCTCGGCGTCGCCGCCGATGAAATGGCTGGCGCCGCCGCGCGCGCGGGCATGCCGCAGCATGCCTTCGGCGATATCCACGGCCAGGCCCTCGGCCGCACCGAAGCGTCGTTCCAGGGCCCGGCTGAAATAACCGGTGCCGCAGCCGAGATCGACCCAGCGGCGCGGCGAGAAGCCTTCCGGCAATGCCGACAGCAGGCTCTCGCCGACGCCGCGCTGGAGTTCGGCCACCGCGTCGTAGCTGGCCGCCGCGCGGGAAAACGACGCGGCGACCTGGCGCTTGTCGGGCAGCGCGGCAACGCCATGGGGCGCCAGCAGCGGCGAGGAATCGTCAGGCATCGTCACCCTCGCGAAGGAATCTCAGGATTGCGCCGGCCACCTCGTCCGGGCATTCCAGCGGCAGGCCGTGACTGGCCGCCAGGGTCGAGACCTCGACGTCCGGCAGCCACTCGAGCAGGGTCTCGGCGGCGGCCAGCGGCACCAGCGCATCGGCTTCGGCGAACAGGTGCAATTGCGGCCCGCGGAAGTTTTCCAGGGCGGCCCGGGTATCCAGTTGGCCGAGCAACTGCAGGCCGGCGACCAGCGCCTCGCGCTCCAGCTGCGGCAGCGCCACCTGCAGTTGCCGCGCCAGGGTCCGAGGGTCGCGCGCACCCTGGCTGACCAGCAGGGTGAAACGCTTGCGGGTCAGGTGCGGTTCGAGCAGGAAAGCCTCGAAGAAGTCCTCGAAGGTTTCCGCCGGCATCGCGTTCGGCCAGTCCTCGCGCACGCGGAAGCACGGATTGCTGGCCAGGGTCAGCAGTCCCCGGCAATCGTCGCCGCGGCGCGCCGCCAGTTCGCCGGCGAGCATGCCTCCCAGCGACCAGCCGGCCAGCCAGCTATCGCGCGGCAGGTTATCGTCGAGTTCGTCGAGCCAGTCGGCGGCGTCGTCCAGCGACGGCAGCGGCTCGATCAACACGTTCAGGTGCGGCTCGCGCTCGTGCAGCGCGTCGCGCAGCGGTTCCAGCGGTGCGCTGCCCAGGCCCCAGCCCGGCAACAGGATCAGGTGGTCACGCATCGTCTCCCTCCTCGGCTTCGATCTCTGCCAGAAGGCTAGACGACAGCTGTCGCCAGCTTTCGCCGAGGGCTTCGAGCAAGCGGTCGACCTGCGCTTCGCTGTGCGCGGCGGACAGCGTGACGCGCAGCCGCGCGCTGTTGGCCGGCACGGTTGGCGGGCGGATCGCGCCGACCATGATGCCACGGGCTCGAAGCATGCCGGCCAGGGCCACGGCCTGGCGGCTGCCGCCGACCAGGATCGGCTGGATCGGCGTGAAGCTGTCCATCAGGGTCAGGCCAAGCGCCTCGGCGCCATGGCGGAAACGGGCGATCAGCGCCGCCAGGTGTTGCCGCCGCCAGCTTTCGCGGCGCAGCAGCTCCAGGCTCTTCAGGGTGGCGCAGGCCACCGCTGGCGGCTGGCTGGTGGTGTAGATGTAGGGCCGGGCGTACTGAATCAGGGTCTCGATCAGTTCCTCGCTGCCCGCTACGAAGGCGCCGGCGGTACCGAAACCCTTGCCGAGGGTGCCGATCAGCACCGGCACCTGCTCCTGGCCGAGGCCGAAATGTTCGACGATCCCGCCGCCGCTGGCGCCCAGCGGGCCGAAGCCATGCGCGTCGTCGACCATCAGCCAGGCGCCGCGGGCCTGCGCGACGGCGGCCAGGGCCGGCAGGTCGGCGAGATTGCCGTCCATGCTGAAGACCCCGTCGGTGACCACCAGGGTATTGCCCTCGGCCTTGTCCAGGCGCGCGGCGAGGCTTGCCGGGTCGTTGTGCAGGTAGCGCGAGAAACGCGCGCCGGAGAGCAATCCGGCATCCAGCAGCGAAGCGTGGTTGAGGCGGTCCTCCAGCACCGTGTCGCCCTTGCCGACCAGCGCGGTCACCGCGCCGAGATTGGCCATGTAGCCGGTGGAGAACAGCAGCGCACGGGGCCGCCCGGTGAATTCGGCGAGGGCCAGCTCCAGTTCGTGGTGCGGGCCGCTGTGGCCGACCACCAGGTGCGAGGCGCCACCGCCCACGCCCCAGCGCTCGGCGCCGGCGCGCAGCGCGGCGATCACCTCGGGATGGTTGGCCAGGCCGAGGTAGTCGTTGGAACAGAAGGCCAGCAGCGGCTGGCCGTCGACCACGACGTCCGGGCCCTGGGCCGACTCCAGCAGCGGCCGCTGGCGGTAGAGGTCTTCCGCGCGCCGGCTGGCGAGGCGGGAAGCGAGATCGAAGGACATGGCAGGTCGCTCGTGTTGCTGGACGGACGCAGGCGCACCCGTCCACGCAGGGCCGACATCAGCGGCTGCAACGAAGGGACGGCGGCGCCCTCCCTTCCAGTATGGTCAGGCGGAAGCGGCGTTATAGAACAGCTTCGATTCGCGTTGTTCCACCAACGCCTGCTCGATGGCGGCCTGGTGCACTTCGTCGGCGTGCTCTTCGCGCTCTTCCGGCTTGATGCCGAGACGGGCGAACAACTGCATGTCCTTTTCGGCCTGCGGGTTCTTCGTGGTCAGCAGCTTTTCGCCGTAGAAGATCGAGTTGGCCCCGGCCATGAAGGCCAGCGCCTGCATCTGCTCGTTCATCTGCTCGCGGCCGGCGGACAGGCGCACGTGGGACTTCGGCATCATGATCCGGGCCACCGCCAGGGTGCGGATGAAGTCGAAGGGATCGACGTCCCTCTCTTCCGCCAGGGGCGTGCCCTTGACCTTCACCAGCATGTTGATCGGCACCGACTCCGGGTGCTCCGGCAGGTTCGCCAGTTGGATCAGCAGGCCGGCGCGGTCGTCCACCGACTCGCCCATGCCGAGGATGCCGCCGGAGCAGATCTTCATCCCCGCCTCGCGCACGTAGGCCAGGGTCTGCAGGCGCTCGCTGTAGGTGCGGGTGGTGATGATGTTGCCGTAGAACTCCGGCGAGGTATCCAGGTTGTGGTTGTAGTAGTCGAGGCCGGCGTCCGCCAGCGCCTGGGTCTGTTCCTGGGTCAGGCGGCCGAGGGTCATGCAGGTCTCCAGGCCGAGCTTCTTCACGCCCTTGACCATCTCCAGGACGTAGGGCATGTCCTTGGCCGACGGGTGCTTCCAGGCAGCGCCCATGCAGAAGCGGGTCGAACCGATGGCCTTGGCCTCGGCCGCCGCCTCGAGGACCTTCTGCACCTCCAACAGCTTCTCCTTGTCCAGGCCGGTGTTGTAGTGGCCGGACTGCGGGCAGTACTTGCAGTCCTCGGGGCAGGCGCCGGTCTTGATCGACAGCAGCGTCGAGACCTGCACGCGGTTCGGGTCGAAGTGCGCGCGATGCACCGTCTGCGCCTGGAACAGCAGGTCGTTGAACGGTTGCTCGAACAGGGCACGGACTTCGGCGAGGGACCAGTCGTGACGGGTGGCGACGGAAGCGGTTGCACTCATGGGGAAGATTCCTTCGACGCTTGTATGGCGCCTTTTGTCGGGGAGCCCCGGCACGCCGGGGGTCAGGCTCAAGGGCATCATAAGTGGCTGTATGACGCTGTCAACCCAACCCAGGACACAGGACTACATCTGATCAATATTTGATCACTCATGTAGAAGCCAGTAGTCATCGACTGCTCCAATCGGCCTCGTCCTCTATGTGGCATTCGGCTCCCTGGAAGAAACGGCGCAACTACCTCGGAAAACTACAAGTAATGCTTAGGATATTTCCTACAAGAAATAGGAAATATCTTATTTATATATTCCCTAGCAGGTTTCTAACATGGAGAAACATTGAATCTCTTGCCACCCTAGCGGTGCGCAACGAAAACAAGTTATCCAGACTTGAACCATGAACGCAACCAACCACCCTAAATATAGCCATTCAAAGCGCAGCGGAAGTATAACGAAAAATATATTCGACCCTTCCGACCAACCACTTTCCAAAACACGATACGGGTTTCATTCGGGCACATTCAGGAATATGAATGGAAAGCGCCTCTTCCAGGTCCGAAGTTGGCTTCGGATGGTTCTTGCATCGATATTCGCCTGGCTGTGCATGTCCGCCCATGCCGATCTCTCGTTCGACGGCCAGAACCGTTTCGTGATGAAAGGCAAGCGCCTGCCGATCACGCTGGTCAACGAGGGCAAGGAGCCGGCCCTGGCGGAAATCTCCCTGGATTGGGGTACCGACGGCAAGGGGCAGGCGCTGCCCTTCGCCGTGTCCAGGCCGCTGCTCCGCCTGGGCGCCGGCCAGCGGGCCAAGGTAGAGGTGCTCTACCAGGGCCAGGGCCTGCCCACCGACCGCGAGACCTACCTGCTGTTGAGCGTGCTGGACGTGCCGCACGCGCCCAGTACTCCCGAGACCCTGCAGATCGCCCTACGCCATCGCTTCAAGCTGTTCTATCGGCCGCCCCTGGAAGCCACCGTCGAGCAGGCGAACGAGGGCGTGACGTGGACGCTCGGCACCAGCGGCAATCCGAAGGCACACAATCCTTCGCCCTACCACATCACCTTCAGCCAGTTGGAGTTCCTCGACGCATCGGAGCGGAGCTGCGGCGAAGCCATCGAACACCTGATGCTGGCGCCCTTCTCCAATCACCAGTTCGACATCGCCGCCTGCCATCCCGACAAAGTGCGTTACGCGATCGTCAGCGACGGAGGGAACCTCCACCCTTATCACGGCGCATTGAAATCAGGCGTAGAGACCAACGCCAAACACCCATGAGGCCCGGAATACACCATGAATGCAATTACCCGAACACTACTTGTGGGAATGCTGGTTGCGTTGGCGCAGAAAGGTTATGCGCTGACCTGCGAAAGAGCGGACAACAAGGCAACGATCGACTATGTCAACATCGACACGAGCATCGCCGTGCCTTCGGCTCTGCCCAAGGACACCGTGCTCTGGCGCTCTCCAACCTACGATTTCTCCGTCAGGTGTTACCAGGAGCGCGAAAACACCGGACCTGAGGACGTCTATTTCTATCTCAGTCCGGACGGCCAGGGCGCATTGGGCTCGGACCTGGAGGTGGGCATCAACCTGAACGGCGAGGACCTCCGTTGTTCCTCGCTCCCCGGCTGCCGGCAGAAGATAGGCATGCATTTCGATGGTTGCTGGACAGGAGGACGGGGGGGATGCGAAGGCATGGCTCAGACCAAGCAGGTCCGTTTCCAGATCTTCCTCTCCAAACTCGCCGCCCCACTCCCGGCAAGGAAGGTCCCATCACGGGCGTAAACTCCTACGCACTGTTCCAGTTCGATGGAGTGGGAGGCATCAACAACCTGGGGGGCCGGAACCTACGTATGTATGCCCTTGGCATGAACAACCTCCGCTACGTCGCCTGCACCTCCACGCTAAGCATTTCTCCAAAAACCCTCAACTTCCAGATACTGCAATCGCAATTTGCCGCACAGAATCTGGTCATCAAAGAACTTCCCTTCAGCATCACCGCCAATAAGAGCTGCAACAGCGCCTATGGCCTGAACGCTATGTTCATTCCCGCCAGCAATACCACCCTGTCGAGCACGGATACGTTGCTGGCCAAGGACAATCCAACAGTGGGCATCAGGCTCCTCAATGAGGATCGCAGCGTCATCAGTATCGGTAAGGAGTTCGAGTTCATTCCCTACGCCCCAACCCAGACGACGGTGACGAAGAACTTTCTCGCCCAACTGAGGTGGATGACGAGCAGACCCATTCTAGGCCCGTTCAACGCCACCGCCGCGATAGAGGTCTATTACAAGTGACCGCTAGGCCGCACCTGCAACAGGCGCGGCATGCTCTGCAAAAACAAGAATCGATTAACAACCTGCAGAAGAACCCCATGAATGCCTTCATCCGTTACATGCTTGTCGCAATGCTGCTCGTCCTGTCGCAGAAAAGCTTCGCCTTGATGTGCTGGAAATCGGACAACAAGCAAACCGAAGATTATGTCTACATCGATACGAGCATCGCTGTTCCATCGGTCCTCCCCAAGGACACCGTACTCTGGCGGTCTCCGAACTACTCCATATCGATCACTTGCTTCCAGGATCGCGACTGGGGGCCAGAGCAGGTCTATTTCTACCTGAGTCCAACCGGTCAGGGCGCGCTGGGTTCGGACCTGGAGGTGGGCATCAACCTGAACGGCGAAGACCTGCGCTGCTCGACACTCGACAAGTGCCGAAAGGAGATCGGCATGCACTTCGATGGTTGCTGGACGGGACGAGGTTGCGAAGGCAGGGCGAAGAAGATGACCGTCAACTTCAACTTCTTTCTCTCCAAGCGGGCAGGTCCCAGTACCGGTAAGGAAGGTCCTATCACAGGGGTAAACGCCTACCCGATTTTCCAGTTCGATGGCGAGAGCGCTATCAATAACATAGGGGGGTACAACTTCCGCATGACCCTCCACGGCTTGAATAACCTTCGCTACGTCGCCTGCGCGTCCACAATCAGCCTTTCTCCAAAAACCGTCGACTTCCAAAGCCTGCAGGCCTATTTCGCCAGCCGGGACCAGATCCTCAAGGAACTTCCGTTCAGCGTCACCGCCAATAAGAACTGCAGCAGCGCCTATGGCCTGAACGCGATGTTCCTCCCCTCCGGCAGCACCTCCCTGTGGGGTTCGGACACTCTTTTGGATAACAACAACAAGTCCGTGGGAATCCGACTTCTCAAGCAGGAAGACCGCAGCATCATCGATATCGGCAAGGAGTTCGTACTGGTGCCCAATAGCCAGAACCAATTGGTGGTCATAAGAAACTTCCTCGCCCAGGTGAGGTGGATGACGGGCACTCCAACGCCAGGCCCCTTCAACGCCACCGCCGCGATAGAGGTCTACTACAAGTGACCGCCCGGGGCCGCTTCGCAGACCGAAGCGGCCCGGTATCGACTCAGCGCAGGAAGAAGTGCTGGAGTCGTTGCACTTGCCAGTTGTAACGGCGACGCGCCTCGAGACCTTCCTCCAGGCTGACGGCGACGAAACGCGCCTTCTGGTTCGGTTGCATCTGCGCCAGCCGGTTCAGGTCGGGGCTGATCACCGTGCCCAGCGTGGCATATCCCCCACCGGACACCGCATCACGATGCAGGACGATGGGTTCGAGCCCGCCCGGTACCTGGATCGAGCCGATGGGATAGCAGGCGTCGACGATGTTGGACGGGTCCGAGCCTGCGCCGAATGGCTGTTCGCGCGGCTCGAACCGGAGCGCCGTGCCGCCCTTGAAGCGGTAGCCGGTGCGGTCCGCCTCCGAACCGACGGTCCAGGTCTCGGCGAAGAAACGCTCGACCGCGTCGGGGGTCAGGCGATGGACGTAGAGCCCGGGAACCACCCGCAAGCTCACCTCGCCGCCGACCTCCACCTGCAGCGAACGCGGCAGCGCCAAGCCCTCCACGGCAGAGGGCGAGGCAGGCCCCAGGGGCAGCAGGTCGCCCTCCGCCAGCCGTCGTCCCTGCAAGCCACCGATCGCCCCCAGACCGTAGGTCGAACGGCTGCCCAGCACCTCGGGTACCGCGATGCCGCCGTCGATGGCGAGATAGCCACGGGCGCCGGCACGGATGAAGTCGAACCCCAGGACCTGCCCGGCGCGAACCCGGAAGGAAGTATCCAGCGGCATCTCCGCGCCCTCCAGGCGAGGCGTCATGCGCGCCCCGCACACGGCCACCAGGGCGTCGCGCTGGAACTCCAGCTGCGGACCCAGCAGCGCGCACTCCAGCACGGCGGCGGTCGGTGCGTTGCCCACCAGCAGGTTGGCCGCGCGCAGGGCATACTGGTCGAGCGCGCCGGACGGCGGGATGCCCAGGTGATAGTGGCCTTCGCGGCCGGCGTCCTGCACCGAGGTGGCGAGGCCGGGCTTGAGCACCTTAATCGACATACAGCACCTCCTGCAGACGTTGCGTGCAGCCTCGCGGATCGGCGAGGAACGCGTCGAGATCGAAACTCACCGGGCGGATGCGCAGGTCGAATGTGCCCGCTTCGACTTCGGCCGCCATGCGCTCGTACTCGGTCCGCTCGATGGGGCGGAACTGGACGATGTCGCCAGCGCGGAAGAACACCATCGATTCCTCGAGATAGGGCAGGCCCTGGCGGGGATCGAAGATCGGCGCCGGAGTCACGCCGAACATCTGATAGCCGCCGGCACCGCGCACCGAATAGATGCAGCCGAAGCAACCGCCGTGGCCGAGGGTCAGCTTCGGCGTGTCGATGCGCGGACGCAGGTACTTGGGCACCTGCAACTGCCGCTCGCGCTCGACCATCTGGTACATGAACGGCAGGCCGGCGACGAAACCGACCATCGAGACGAACCACGGCGTGCCGCTGTGCGCCTGGATGAACGCCTGCACGTCGGCGTAGCCGTTGATCCGCGCGGCGTACTCGAGGTCGGTGGAGTCCGGGTCCTGGTGACGGTCGCGGAAGCGCATCAGGGTCTCGTGGGTCCAGGGATCGTTGTACAACACCGGCACTTCGACGATACGCGTCTCGATGCTGCGCGCGGCGACCGCCTCGGCTTCCAGGCCGCGTACGGTCTCCAGCAGCGCCTGCGGGGCCAGCCGGTCGGGGTCGAAGCGGACCTGGAACGAGGCGTTGGCCAGGCATACGTCGAGCACCCCGGGCAATTGCAGGGTCTCGATGGCGCGGGTGATCGCCATGCCGCGGAAGAAGGCTTCCAGCGACATGGACTCGGCGACCTCGGCGAACAGGTGCTCGTCGCCGCCGAAGCTGTAGCGGATGTTGGCATGCATCTCAAACCTCCTGCGCGGCGGCGGTCCGCTCGGCGAGCCAGGTTTCCAGGGTAGCGGTATCGAACTGCGCGGCCTGTACCCGCGCATCGGCGAGCAGCCAGCGGTACAGCGGCAGGGTAGTGGCCATGCCGGCCAGCACGGTGCGCTCCAGCGCCTGGCGCGCGCGGGCGAACGCTTCGTCGCGGTCGCGACCATGGACGATCAGCTTGGCCAGCAACGAATCGTAGTAGGGCGGCACCCGGTAGCCGGGATACAGGTGGCTGTCCACTCGCACGCCCTCGCCCTGCGGCCATTCCAGGCGCTCCACGGTGCCGGGGCTGGGGAAGAAATTGCGCGCCGGGTCTTCGGCGTTGATCCGCATCTCCAGCGCCGCGCCGTTCAGGCGAATGTCCTCCTGGCGCCAGGGCAGCGCCTCGCCGGCGGCGATGCGCAGCATGGCCTGGACCAGGTCGATGCCGGTGACCATCTCGCTGACCGGATGCTCGACCTGGATACGGGTGTTCATCTCGATGAAGAAGAACTCGCCGCTGTGCGCGTCGAACAGGTATTCCAGGGTGCCCGCGCCACGATAGCCGAGACTCTGCGCCAGGCGCACCGCGCTCTCGCAGAGGGCCTGGCGCTGCGCGCCGTCCAGCGCCGCCGAAGGTGCCTCCTCGAAGACCTTCTGGCGCCGCCGCTGCAGCGAGCATTCGCGTTCGAACAGATGCACCGCGCGCTCGCCATCGCCGAGGATTTGCACTTCGATGTGCCGTGCCTGGCGGATGAAGCGCTCCAGGTACACCGCCGGCGAACCGAAGGCGGCCTGCGCCTCGCGCTGGGCGATGGGGAATTCCCGACGCAGTTCGTCGGCGTCGTGGGCGATACGGATGCCACGCCCGCCGCCGCCGGCGGAGGCCTTGACCAGCAGCGGATAGCCGACCTCTTCGGCGCAGGCCAGCGCCGCGTCGAGGTCGCCCAGTTCGCCGGGCGAGCCCGGCACCACCGGCACCCCGGCGGCCATCGCGGTACGCCGCGCCTCGGCCTTGTCGCCCATGCGGCGGATGGTCTGCGCCTCCGGACCGACGAAGACCAGGCCGGCCGCCTGCACCGCTTCGGCGAAGGCGGGGTTCTCGGAGAGGAAACCGTAGCCGGGATGGATCGAGTCGGCACCGGTTTCCCGCGCCGCCATGAGAATCGCCTCGATATCCAGGTAGCTCCGGTCGGCCCGCGCAGGGCCGATCAGGCGTACCTCATCGGCCAGCCGCGCGGCCAGCGAATCGCGATCCGCCTCGCTGCACACCGCTACCGTGGGAATGCCCAGTGCCTGCGCGGCGCGGATGATGCGCACGGCGATCTCGCCGCGATTGGCCACCAGCAGCTTGTTCAGTCGCTTGTGCATGGCATCCTCCTCAGGTAGCGCTGGCGATCACCGCCAGCACCTGGCCCGGCTCGATGGCCTCGCCATCTTCCACGTGGAACGCCTGGAGTATGCCGGCCTGCCCGGCCTGCACTTCGGAAAACTGCTTCATCACCTCGATCAGCCCGATCACGCTGCCGGCCTCGACCGCCTGCCCGACCTCCGCGTAGGGCGGCGCGTCGGGGCTGGCCTTGCGATAGAAGGTGCCGGGCAAGGGGGACTGCACGTTATGTTCGGCCATGACGAATCCTCATTATTCGAACGTTGTAGGAAATGGCAGAAAAGCTTGTCGCGAGGCTCGCCGAGGCGAGCGGCGCTCAACGCGGCGCCTTGATGCGGATGCCGGCGCCCTCCAGGCGCGCACGGGTGCTGGCGACCAGCTCCAGGGCACCGGGGGTATCGCTGTGGATGCACACCGAGTCGAAGGCGATGTCGAGGTCCTCGCCCTCGACGGTGCGCACCTTGCCCTCGCGGCAGGCGCGCAGGACCTTGTCGGCGACCTGCTGCGGATCGAGGGCGGCGACCCGCCGGGTGAAGACGATGGAGCCGCTGCGGTCGTAGTCGCGGTCGGCGTAGAACTCGCGCACCAGCGGCTGGCCCAGTTCCCGGCCGATGCGCCAGGTGGCCGAACCGGGCATGCAATAGAGCAGCAGTTCCGGTTCCAGGCGTTGCAGGGTCTCGACGAACAGGCGCGCGGCGACCTCGTCCCGCGCCAGGTGCATGTAGAGCGCGCCGTGGGGCTTGACGTGTTGCAGCGACAGGCCCTGCAGCCGGGCGAATTCGCGCAGTGCGCCAAGCTGGTAGAGCATGTCGTTGACCAGCTCGATGGCCGGCGCGGCGATGTGCCGACGCCCGAAGCCGACCAGGTCGCGGAAGCCCGGATGGGCGCCGATGGCCACGCCATGCTCGGCGGCCATCTCCACGGTGCGGCGCATGCTGCTCGGGTCGCCGGCATGGAAACCGGTGGCGATGTTGGCGCTGCTGATCAGCGGCATGATCGCCGCGTCCACGCCATCGCCGATGGTCCATGGGCCGAAGCCTTCGCCCATGTCGGAATTGAGGTCGACTTCAGTCATTGCCCGCAGGCCTCATCTGTCTTGTTGTTGGATGGAGCCACGGTAAAAGCCGGGAAAGGTATTGGGTAGATTTATTATTCGATAGACTGGTTTCTGAAAAACAGATACCTCCTCCGGATGCTCCCCATGGCCCTGACCCTCCGCCAGGTTCGCTACTTCATCGCCACCGCCGAGTTCGGCCAGATATCCCAGGCCGCCATCCACCTGAACATCTCGCAGTCGGCGGTGACCAGCGCGATCCAGGAACTGGAGGGCATGCTCGGCGTCGCCCTGTTCACCCGCACGGCCCAGGGCATGAACCTGACCGACAGCGGCCGGCACTTCCTCAACCACGCCTATTCGATCCAGCGCAGCGTCGACGACGCGCTCAACAGCCCGCAACCGGACACCCGGGTCGAAGGCACCCTGAAGGTCGCCGCCAGCTATACCGTGATGGGCTATTTCCTCCCCCACCACCTGCAACGCCTGGCGCAGTGGTACCCGGAACTGGAGCTGCAACTGTTCGAGGACGAGCGCGCCAGCATCGAGCGCGGCCTCCTCGACGGTCGCTACGACATCGCCGTGCTGCTCACCGGCAATCTCACCGAGCCCGGGATCGCCGCCGAAACCCTGTTCAACTCCGAGCGCCGGTTGTGGCTGCCCAGCCGCCATCCGCTGGGCGAGAAGGCCGACCTGGGCCTTGCCGACGTGGCCGGCGAGCCCTACATCATGCTCACCGTCGACGAGGCCGGGCAGAGCGCGCTGCGCTACTGGCAACAGAGCGGCCACCGGCCACAGGTGATCCTCCATACCAGTTCGGTGGAAGCGGTGCGCAGCATGGTCGCCAACGGCTCCGGCGTGGCCATCCTCTCCGACCTGGTGTACCGGCCCTGGTCGCTGGAAGGCAAACGCATCGAGACGCTATCGCTGCTCGACCCGGTGCCGTCGATGAGCGTCGGCCTGGCCTGGCGCCGCGACACCGAAGCGAGCGCCGGGATGCGCGCGTTCCGCGAATACTTCCGCCAGTCGTTCCTCGCTCCGCAGCAAAGCAGCAGCCGGCGCTGAACCCGGCGGCTAATCTCTGATCCAACGCTGGGAACACTCAGGACAGGACACTCATGGGTACAGAAGGCTTTTTCGACGGACTGGGCGAGATGCTGGGCAGGGCGATCCGCTTCGTGGTGGACCTGCTCTCCGGCCTGCTGGGCGGCATCTGGGGCGCCATGGACGACTTCCTCCACGGCCTGGCCAGGGCCATCGGCATGGACGCATCGCTGTTCAGCTTCGTCTTCCTGGTGCTCGGCCTGTTGCTGCTCTACAGCGGTATACGCGCCTTCATGCGCCGCTCGATAGTCGGCGGGGTGATCTGGACGGTGCTCGGCCTGATCGTCATGAGCTGGCTCATCCACTGATCCACGCGTCGGCCGTTTCCGCAAGGAGCGAAGGAAGGTTTCGGTTATCCACAGGCGAGTTCCGAACCCGCTGGCAACGGCTGGTCGGCGGCGCGCGCCTGCGGTTGCATGGTGCGACATCCGCCAGGAAGTCCCGCCATGTCGTTCCCGCTTCGTCCTCTCACGCGCTGGCTTTTGCCGCCGCCGGCCTGCCTGCTCTGCGCCGCCCGCAGCGACCAGCCGCCCCGCCCGCTGTGCCGCGCCTGTGCCGCCGACCTGCCCTGGTCGCGCCAGCAGTGCCGGCGCTGCGCCCTGCCCCTGCCGCTGGACGGCCAGGTGTGCGGCGAGTGCCTGCGCCGCCCGCCGGCCTATGAACAGGCGATCGCGCCCTGGCGCTACGCCTTTCCGCTCGACAGCCTGATCAACCGCTTCAAGCACCAGGCGGCCTGGCCGCTGGGGCGGCTGCTCGGCGAGTTGCTGGCGGAACACCTGCGGCAACGCTACGCCGAAGGCCTGCCGCGCCCGGCACGCCTGCTGCCGGTCCCGCTGGCGCCTCGGCGCGAACGTCGTCGCGGCTTCAACCAGGCGCAACAGCTCGCCGAGCGACTGGCTGGCGAGCTGGACCTGCACTGCGATCCGCACAGCCTGCGGCGAGTGCTGGATACTCCGGCCCAGCAGGGGCTGGACGCGACGGTGCGGCGGCGCAACCTGCGCCACGCCTTCGCCCTGGCGCCCGCCAGCGATGTTCGCGGGCTGCACCTGGCACTGGTGGACGACGTGCTCACCACCGGGGCCACCGCCGAGCGCCTTTCCCGCCTGTTGCGCCGGGCGGGCGCCGCGCGGGTCGACGTCTACTGCCTGGCGCGCACGCCGAAGCCCGGCTGAGCTGGGCTAAACTGCCGCGCAACCGATACGGGAGAGGATCCATGCGCGCACTGCTGGTCGTGGCCTGCCTGTTGCTCGGCGGTTGCAGCCACTTCGCCGAAGACGACTGGCTGGGCGAAGACAAGGCCCTGCATTTCGCCAGTTCCGCGGCCCTTACCGCGGCGGGCATGCAGATGGCCCACGACCGCGGCCTGCACGGTGCTCGCCAGGCACGCTTCGGCCTGAGCTTCTCGCTCGCCTTCGGCGTCGGCAAGGAACTCTACGACAGCCGTTCCGCCGGCAGCGGCTGGAGCTGGAAGGACCTCGCCTGGGACCTGGCCGGCGCCGCCGCCGGCTACGGTCTCTACCAGGCCGCCGAGTGACGCCCTTGCGTTTTGCCCATGGCTGTTGGAGCCTTCGCCGTATACGTCCGCTCATAGCGAAGCTTCCATGTCCGCACTCTCCACTCTCGCCCAGCACGTCACCCGTCGCCCGCAACGCATCGCCCTGCTCGCGCAGATCGCCGAACTGGGCTCCATCACCCGTGCGGCGAAGGCCGTGGGCATCAGCTACAAGGGCGCCTGGGACGCCATCGACGAACTGAACAACCTGGCCGAGCGTCCGCTGGTCGAGCGTAGCGTCGGCGGCAAGGGCGGCGGCGGCGCCCGGCTGACCGCCGAGGGCGAACGCCTGCTGGCTCTCTACCGGCGCCTGGAAGCCTTGCAAGCGCAGGTGTTGCAGGCCGCGGAAGACGCCGAGGACCTCAACCTGATCGGCCGCCTGATGCTCCGCACCAGCGCACGCAACCAATTGCACGGGCGGGTCCTGTCGATCCATGGCGAAGGCTTCCACGACCGCATCGCCATCGAGCTGCCAGGCCAGCAACGCATCGAGGCGCTGATCACCCGCGCCAGCACCGAGCAACTCGAACTCGGTCGCGGCCGCCCGGTACTGGCGCTGATCAAGGCCGGCTGGCTGGACGTCGGGCTGGAACCGCGCGAGGACCAGCCGAACCAGTTGCACGGCACCCTGGAGGAAATCCTCGCGGCCAAGGCCGGTCCCAGCGAGGTGCGCATCGCCCTGGGCAGCGGTCTTACCCTCTGCGCGCTGTTGTCCGGCGAACGCCTGGCCAGCCTGGGGCTGAAGAAGGGTCAGAAGGTGATCGCCTCCTTCGATCCGGCCCAGGTCCTGCTCGGCACGCCGCTGTGAACCTGCCGGCCCGCGCCGGCTTGCGTACACTAGGGGTCTTTCGAGCCTTGGATGCCCCGTCATGTCCCATCCCTTCGACCAACTGACCCCCGACCTCGTCCTGGATGCCGTGGAAAGCCTCGGCTATCTCAGCGACGCACGGGTGCTGGCGCTCAACAGCTACGAAAACCGCGTGTACCAGGTCGGCATCGAGGACGGCGAGCCGCTGATCGCCAAGTTCTACCGACCGGACCGCTGGAGCGACGCGGCGATCCGCGAGGAGCACGCCTTCTCCGCCGAGCTGGCGGAATGCGAGGTGCCGGTGGTGGCGCCGCTGTCGCGCGACGGCGAAAGCCTGTTCGCATTCTCCGGCTTCCGCTTCGCCCTGTTCCCCCGGCGCGGCGGGCGCGCGCCCGAGCCGGGCAATCTCGACCAGCTCTACCGCCTCGGCCAGTTGCTCGGCCGCCTGCACGCGGTCGGCGCCACGCGGCCGTTCGAGCACCGCGAGGCGCTCGCTGTGGATAACTTCGGCCACGCCTCGCTGGCCACCCTGCTGGAAGGCAATTTCATCCCCAGGAGCCTGCTGCCGGCCTACGAGTCGGTCGCCCGCGACCTGCTGAAACGCCTCGACGCCCTGTTCGCCGAGGTGCCCTACCAGCCGATCCGCCTGCACGGCGACTGCCATCCGGGCAACCTGCTGTGCCGCGACGAGGTCTACCACATGGTCGATCTCGACGACTGCCGCATGGGCCCGGCCCTCCAGGACCTGTGGATGATGCTCGCCGGCGAGCGCCACGAACGCCTGGCGCAGATTGCCGAACTGGTCGACGGCTACAACGAGTTCCACGACTTCGAGCCGCGCCAGCTACCGCTGCTCGAAGGCCTGCGCAGCCTCCGCCTGATGCACTACAGCGCCTGGCTCGCGCGGCGCTGGGACGACCCGGCGTTCCCGCCGAGCTTCCCCTGGTTCGGCAGCGAACGTTACTGGGGCGAGCAGGTGCTGGTGCTGCGCGAACAACTGGCGGCGCTGGACGAGGAACCGCTGCGGCTGTTCTGAGCCTCCTGCGGACGGGGCGAATGGCGCGCGGCGCTATCCGTCCCGCCGCGGGGCAGGCGAGGGAACGGCAAGTGTGCCGGTGCTTTTCCGCGGGAACTGTGCGCAGACAAGCTCGCCACCCCCCTACTAGAATTCACAGGTCATCCGCGCGTGCATACCGTGCACGGCCATTCTTACCTGCCTGACGTTTCAAGGATTCTCCATGGCGACCGCCAACCTCCGTCGGGGCTATGTCCTCGGCCTGACGGCTTATGTGATCTGGGGACTGTTCCCGCTCTACTTCAAACTGCTCGAACGCATTCCCGCGGTGGAAATCATCGTACAGCGCGCGGTCTGGTCGGCCCTGTTCGGCGCCGTCCTGCTGCTGTTCTGGAAGCACCCGGGCTGGTGGCGCGAGCTACGCCAGAATCCGCAGCGCTTCGTCGTGCTGGCCGCCAGCGGACTGCTGATCGCCAGCAACTGGATGACCTATGTCTGGGCGGTGAACAACGGCCACATGCTGGAAGCCAGCCTGGGCTACTACATCAATCCGCTGATCAACGTGATGCTCGGCATGTTGCTGCTCAAGGAACGCCTGCGTCCCCTGCAATGGCTGGCGGTAGCCCTGGCTTCGCTGGGCGTGGCGCAGCAGGTCTGGCAACTCGGCAGCCTGCCTTGGGTGTCGCTGGTGCTGGCCCTGACCTTCGGCTTCTACGGCCTGATCCGCAAAAAGGCGCCGGTCGCCGCGCTGCCCGGACTGGTGGTGGAAACCTGGCTGCTGCTGCCGCTGGCGCTGGTCTGGTTGCTGTTTTTCGCCGACGGGCCGACCAGCGAAACGGCTTTCTGGAGCACCCCGGAAGCCCTGTGGGTGGTCGCCGCGGGCCCGGTGACGCTGGTTCCGCTGGTCTGCTTCAACGCTGCGGCAAGGCACCTGCCCTACGCCACCCTGGGCTTCCTGCAATACCTGGCGCCGACGCTGGTCCTGCTACAGGCGATCCTGCTGTTCGGCGAGCATCTGGACTCCAGCCGCCTGACCGCCTTCGCTTTCATCTGGCTCGCCCTGGCCGTCTACAGCTTCGACGCCTGGCGCAGCCTGCGCCGCCTTCCCCAGCCGGGCTGACGTTATCCCCAGGCTTGCGGAACTCCGCAAGCCTGGCGAAAAAACACGCACTCCTTCCTATCCCCCGCCAATACTGACGCTCAGCGATCCACCCCAGGCTTTTCCACAGGATCATGCACGCACTTTGTGCATATACCTGCCTTCTCCTCTCCGCAGGCACGTGGATAACTCTTCGGAAGAGGCCCTGCAAAGCGCCTGATCAGTCTTTGAGCATACCGCTGCATGCAAGGCTTACCAAGGGTTACAACGATATACACAAGGCTTATCCACAAATCTGCCCAAGGCTTTTGTGAGCAACTGTGGATGAACCGGAAAAGCCATCGATCAAAAAACGTACGGATACCTGTAATACCGATGAATAAAGGCCTTCATGGATTTTTCCCCGGCTTACCCACAGACTGCTCCACGTTATTTGTGCACAGGGGCAACGATAGCGGCGAAGGTTAATCCACAAGCAAAAGCGCAAGAGAGGCTGCTCAGAAAACGATCAAACCCTTGTATCGCCCATGGATAGAGGCCTGCAAGGTTATCCACACAGAATACCCACAGGCTGGTCCACCTGGTTTGGGAATAACCGCAACGCAGCTGGTCAAAAAACGCGCTACGACCTCCAAGCCTCGCGGCGCCTGGGCTTCAGGGTTTCACCCAAGGCTTTTCCACAGGCCCGTCCCCGGCTTTCCTGAACAACTTCAGGACGCGTCCAGCACCAACTCCACCATCAGGTCGTCGGCCAGGTCTTCCAGTCGCTCGCGCAGGGTGTCCAGCGACAGGGTCAGCGGCACCGCCAGCAGCGCATCGGCATGGAACAGCGGTTCGCTGCTCATCGGCGCCGGGCGCACTTCGGTGGACAGGCTCTCCAGGTTCACCCCGTGCTCGGCCAGCAGCCGGGTGATGTCGCGCACGATACCGGGGCGGTCGTTGCCCACCAGGTCGAGGTGGATAGGCTTCCAGTTGCATACCGGCTCGATCCCGCTTTCCGCCAGGAGCACGCGGATACCGTGGCTGGACAGGCCCTGTAGCCCTTCCACCAGTTCGTCGTAGCCTTCCGCCGGCACGGCCACCCGCAGTATCCCGGCGAACTGCCCGGCCATCCGCGACATGCGGCTTTCCAGCCAGTTGCCGCCGTGGGAGGCGATGCATTGGGCGATGCGCTCGACCAGGCCGGGATGGTCGGTGGCGATCACGGTCAGGACCAGGTGATCCATGAGCTTGCCTCCTGCTGGGACGAATGGGAGTTCAGAGCTGCAGCCAGTAAGTGTAGAACTGTTCGTCACGGACATAGCCGAGGCGCTCGTAGAGCGACTGCCCGGCGTGGTTGGTCTTCGCCGTCTCCAGTTGCAGGCCGCAGGCGCCCATGCTTTCGGCGAAACCCCGGGCCTGGTTCATCAGGGCCTCGCCGACACCCCGGCGACGCGCCTCCGGGCGGACGTAGAGATCGCTGAGCAGCCACGAAGGTCGTAGCGCCAGGGAGGCGAACAGCGGATAGAGTTGGACGAAGCCCAGCGCCCGCGCCTCGGCATCCCTGGCCAGGAACAGGGTCGAATCGCCCTGGCGCAGGCGCTCGGCGAGGAATGCGCGAACCTGCTCTTCCGGCGCCGGCACTTCGTAGAAGTCGAGGTAGGCGGAAAACAGCGGAACCAGGTCGGCGAGATCGGCGAGGGATGCGGCATGGACGGGCATGGCGAGGCTCCTGAGGCGATTCCGAGAGTATAGGCAAGGCGCTCGCAGCGCAGTGAAACATCCTGCGACGCCGCGCCGCAGTTGGGCTCGCGATAAATCGTGTACTGTTTTTAGATTTATCTGGAACAAAGTACAGTTTTTTTGCGAACATTGAGCCTGGCCAACGTGACCGTGAAGCGTCATCCAGTCGTAACGCGACGCGTAACCACTGATTTTTCCCGCGGCATCATGTAGTATGCCGCGGCTCGGACTACAAGGCCGTGCGGCCCGGGTCCAGAGCTGGTCTAGAGCAGAGTGAGGCAAACAATGACTGAACGCGTTCAAGTCGGTGGCCTGCAGGTCGCCAAAGTCCTGTTCGACTTCGTGAACAACGAAGCCATCCCCGGAACCGGCGTCTCTGCCGACACGTTCTGGACCGGTGCGGAGGCCGTGATCAACGACCTGGCGCCGAAGAATAAAGCCCTGCTCGCCAAGCGCGACGAACTCCAGGCCAAGATCGACGGCTGGCACCAGGCTCGCGCCGGCCAGGCCCACGACGCCGCTGCCTACAAGGCCTTCCTCGAGGAAATCGGCTACCTGCTGCCCGAGGCGGAAGACTTCCAGGCCGGCACCCAGAACGTCGACGACGAGATCGCCCGCATGGCCGGCCCGCAGCTGGTGGTGCCGGTGATGAATGCGCGCTTCGCCCTCAACGCCTCCAACGCCCGCTGGGGCTCGCTGTACGACGCGCTCTACGGCACCGACGTGATCAGCGAAGAAGGCGGCGCCGAGAAAGGCAAGGGCTACAACAAGGTTCGCGGCGACAAGGTCATCGCCTTCGCTCGCGCCTTCCTCGACGAGGCCGCGCCGCTGGAGTCCGGCTCCCATGTCGACGCCACTTCCTACAGCGTGAAGAACGGCGCGCTGGTCGTCGCGCTGAAGAACGGTAGCGAAACCGGCCTGAAGAACGCTGGCCAGTTCCTTGCCTTCCAGGGCGACGCCGCCAAGCCGCAAGCGGTACTGCTCAAGCACAACGGCCTGCACTTCGAAATCCAGATCGACCCGAGCAGCCCGGTCGGCCAGACCGATGCCGCAGGCGTGAAGGACGTGCTGATGGAGGCCGCCCTCACCACCATCATGGACTGCGAGGACTCGGTCGCCGCGGTCGACGCCGACGACAAGGTAGTGATCTACCGCAACTGGCTGGGCCTGATGAAAGGCGACCTGGCCGAGGAAGTCAGCAAGGGCGGCAGCACCTTCACCCGCACCATGAACCCGGACCGCGTCTACACCAGGGCCGACGGTTCCGAACTGACCCTGCACGGCCGCTCGCTGCTGTTCGTGCGCAACGTCGGCCACCTGATGACCAACGATGCGATCCTCGACAAGGACGGCAACGAAGTGCCGGAAGGCATCCAGGACGGTCTGTTCACCAGCCTGATCGCCATTCATGACCTGAACGGCAACACCAGCCGCAAGAACAGCCGCACCGGCAGCGTGTATATCGTCAAGCCGAAGATGCACGGTCCGGAAGAAGCCGCCTTCACCAACGAGCTGTTCGGCCGCGTCGAGGACGTCCTCGGCCTGCCGCGCAACACCCTGAAGGTCGGCATCATGGACGAGGAGCGCCGCACCACCGTGAACCTGAAGGCCTGCATCAAGGCGGCCAAGGATCGCGTGGTGTTCATCAACACCGGCTTCCTCGACCGCACCGGCGACGAGATCCACACCTCCATGGAAGCCGGCGCCGTGGTGCGCAAGGGCGCCATGAAGTCGGAGAAGTGGATCGGCGCCTACGAGAACAACAACGTCGACGTCGGCCTGGCCACCGGCCTGCAAGGCAAGGCGCAGATCGGCAAGGGCATGTGGGCCATGCCCGACCTGATGGCCGCCATGCTCGAGCAGAAGATCGGCCATCCGCTGGCCGGCGCCAACACCGCCTGGGTCCCGTCGCCGACCGCCGCGACCCTGCACGCCCTGCATTACCACAAGGTCGACGTGTTCGCCCGCCAGGCCGAGCTGGCCAAGCGCACCCCGGCCTCGGTGGACGACATCCTGACCATTCCGCTGGCGCCGAACACCAACTGGACCGCGGAAGAGATCAAGAACGAGGTGGACAACAACGCCCAGGGCATCCTCGGCTATGTCGTCCGCTGGATCGACCAGGGCGTCGGCTGCTCCAAGGTGCCGGACATCAACGACGTCGGTCTGATGGAAGACCGCGCCACCCTGCGCATCTCCAGCCAACTGCTGGCCAACTGGCTGCGTCACGGCGTGATCAGCCAGGAGCAGGTGGTCGAGAGCCTCAAGCGCATGGCCGTGGTGGTCGACCGGCAGAACGCCAGCGACCCGTCCTACCGGCCGATGGCGCCGAACTTCGACGACAACGTCGCGTTCCAGGCCGCCCTGGAGCTGGTGGTGGAAGGCACCCGGCAGCCGAACGGCTATACCGAGCCGGTCCTGCATCGCCGCCGCCGTGAGTTCAAGGCGAAGAACGGGCTATAGGCCGTTCGCCGCAGCGCAACGAAAAGCCGCCCCGAGGGGCGGCTTTTTCATTTCTTCGGGTAGCCATGCACACGCTCCCAACAGTCGTCGCGCAGCTCCTCGGCGTGGCTACGGATGCTGTCCCAACCGTTCTGCCGCAGCGCCTCCCGGGCCTCTCGACGTACCGCCTGCCATCCGGGGTGGGCATAGATGTCGAAGTCGAAGCAGCCCAGCGCTTCCTCGGGCAGCTCGTTGCACAGCGCCCAGACACGCCTCAAGGCATCGCGAAAACTCCCGGCCTGGCGACCCGGACAGCCTTCGAGCCACTCGTGCAACGGCACGACCTTCTCCGACCAGGTAGAGCAGCCCGGGCAACTGCCGATGGTCTCTCTCTGCATGGCACCGTCAAGGGCCAGGAAATCGAGCGCCAGGAACGCCTCTGCGCTGAGCAGGACCCATCGATGCTCATCCTGCCCGTACCACGTCCAGATGAAACTGCCCGGCTCGTTCATGTCGGCTCCTGCGCCGAGGGAAAAGGCGCGACGATAGCCTAATCAGTCTGCGCCGAGAAAGCTCAGCACCGCGCCTTCGAACGCCTGCGGGAACTCGACGTTCGACAGATGCACCGCCGGCAGCGTAACCAGCCTGGCCCCGGCAATCGACGCGGCGATCAGCTCGCCGTGGCTGGCGGCGGTGACCGTGTCGTACGCCCCTGCGATCACCAGGGTCGGCCGCTCGATCCGCGCCAGTTGCGCGCGCAGGTCGGTATCGCGCACCGCCGCGAAGGAGCCGGCCAGGCCGTGCCGGTTGGTGGCCATGAGCATCGCCCGGAAGCGCTCGACGACGGGCTCGGCGCGCTCCAGCAGCGCCGGCGGAAACCAGTTGCCGAGGAAGCCCGCGGCGGTCTCGCTCATGTCCTCGGCCTGCAGCACCGCGGCGATGCGCTCGTCCCACTGCGCCGCCGGGCCGAGCCAGGCCGAGGTGTTGGCCAGCACCAGCCGCTCGATCCGCTGCGGCGCATGCAGCGCCAGCCACTGGCCGACGATCCCGCCCAGGGACAGGCCGAGGAAATGCGCGCGCCGTACCTCCAGCGCGTCGAGCAGCTCCAGTACGTCCTCGCCCAGCCGGGCCAGGGTGTAGGGCCCCGGCGGCACGCTGGAGGCGCCATGGCCGCGGGCGTCGTAGCGCAGGACGCGGAAGTGCCGGGTCAGTGCCGGGAGTTGCGCATCCCACATGTGCAGGGTGGTGCCGATGGAGTTGGAGAGCGCCAGCAGCGGTTTCTCTGCCGCACCATCCAGGCGATAGGCGAGGCTGGCGCCGTCGCTGGTAGCGAGAAAAGACAGGTTGCCCATGGGAGCCTCCGGGGTCAGGGTGATTGCCATGCACGCCAGGCTAGTTGCGACGGTCCCTGGGAAAAACTACAAAGAATGGAACGACTCTGTCAGGGAAGCTGACATGCACGACTTCACCCTCCACGACCTCCAATGCTTCGACGCGGTGGTCGACGCCGGCGGCTTCCAGGCCGCCGCACAGCGCCTGCACCGCTCCCATCCGGCGGTGTTCGCCGCCGTTGCCCGGCTGGAGCGCCAGCTCGGCCTGGTGCTGCTGGAACGGGGCGGCTACCGGGTCGGCCTGACCGCCGCCGGTCGCTCCTTCCACCAGCGTGCCCAGGCCCTGCTCTACGAACTGGAAGGGCTGCGTGGCCCAGGGCGAGGAAAGCGAGCTGCGCGTGGTACTGGGCGACCTCTGCCCGCCGCGCCCGGCCCTGGCGCTGCTCGCAGGGTTCTTCGGCAGCCAGCCGCAGACCCGCCTGCAATTGCTGTTCGAAACCGTCAGCGGCCCGCTGGAGCGCCTGCTGGACGGCGAGGCCGACCTGATCCTGCATCGCGTGGACAAGTCCGACCCACGCCTGGAATGGCTCGACCTGTGCAGGGTCGGGCTGGTCCCGGTCATCGCGCCGGGCCTGCTCGGCGATCCTCCGCCGCGACCGGTGCGCCCGGAACAACTGCGCCCCTTCGCCCAGTGTGTGATGCGCGACAGCGCCCGCCATTCTCCGCCGACGGACTATTTCATGCTCGCCGGCGCGCGACAGTGCAGCGTGCCGGACCAGCGAACGAAGAAAGAGGTGATCCTCCAGGGCCTCGGCTGGGGGCACCTGCCGGACTTCCTGGTCGACGAGGAACTGGCCGACGGCCGCCTGCTCGCTCTGGCCGGGCCGCATCTGCCAGGACGCAGCGAAGAGGTGGTGGCGGCGCGCCGGCGCGATCGCGCGCAGGGCCCGGTAGCGGAACGCCTGTGGGCGTTCCTGCGGGACAACGCTACAGCGCTACGGGAGAGCGGCATGGATACCGGTGGCGATGACTCGGCAGGCGCCAGGCGTCCTCGGTGAGAAACTGGCGGATATCGCCAGGCGCTATTCGCCCTACCCCCACGCACTCCCCCGGCATCAACGCCGGCTTGCCGCCAGCTACTCCGCCATCTTGCGCAACGCCTCGCCATCCAGCCGGTAGCGCACCCACTCGTCCTGCGGCAGCGCGCCGATGGAGCGGTAGAAGTCGATGGCCGGCTGGTTCCAGTCCAGCACGCTCCACTCCAGGCGTCCGCAGTCGTTGGCCACGGCCTCGCGGGCCAGCTCGCGGAGCAGCCGGCGACCGGCGCCGACGCCACGGTACTCAGGGGTGACGTAGAGGTCTTCGAGGTAGATGCCGTTGCGCCCCAGCCAGGTCGAGTAGCTGTAGAAATACACCGCATAGCCGATCGGCCGGCCTTCGCTCAGGCACATCAGCGCGCGGGTCGGCGAGCCTTCGGCGAACAGGCTGCGGCGGATGCCTTCGACATCGGTGACCACCTCATGGCGGGCGCGCTCGTAGTCGGCCAGTTCGATGATGAAGGCAAGGATCTGTTCGGCGTCGGCCGGTACGGCGGGACGGATTTCGAGAGTCATGGGCAACCTTCCGGTGGGGGATCCGGCCATCCTAGTGCGCCTGCTAAGATGCATGAAGTGCATTCTTATCATCGGCAACTGAATAACATGCATCCCCTGCTGCGCCGTCTCGATCTCAACCTCCTGCTTGTCTTCGACGCCCTGTATCGCCACCGCAACGTCGGCACCGCAGCCAGCGAACTGGCGATCAGCGCCTCGGCCTTCAGCCATGCGCTGGGGCGCCTGCGCCAGGGGCTGGACGACGAACTGTTCCTGCGCCAGGGCAATCGCATGCAGCCGACCCAGCGTGCCGAGCACCTGGCCGCTGCGGTGGCCGCCGCCCTGCGCGCCCTCGGCGAGGGGCTGGAAGAGTGGCGGCCGTTCGTACCGGGACAGAGCCAGCGCACCTTCGTCTTCGCCGCCACCGACTACACCGCTTTCGCCCTGCTTCCGCCGCTGATGAACCGCCTGCAGCACAGCGCGCCCGGAGTGCGCCTGCGCCTGGTCAATGCGGAACGCAAGCTGTCGGTGGAGGCCCTGGCCAGCGGGCGGATCGATTTCGCCCTCGGCTACGACGAGGAACACGAGCGCCTGCCCGAAGGCATCCAGGCCCATGACTGGTTCGCCGACCGCTACGTGGTGGTAGCGCGGCGCGACCACCCACGCCTCGCCGGGGCGCCGACGCTGGAGGGCTACCTGGCCGAACGGCATGCGGTGGTGACGCCGTGGAACGAGGACAGCGGGGTGATCGACCGGCTGCTGGCCCGCTCCGGCCTGCGTCGCGAAGTGGCGGTGCAACTGCCGACGGTGCTGGCGGCGCTGTTCCTGGCAGGCTCCACCGATTTCCTGCTCACCGCTCCGCGACATGCCGCACGGGCCCTGGCGGAAGCCGCCGGCCTCGCCCTGTATCCCGCTCCGTTCGACATTCCGCCCTACGTGCTGCGGCTCTACAGCCACGTCCAGCATGTCGGGCGTGACGCCCATGCGTGGATGATCGGGCAGTTGAAGGGCCTGGATATTTCCCGGACGGGCTGAGCTTCGCGCCGCGCACCGTCGACGGGCGCGGCGGTAACACTGGGCACAATTATTGTGCACAATTTTCCCAATGCGGCCTCCTGGCGTCCCGCTTTTTTCCCCTCTCCCTCGTCCGTCCGCATAAGCCTATGAATCGGTTCGAAATTCTTACCTGATCGAAGCGACAGCTTTTTCCCAAGCGGTTTCAGGGGCTTGCCGCCGAAAGGCCGGTTTCCGCAGAGCGCGGAAAATTCGGTCGAGGATCGGTTGGCACATAACTGGCTTAAATCTTCGAAATTCTTGTATACAAAAACAACAGACGAACCCGACCTCGCGCCGAGTTCTTCCGACTGCCGGAGGAGACCGCCATGTCCAGCACCCCGAAGCCGCCCGCCTCGCCCCGCGAGTTTTCTCCCTCGCTGCTCGACCTCGGCACCCTGGAAAGCCTCGACAGCCTGCCGCGCGCCGGTCAGCGGAGCGCGGAGTTCTCCGCCTCACTGCTCGACCTGGGCACTCCGGCCAGTCTCGACTGCCTGCCACGCGCCGGGCTGCGCGCAGCGGAGTTCTCGGCGGCGCGCCTGGACCTGGGCACTCCCGCCAGTCTCGATTGCCTGCCCCGCGCCAGCCATCACGCCGGCCCCGAACTGCCGCCGCTGAGCCCGCGCCTGTACAGCGCCGATCTCGCCCCGACCAAGGCCGAAGGGCGCCGCTGGGGACGCTACAGCCTGTTCGCGCTGTGGACCAACGACGTGCACAACATCGCCAACTACTCCTTCGCCATCGGCCTCTTCGCCCTCGGCATGAGCGGCGCGCAGATCCTCGCCGCGCTGGCCCTGGGCGCGCTGATGGTCTACGGGCTGATGAACCTGTCCGGCTACATGGGCCAGAAGACCGGGCTGCCCTACCCGGTGATGTGCCGCATCGCCTTCGGCATCCACGGCGCGCAACTCCCCGCGCTGATCCGCGCGGTGATCGCCATCGCCTGGTTCGGCATCCAGACCTATCTCGCCTCCATCGTCCTGCGCGTGCTGCTGACGGCGATCTGGCCGGGGCTCGCAGCCTACGACCAGGACGCCATCCTCGGCCTGTCGAGCCTGGGCTGGGCGACCTTCGTCGCCATCTGGTGCGTGCAACTGCTGATCTTCGCGTACGGCATGGAGATGGTGCGTCGCTACGAATCCTTCGCCGGACCGGTGATCCTGCTCACCGTCGCCGCCCTCGCCGCCTGGATGTACCTGCGCGCCGGCGCCTCCATCGCCTGGTCCAGCGGCGAACCCATGAGCGGTTCGCAGATGTGGTTGAAGATCTTCGGCGGCGCGGCGTTCTGGGTGACCCTGTACGGCACCATGATCCTGAACTTCTGCGACTTCGCCCGCGGCTGCCCGGACCGCCGCACCATCAGCGTCGGCAACTTCTGGGGGCTGCCGGTGAACATCCTGCTGTTCGGCCTGTTCGCGGTGGTCCTCGCCGGCGCCCAGTTCAGGATCGACGGCCAGCTCATCCAGAGCCCCACCGACATCGTCGCCGCGATCCCCGACACCCTCTTCCTGGTGCTGGCCAGCCTGGCGCTGCTGATCGTCACCGTGGCGGTGAACATCATGGCCAACTTCGTCGCCCCGGCCTACGTACTCACCAACCTGGCGCCGAACCTGCTGAACTTCCGCCGCGCCGGGCTGATCAGCGCGACCATCGCAGTGCTGATCCTGCCCTGGCACCTGTACAACAGCCCCGGGGTGATCCTCTACTTCCTCGGCGGCCTCGGCGCGCTGCTCGGCCCGCTGTACGGGATCATCATGGTCGACTACTACCTGGTGCGGAAAGGCCGGGTGAACCTGCCGGAGCTGTACACCGAAAGCCGCGCCGGCGCCTATCACTACGCGGGAGGGGTGAACCCGCGGGCCATCGCCGCGTTCGTCCCGGCGGCGATCATCTCCACCCTGCTGGCATTGTTGCCGGCATTCGCCGAGCTATCGCCGTTCTCCTGGTTCTTCGGCGCCGGCCTGGCCGGCCTGATCCACTACGCCCTGGCCAAGCGCCGCACGGCCTACCGCGAAGTTTCCGGCGAAGCGATCGCGGTGGACAGCGTGCAGCACTGACGGATACCTGGCCGGCCTGGGCGCGACACCCGCCTAGGCCGGCAGTAGCGCCTGCAATTCTTCCTCGATCGCATCCAGCGCCTGGAACGACCGCTCGACGCGGGCCACCGCGACCGCCCCCTCCAGCGCCGCGAGGATCAGCCAGGCACGCGAGGCGGCGAGCTTTTCCGCCAGTCCGTCGGCGCGCAACGCACGCTCGATGCTGGCGTGCCAGGCGCGGAGCGCCCGGCGGCATTCAGCGTGCACCGGGGCCAGCTCGGCGTCGATGCTCAGGCTGGTGGAAAGCACCGGGCAGGCCTCTTCGAAACGCGAATGCTCCAGCCAGCCACGCAGGGTCGCGGTGAACTGGCGGAGGACGTTGCGCGCATGGGGGGCCTGGGTCCCGGCGCGGTCGAGGAAGGACGCCACCTCGTCGGCGACGAAGCCGATCGCGGCGCTGGCGATCTGCGGCTTGCCCTCGGGGAAATAGTGATAGAGCGAGCCTTTCGGCGCCTCGGCGCGAGCGATGATGTCGCTCAGCCCGGTGCCGAAATACCCGCGGCTGGCCAGCAGCGAGGCGGTGGCATGGACGATCCGTTCGGCGGCATTGGACTTCTTCGGCAAACCTGACTCCCCAACTCACGGCAGACGACCGGGCAAGCATGCCCGAGCCTCAGGGCAGATGAAACACGCCGCTGGCGCTGGCCACCAGGCGCTCGCCGCTATGCAGCCGGGCCGAGGCGAAGGCCATGCGCTGGCCGAGCTTGTCGACCCGGGTATGCACCTCCAGCCAGTCGCCGACCCGCGCGACCCCGCAGAAGTCCAGGCGCAGGCCGACGGTGACCATCGGCTGCGGCGGTTCGCGGGAGAACGCCATGGCGTAGCCGAGGCCAACGTCGGCCAGGGTCGAGAGCAGGCCGCCGTGGGCGGTGCCACCGTGGTTGCAGTGCTTTTCGTCGATGCGCAGCGCCACCACCAACTGGCGCTGGGCGTCCTGCCGGCAGAAGAAAGGACCGAGCAGGTCGAGCAACGGACTGCTGCGGAACAGCGGCTGGAACCCTTCGGGGACGTTCATCACGGTGCGGCCTCCGCTTTATATAGACTGGTCTATATAAAATATGCCCGGACGCTGGATCCACCAGCGCCGCGAAGGTCTTATCGAGGCGCTGAATGGCGCTTCATCAGGACGGCGCCCTGGGCGCCGCCCGCACTCCCTCTCAGCGGCTCATCGGACCGCGCACCGGCCGCTCGCGGGCGTGGCTGGTCGCGCTGAGCGGCGCGCCGGCCTCGCGCAGCGCCTGGCGCTGTTCGGCGACCGGGGTCTGCGCGGTGGCCTTCTCGAAACGCGCCAGATGCTGGAAGGCCGGCAGGGCGAAAGCGTCAGCCAACAGGCGCGCCAGGCGCGGCCAGCGCTCGCCGTCGACCTGGTAGCGCGCCAACTGGGCATTGCGGAACAGGCAGGCGACGGCGACATCGGCGATGGACAGCTCGCCGCACAGCCAGCCGCTTGGCGGGACCCGCCCTTCCAGGTAGTTGCAGATCGATGGCAGGTCTTCGTCGTAGGTGCGTTGCAGGATCGCCTGGTCGGGTTCGCGCTGCCAGATGCCACGGTTGATCACCAACTGGTGGAACAACTGCCAGATGATCACCTGGCCCAGCCGCGAATCGGCGTACTCCTCCAGCCAGCGGGCCTGGGCGCGCTGGCCGATGTCGACGGGATACAGGCTCGGCTGCGGGTAGCGCTCCTCCAGGTACTGGCAGATCACGCTGGAATCGTTGAGGACGAAGTCACCGTCCACCAGCACCGGAATCTGGCGCAACGGACTGAGGCGCTCGAAGGCCTCGTCGCCGAAGAACGGCACGATGGGGTCGATGCGGTAGGCGATGCCTTTCAGTTCCAGCAGCACCAGCACCTTGCGCACATAGGGGGACAGATAGGAACCGATGATCAGCAAAGGTTCGGCCACGGCGAGACTCCTGTTCTTGTTATGGGAACACCGATCCTCCGGCAAACCAGCGGGACGACTCAAGTGGCTTCCCGACGGACGCCAATTGCAGGGATAGTCGCACTTTGCGATCATTTGCGAATAATTCTCGTTTTTCCATTCAATCCCGTTTCGGGATGGGGAGCGGTCGTGTCGGCGGGTGACGTCAGCAACAGCGAATTCGTGGGTAGCCTGTACCGGGACCACCGCGGCTGGCTGCTTGCCTGGCTGAACCGCAACCTCGGCTGCCGCCAGCGCGCCGAAGACCTCAGCCAGGACACCTTCGTTCGCCTCCTCGGCCGCCCGGAGCTGCCCGGCCTGCGGGAACCGCGCGCGTTCCTGGCGAAGGTGGCGCGCGGTCTGATGATCGACCACTTCCGCCGCGCCGCCCTTGAGCAGGCCTATCTCGCCGAACTGGCGCTGGTTCCGGAAGCGGAGCAGCCTTCGGCCGAAGAGCAGTACCTGATTCTCGAGGACCTCCGCGAGATCGATCGCCTGCTTGGCACGCTGTCGCTGAAGGCGCGTAGCGCGTTTCTCTATAGCCGCCTGGACGGCATGCCCCACGCGGAGATCGCCGAGCGTCTCGGAGTCTCGGTGCCACGCGTGCGCCAATACCTGGCCCAGGGTCTGCGCCAGTGCTACATCGCCCTCTACGGAGAGCCCCGGTGAGCGCCGACGATCGTCATTCGCCGGTACGCGCGCGGGTGCTCGACGAAGCCATCGCCTGGCAATTGCTGCTCGACTCCGGCGAAGCCCATCCCGACGATCACCGCGCCTTCCACCGCTGGTACGCGGCGCATCCCGAACACGAACGCGCCTGGGAACAGCTCGGCGGCCTCGACCGGCACCTGGCGAGAGCCGCCAACGGGCCGGCGCGCAACGCCCTGCTGTCCGGCAACGCACGCTTCAAGCGCCGCCTGCGCCGGCTCGGCGGCAGCGCCCTGGGGCTAGTGCTGGCGCTAGGCGTCGGGCTCGGCGTGGCCAACCGCTACGTCCCGGTCCGCTACCTGCTGGCCGATGCCTACAGCGCCACCGGCGAGCAGCGCGAGCTGACCCTCCCGGATGCCACTCATGTGCGCCTGAACAGCCGCAGCGCCATCGACGTCCGCTTCGACGGCGAACGCCGCCAGGTCGTGCTACTGGCCGGCGAGATCCTGGTGGAAACCGCCCATGGCGACCCGCGCCCCTTCGTGGTCAGCAGCGCCGATGGCGACATGCGCGCCCTCGGCACGCGCTTCCTGGTGCGCCGCGAGGAACCCGGCACGCGCCTCACCGTGTTGCAGTCGGCGGTGGCCGCGCGCGCGGAAACGCTCAGCGAAGAGCGTGTGATCAAGGAAGGCCAGCAGGTGCTGATCCTGCCGCAAGGCCTGCAGGCCAGCGAAGCGGCCCGGCTCTGGCCGGCGCCTGGGCACAAGGCATGCTGGTGGTGGAGAACGCCCGGCTGGCCGACCTGGTGGCGGAACTGGGGCGCTATTCGCCGGCGCTGCTGCAGGTCGACCCGAGCATCGCCGACCTGCGCGTCACCGGCAGTTTCCCGCTGAAGGACACCCGCCTCGCCCTTCAGGCTTTGGAGCCGAGCCTGCCGGTGCGCAGCGTGAGGCACAACGCCTGGTGGTTCGAAGTGGTGCCACGCTGAACCGAACGGGCCGGCGAAAAATTTTTCCCGCCGGCCCTATCACTTTTTCCGACTCGTCCGGCAAGGAGGCATTGAGACTCGTTTCCATCCAGGAGCCCCGCACATGCCCCGCCCGACGTTCCGTCCCGGCCTGCTCGCCCTAGCCATCGCCCTCGCCGTTCCCGCACCGTTCCTCCACGCCGCCCCGGCCGAACAGGCCAGCGTACGCGACTACCGCATCGCCGCCGGGCCGCTGGCAGGCACCCTGAACCGCATCGCGGCCCAGGCCGGCCTGGTCCTCACCCTGGATCCGGCGCTCGCCGAAGGACGCAGCGCCCACGCCGTGCAAGGTCGCTTCGACGCGCCCGGCGCATTGCGCGAAGCGCTCAAGGGCAGCGGCCTGGAACTGGTGGAAAATGCCGGCGGCACCTACAGCCTGCGCAAGGTGCCGGAAGACACCCTGTCGCTGCAGGCGATGACGGTCAGCGGCGCCGAGGAAGACCCACTGGGGCCGACCAGCGGCTACGTGGCCAAGCGCAGCATGACCGGCACCAAGACCGATACGCCGATCCTCGAGACCCCGCGCTCGATCTCGGTGGCGACCCGCCAGCAGATGACCGACCGCGCCGTGCACAGCCTCGACGACGCGGTGCGCTACATGCCCGGCGTCGTCGCCAGCAGCTTCGGCAGCGACACCCGCTCCGACTGGTTGAAGGTGCGCGGCTTCAAGCCGACCCAGTTCCTCGACGGCCTGCCGATGGCGGTCGGCGTCTACAACAACCCGAAACTGGAAACCTGGAACCTGGAGCGTGTCGCCCTGTTGCGCGGCCCGGCCTCCTCGGTCTACGGCCAGACCCCGCCGGGCGGCATGCTCGACATGGTCAGCCTGCGTCCGCAGAACGTCGCCAGTCACGAGGTGAAGGCCGAGGTCGGCAACTACAACCACAAGCAGGTCAGCTTCGACAGCACCGGCCCGCTCGACGACGAGGGACGCTTTCTCTATCGCGTCTCCGGCGTGGTGCGCGACAGCAACACCCAGGTCGACCATATCGACGACAAGCGCTACAACATCGCCCCGAGCCTGACCTGGAACATCGACGACGACACCAGGCTGACCTTCCTCGGCCAGTTCAACCGCGACGATACCGGCATCACCAGCCAGTTCCTGCCGCTACGCGGAACCAAGTACGACGCGCCGTTCGGCAAGGTTTCCCATCACAAGAACCTCGGCGATCCGGACTGGGAATACTACGACCGCACCTACTACTGGCTGGGCTACGCCTTCGAGCGGCGGATCAACGATGTCTGGCAGTTCCGCCAGAACCTGCGCTACCTGCGCAACGACCTGTCGTTCCAGGGGATTACAGCGGGCACAGCTCATGCCGACGGCACACTGGAACGCAGCACCACCTCGGTGGATGAAGACGTCAGTCAGTTCGTAGTAGATAACAACTTCCAGGCCGACTTCGAAACAGGCGCCCTGCGCCACACCCTGCTGCTAGGCCTGGATCACAACCGCACCGACAACCAATACACATCGATCTTTGGCAGCGCGCCGCCGAGCAACGTCATCAACCCGATCTACGGCCAGCCGATCGTCAAACCGGATCGTTCGACGGCCTTCTACGACTACAAGCAGAAGACCTACCAGACCGGCCTCTACGTCCAGGACCAGATCGCCCTCGACAACTGGCGCCTGACCCTCGGCGGTCGCGAGGACTGGGTGCACACAGGCGCCACCTTCTACAACAAGGGCGACGCCACCAATACCAGCCGCGACAAGAAGTTCAGCGGCAACGCGGCGCTCAGCTACATCTTCGACAATGGCGTGGCGCCCTATATCTCCTATGCGGAGTCGTTCCAGCCCACCACTGGCGCCGATATGAACAGCACCAGTTCGCTGAAGCCGACCGAAGGCAAGCAATGGGAAATCGGCGTGAAGTACCAGCCGGTAGGCTCCGACTCGCTGTTCACCGCCGCGGTCTATGACCTGCGCCAGGAGAACGTCAGCGTGTCGCAGAACATAGGCGGCACGCCGGTCACTTCGCAGACGGGCGAAGTGAAGGTCTCCGGGATAGAACTGGAAGCCACCAGCAACGTCACCGACAACCTGAAGATGATCGGCGCCTATAGCTACGCCGACACCGAAGTGAAAAAAGGCCAGTACGCAGGCAACCGCCTGCAACAGGCGCCGCGCAACCAGGCCTCGCTATGGGCCGACTACACCTGGCACGAGGGTACGCTGAACGGTTTCAGCGTGGGTGCCGGCGCCCGCTACGTAGGCTCGACCTACGGCGACCAGGCCAACACCTACGACGGCTACGCCGGCTCGTACACCCTGTACGACGCCGCCGTGCGCTACGACCTGGGCCAATTGAACGGCAGCCTGAAAGGCGTCAGCGTGGCGGTCAATGCCAACAATCTGTTCAACAAGGACTACCTGGCGTCCTGCGACGGCTACTACTGCTACTACGGCGACCAGCGCAGCGTGGTGGGCAGCGTCAGCTACAAGTGGTGAGCGACGCGTCACAGGTGCGTAACGGCGGATAACCGCTTCGCGGTTATTCGCCCTACCGCAGAACGTACCTTCCGGGCACCGGATGCCCTCCTCCCGCCTGAGGGAGAGGGCCGGGATATCGGCAGCCGGCGCAATGGGGAGGACCTGCATTCCGGGCGCCGGAGATCATCGTTCACCCCGCGATCCGACCCCACAGCGCGCTGGCGTCGTCGTGGATCTTGAAACGCGGGAAAGCCAGGGCCTGGTCGTCGCCCTGTTCGATCTCGCGCAACTCGTCGAGCATGGCGCTCACTCCGACGTCCTCGAGGCGCCGCAGCAACTGTTCGTCGGTATAGCGGCGGAAAGGCTCGACCAGCCGGTCGAAGCCGTCGGTCATCAGCACGAAGGAACGCAACGCGGCGAGCGGCAAGGTCTCGCGCTGCACCTGGCCGAGCCAGCGGTCGCTGATGTCCAGCGCCCAGTAGCCCTCGGGCTTGTTCATCAGCAGGCGGTTCTGCCGCACGCGCGGGCGGCTGGCCTTGAACAGTTCGGCGTGATCCCACTGCGGATGTTCCTCGCGCATCCGGCAGAAATGCGCCAGGGATTGCCGATCCAGTTCGTGTAGGGCCGAATCGCCGAAGCTGCGTACCTGGCCGTCGGCGCCTTCGACGAGGATCCGGCTGTCGCCGATGTTGAGCAGTTCGATTTCTCCGCCGCGAATCCGCAGCAGGCTCAGGCAGGCCGCCGGCATGTCTTCGAGGTCGTGCCAGTCGCGGCCGCTCTGGGCGCGGAAGTCGCCCTGGATATCGTTGAGCAGGCGCCGCAGCAGGGTCTCGCTGGATTGCTCGGGCTCGACTTCCAGCAGCAACCGCAGGTGCCGGTCCACCGCCTGGGCCAGCCAGCGCGCGTCGCTTTCCACGCCCAGCACGCTGCGACCGATGCTGGTGGCACCGTCGATCACCCAGGCGGCCTGCGCCGTGCAGCCCAGCGCATCGTCGTTCACCGCGCCCCCCGCGCGGCATTCCGCCCCGAGTATTTCCAGTGTGGCCATTCGCAGTTCCTCCTATGCTCAATGCGCTGCCAGAATAGCAAGACAGAGCCTTTCCACGTTCCGCTCGTCGTTCCGGGAGAACCGTATGCGTCACCTGCCCTACCCGCTGCTGGGCCTGTTCCTGGCCCTGTCGTCGACCGGCGCCGCCCTGGCCGGCGAACAGTACTACCCGCTGGACAAGGGCTCCGCGCCCTACGCGGTCGCGCCCAGTGCACAGGGTGCGGTCTGGTACGGCGCGGACGGCGGGCATTCGCTGGGGCGCCTCGACCCGACCAGTGGCGAGAGCGTGCAGGTGCCGCTCGGCGAAGGCGCGCGGCCGCGAGCCATCGTCAGCGACGAGAGCGGCAACGCCTGGGTGCTCGACAGCGGCCTCAACGCCATCCTTCGCATCGGCGGCGAGCGCCTGGGCAGCGAACGTTTCCCGCTACCGGCCAAGGCCGCGCCGGCCGGGCTCGAGTCCGCGGTATTCGACGACGACGGGCGCCTCTGGTTCACCGGCAGCCGCGGCTTCCACGGTCGCCTCGACCCAGCCAGGCGCCTGGTGGAGGTCTGGCCCTCGCCCCAGGGCAAGGCGGCGAACGGCATCTGCGTCACCCCGGACGGCGAGGTCTGGTACGCGCAGGACGACGCGCTGGTGCATGTCGATCCGCTCGACGGCAGCGCCGAGCGGTTGCCCGCGCCTGAAGGCACGAAGGCCTTGCGCGGGATCGGCGCCGACTCCATCGGCAGGCTCTGGGCCAGCGACAGCGGTGGCGCCCGGCTGTACCGCTACGATCCCAGCGATGCCTCGTGGCAGAGCTGGCCGCTGCCGGACAGCCAGGCCCGCCCGGACAGCCTGCGGGTCGACGCCATGGACCGTGTCTGGCTGCACGACGCCGCCAGCGGGGCGCTCTTGCGTTTCGACAGTGAGCAGGCGACATTCCGCGTCCTGCCCAGCGACCGGCCGGCGCCCGGCAACGCCCTGCTCGGCGGTCGCCCCGGAGAAACCTGGAGCGCCGAGCCTGCCGCCGATCGTCTGCGCGTCGTCCGCGACTGATCCTTCCAAGGAGCCCGCATGAGCGCTACCCATACGCTGTTCTACGCCGCCGCCTCGCCCTTCGTGCGCAAGGTCCTGGTCCTGCTCCACGAAACCGGCCAACGCGAGCGCGTGGCGCTCGAGGAAGTCACGCCGACGCCGGTCGCGCCCATCCGGCAGCTCAACGCCAGCAACCCGGCCGGCAAGATTCCCGCCCTGCGCCTGCCGGACGGCCAGGTGCTGCACGACAGCCGGGTGATCTGCGACTACTTCGACCAGCAGCACGTCGGCGAACCGCTGATCCCCCGCGAAGGCAGCGCCCGCTGGCGACGCCTGACCATCGCCTCGCTGGCGGACGCCGTCCTCGACGCCGCGGTGCTGTCCCGCTACGAAACCTTCGTCCGCCCCGAGGAGAAGCGCTGGGACACCTGGCTCGAAGCACAGCGGGAAAAGATCGGGCGGTCCCTGGCGTGGCTGGAGGGCGACTGCATCGCCGAACTGCAGGCGCGCTTCGACATCGCCGCCATCGGCGTCGCCTGCGCCCTGGGCTATCTCGACCTGCGCCAGCCGGAGTGGGACTGGCGCGGCCGCTACCCGCGACTCGCCGCCTGGTTCGCCGAAGTCAGCCAGCGCCCGTCGATGCAGGCCACCCGCGCCTGACCCCGAGGCCCGCCGACGCCTGCTGCCGCCGCAGGCGCTCGGCGCGTTGCAGCCAGGCCGCCGAGGGGCCGGGGAACAGCAGGCCGATCCGCGCCGCCAGGCGCTCGCCGTCGCGACGGTCGTCGCGCAGGCCGACATAGCCGTTCATTTCCAGCACACCAGGCGGAACAGCAGCAGGCCCAGCAACAGCGCGCTCTGTCCGAGCCCCATGCAAAGCTCCAGGAAGGAGCGCACGTGCGGATTGCCGGCGGCGCCCTCGATGCCGCTGAGGCCTTCCCAGAATCCGTCCGGCATCAGCACCAGCATGGCGTGGGCCAGGGGCTTGCCGCTGGCGATCCAGTACTCGATCAGGCCGAACTTGCCGAAGAACAGCAGAAAGATCAGGATCACGCCGCTGACCAGCAGGCCGAGGGCGGCACAGAGGGTGAACTCGAAGAACAGGCGCATGCTTTTCCTCCTTGGAAATCGGCGGCGGCCGGCGCCGCCGCCTTCGTCGTCAGGCCCTGGCGGGTACCGCCGGGAAGTCCTTGCGGCCGACCCCGTACCAGTCCAGGCGGCGGGTCAGCACCATCACCGCGGCAAGCACCGCGAACAGCAGCAGCGAGCCCATCAGCAAGGCGTAGTCCTCCGCGCTCAGCAAGCCGTAGAGCAGGCCGTACAGCCCTGCCAGGCCGGCGCTGAAGCCCAGCCCTCGGGCCACGCTGCGCAGGACGAAGCACAGGTAGAAGCCGATCAGGCCGACGCAGGCTCCGGCGGAGACCAGGTAGGCCAGCTCGAAGCCGACGTGCTCGGCCAGCGACAGCAGCAGCAGGTAGAAGAACGCCAGCGCCAGGCCGACCAGCGCGTACTGGACCGGGTGTACCGCCAGGCGCTTGAGCACCTCGAAGAGGAAGAAGCCGGCGAAGGTCAGGGTGATGAACAGCAGCGCGTACTTGATCGCGCGGTCGGCCTTCAGGTACTGGTCCACCGGATCGACCAGGCCGACGCCGAAGGCGCGCGCCTGGAAGCCGTCGCAACGCTGCTCCTCCACGCAACTGCGCAGCGCCTCTTCCATGTTGGTGGCGAAGAAGCTGGTCTGCCAGCGCGCGGTGAAGCCCTGGGCGGTGATCTCCCGCTCGCTGGGCAGGAACTCGCCGCCGAAGCTCGGGTGCGGCCAGTCGGCCTTCAGGATGACCTGGCTGTCGCGGCCCACCGGCACGATGTCCAGCCGCTCGCTGCCGAGCAACGACAGGTCGAAGGCGTACTCCAGGCGCTGCGCCTGGCGCCCGTCGACGCCTTGCAGCGGTGCGTGCACACCGCTGCCGAGCAGGCCGACCCGGCTACCCGGCTCGAAGTCGACGCTGGCACCGTTGAGGGACAGGCGCAGGGCATTCTCGATGCCGCGGATGTCGCTGATGCCCATCGCCAGGAACGGCGTTTCGAACTGGTAGTCCTCCAGGTCTTCTTCGATGCCATAGTGCGCAGGCACCTGGAAGTAGCCGGCAACCTTGTTGTCGACGTGGTACAGGCGCGCCTGGTAGATGCCACGGTAGCGCAGCTCGGTGCGCATCTGCCCGTCGAGGGCGAAGCGGTCGGGCAGGAAGTACAGCTCGCCGCGCTGCTCGCGCTCCTGCAACACGCGCTTCTCGGTCTTCTCCTCGGTGACCCACTCGCGCACCGTCCTGCGGTACGGCACCACCAGCAGCGGGCCGGTGAGGCGCTGGCTGTAGCTGGAGCTGCGGGCGATATCCTGCAGCACGCCGTCACGAACCTCCTGGCGATCGCGGATCAGGCCGTCGATCATCAACAGGGGAATCAGCAATAGCAGGATGAGTAGGGCGATGGCGCCGAGCTTGTAGGCCAGCGTGCGGTTCATGGGGGGACTCTCCGTCGGGGTGATGGCGGAAAGTCTGCGGCGCCGCGATGGCGGGCTTCGGGTCGCCGTGTGGAGAGTCGATGGAGTTTCCGTGGAGGCGCCTCAGCCGCGCGGCAGCCAGAGCAGCGCCTCGACGCCGTCGTCGCGGTTGCCGACCTGCAACCGGCCGCCATGCAGTTGCGCCACCTCGGCGACGAAGTTCAGTCCCAGCCCGGTGCTCTTGCGCCCGCTGGCCGGGCGCGGCAGCGAGTAGAAGCGTTCGGTGAGGCGCGCCAGGGCGTAGTCGGGAATCGCCGGCCCCTGGTTGAACAGGCGCAAGGCGATACCCTCGCCGTCGACCTCGGCGAGCAGGCGAAGGATGCCGCCGGGCGGGGTGAAGTCGAGGGCGTTGTCGAGCAGGTTGGCCAGCGCCTGGCGCAGCAGGAACTGCTCGCCGCGAACCTCGCAGGGACCTTCCAGGCGGTTCTCCACCCGCAATCGCTGGCGCTGGATACGCGCCGCCTGGCCTTCCAGCAGGGACGCGGCGATCTCCCGCAGGTCGACCTTGCCGACCTCCTCCAGGCCTTGCCGCTGCTCCACCTGGGCCAGGCTCAGCAGGCGCTCGATCAGTTGTTGCAGGCGCTCGCTCTCGCCGGCGATGTTGCCGACGAAGCGCGCCCGCTGCTCGGCCGGCATCTCGCCGTCGAGCAACTCGGCGGCGCCACGGATCGCCGCCAATGGGCTCTTCAGTTCGTGGGTCAGGGTATGCACGTAGCGCTCGACGTAGTCCTTGCCTTCCAGTTGCGTGCGCATGCGTTCCACCGCGTCGGCCAGTTGCGCCATCTCGCCGCCGCGATAGCGCGGCAGCTCGGCGCGGCGCCCCTCGCTGACCGCCTGTGCGTACTGGGTGAGGCGCCGCAGCGCGCCGCTGAGCCACCAGGAGAGCAGGCCGCCGACCAGCAGCCCGAGGGCGATCAGCCCGGCACCGAGCCAGGCCAGGCGCCGCTGCGAGCGGTCGATGTAGGGTTGCAGGCTGCTGTTCGGCTTGGCCACCGAAACCACCCCGATGATCTTCCCGCCATCCTTGATCGGCGCCGCCACGTACATCACCGAGGAATCCGGGTCGTCCGGGTCTTCGCGGCTGGAGCGCGCGCCGTACTGGCCCCGGAGAGTCAGGTAGACGTCGTTCCAGCGCGAATAGTCCTGGCCGACAGCCACCCCGGCGGAGTCCAGCAGCACCTTGCCGCTGGCGTCGGTGACGTAGATGCGGTGGTTCACCGCCTCCTTGCGCAAGCCCCAGATATCCGCCTGCGGCACGCGCTTGCCGTAGTCCTCGAGCATCTCCGGCAGGTCGCTCTGTGCCAGGGTGCCGTTCTTCACGTCCTGGCGGAGGATCTCGGCGAGCAGGTTGGCGGTGTCCACCAGGGTTTCCTCGGTGGACTGGCGCACGCCGGGGCGCACTTCGTCCATCACCGTGCTCAGCACGAAGTAGCCGGTGAGACCGACGAACAGGAAGTAGACCAGGAAGATCCGAACGCCGAGCGGCATCAGGCGTGGTCCGGGCTGTAGCTGTAGCCCAGGCCGCGATGGGTCTGGATCGCTTCGCCGCGTTCGTTCACCTGGCGCAGCTTGGCGCGCAGGCTCTTGATGTGGCTGTCGATGTTGCGCTCGTAGCCGGCCTCGCTGGCGACGCCGAGGGCGTCGAGCAACTGCTCGCGGCTGAATACCCGCTCGGGCTGCCCGAGCAGCGTCTGCAACAGGCGGAACTCGTGGCGGGTGAGGTTGAGCGGGGTGTCGCGGTAGTGGATCCGCACGCGCTCCTCGTCGACCTGGAACGGCCCGCTCGGCGCGGCCCCTTCCAGCGCCGCCGGGCGCGGCGCCATGCGCTTGAGGATGGCCTTGACCCGAGCCGCCACCTCGCGCGGGCTGAACGGCTTGACCACGTAGTCGTCGGCGCCGATCTCCAGGCCGACCACGCGGTCGATCTCGGCATCGCGCGCGGTGAGGAAGATCACCGGCACCTCGGAGAACCGCCGCAGGCGCTTGCAGGCCTCGAAACCGCTGATGTCCGGCAGACCGACGTCGAGGATCAGCAGATCCGCCGGCTGGCGCTCCTGCAACGCCAGCGCCTCGCCGGCGAGGGTCACCCAGGTGGTGGCGAAGCCTTCGGCCTGCAGGGCGTAGAGCAGGGTGTCGGCAATCGCGGCTTCATCTTCGACGATCAGGATATGCGGCATGGCGTGACGGCGGCTGACGGGAATGCCGGAACGGTGCCGCAAGCCGGCGCGCGCGTCAATCGCGCCGCCGGTGGCGTAGGACGCTTACTTGCAGGTGGGCTTGTCGGCGACGAAGCGCTCGGAGGGATCGACCGCGACGTGGAATTTGCGCAAGCCCTTGGTGCCCATCAGGAACGGATAGTTGAAGGCGCTGCGGTCGGTGAGGTTGACCTCGATGGTCTTCATCGCTCCGCCCAGGCAGACCTGCAGGTCGATCACCGGGCGTTCGCTCAGGCGGTCCTCATCCTCGTCCTCGCCGTTGCGGTTGTCGGCGCGGTTCTTGATCTTGCCGATGCGCGCCAGCTTGTGCTCGAACACCGAGCCGTCGGCCTCCTTGGTGGCCAGCCGGAAGCGCACCCACTCCTCGCCGTCGCGCTGGAACAACTCGATGTCCTTGGCCGACAGCGAGGAGGTGTAGGCGCCGGTGTCCATCTTCGCCTGCAGGGTACGGTCCAGCTCCGGCAGGGAGACCCATTCGTAGCGGCCGTAGAGGTTGGGTTCGGCGGCGAGGACCGGCAGGGCGAACAGCGAGAGCAAGGCAAGGGCACGCTTCACGCGGGCATCTCCTGAAGTGATACGAGGTCCACATAGGACTAGCACGGCGCGGTTTCGTTCGCCACGCCGGCGGCTTGGGCGGCGCGGCGCGGATGCGTATGATGGGCCGCGTCGACCCACACCCAGGACAGGGAAACCAACCATGCGGGAACTGTTGACCGGCCTGACCAGCAGCCTTCTGCTGCTTCTCAACACGCTGATCCTGATCGGCCCGATGATGCTGATCGCACTGCTCAAGCTGGTGCTCCCCGGCCAGCGCCTGAAAGACCTCTGCTCCAGGGGCGTGATGTGGATCGCCGAGACCTGGGCGGAGATCGACAAGTGGATCTTCGCCACCTGCACGCCGACGGTCTGGGACGTGCGCGGCGCCAGCGACCTGCGCCAGGACACCTCGTACCTGGTGGTGAGCAACCACCAGTCCTGGGTCGACATCCCCGCGTTGATCCAGGTGTTCAACCGGCGCACCCCGTACTTCAAGTTCTTCCTCAAGAAGGAGCTGATCTGGGTGCCCTTCCTCGGCCTGGCCTGGTGGGCGCTGGAGTATCCGTTCATGAAGCGCTATTCCAAGGCCTTCCTGGAGAAGCACCCGGAACTCAAGGGCAAGGACCTGGAGATCACCAAGGCCGCCTGCGAGAAGTTCAAGCGCATCCCGGTGACCGTGGTGAACTACCTGGAAGGCACGCGTTTCAGCGAGCAGAAGAAGGCCCGGCAACAGTCGCCCTATCGCCACCTGCTCAAGCCCAAGGCCGGCGGGGTGGCCTTCGTCCTCGCCGCGCTGGGCGAGCAACTGGACGCCCTGCTCGACGTCACCGTGGTCTACCCGAGCGACAAGGTGCCGGGATTCTGGGACCTGCTCTGCGGACGGGTGCCGAAGGTGATCGTCGACATCCAGACCCGCCCGATCGATCCCGCCCTGTGGCAGGGCGACTACGAGAACGACCCGGTGTTCCGCCAGTACGTGCAGGAATGGGTCTCGCGCATGTGGGAAGAAAAGGACGAACGCATCGCCCGCTTGCGGCAACTGCGCTGAAGTACCGGCCGAAGCACACCCATCTCGTAGGGCGGATAACGCCGGGGGCGTTATTCGCCCTACCGGTGCGGGCAACGAATATCCGGGCGCCGCACCCACTTCGTAGGGCGAATAACCGCAGCGCGGTTATCCGCCGATCCGCTGGCGGCAGATCAGAGCAGCGACGAGCCGCCCGCCTTGCTCACTCCCCAGAGATTGCTCAGGCTGCCCAGCAGCTCGCTGTTGGCGCCCTGCTTGCCGAAGTAGTCGACCAGCACCTGGGCGAACTTCTCGGTCATCCCGCTATCCATGCCCAGGGTGCCGAAGGCCTTGTTCACGTCGCCCATGCTGTCCGCATTGCCGAGCAGCGAACCGAGGCCCTTGCTGTCGCCGCCGCTCTTGCCGAGCACGTTGCCGAGCCCGCCGAGACCGGCCAGGGCGTTGTTGCCGGCCAGCTTGTCGAGGCCGGGGATGGTCTTAACCAGTTGCGAATAATCGTTGCCGGCCAACTGGTTCTTGGCCAGGCCGAGCAGGGCGCCGGTACCGCCGACCGCCTGCTCCTGGCTGACCCCGAGCTGGCCGGTGAGTGCGCCGAGCAGACCGCTGGTCTGCGGGGTGGTGGCTACCTGGGCGGAGTCGCCCTGGGATGCCCCGGCGACCGCCTTGGCGGCATCCCCGAGATTGAAGGCGAACGCGGAGGCGGCGCTGAGCAGCAGGGCCGCGGCCAGGGTAGCGTGGGTGGTGACGCGCATCGGCAATTCCTCATGAGATATCGAACGCCCCGGCCGCATTCGCAGGCCGGGGTGAGATTTCGACCGACCGGCCGGTGCCTTGTTCCCCAACCTTGGTCGGGTCACTTGGCCTTCGGCTTGTCGGCCTTGCCCTTGGCGGCGGCGCCTTTCTTCGCCGCCGGCTTCCTCGCCGCCGTCGCGCGGCCCTTGGGCGTCTCGCCGGCGCCGGATTTCTTGCGTGCCGCCGGCTTCGGCGCGGCGCCCTTGCGGTAGCCGACGCCGTCCTTGGCGTCGTAGAAGAAGGTGACCGTCTCGCCCTCTTTCACCTCGCCCTTGAGCATCGCCGTGGCCAGGCGCGTCTCCAGTTGCTGGCGGATCTGCCGCTTCAGCTCGCGGGCGCCGAACTCCGGCTGGTAGGCCTCTTCGGCGAGGTGGCCGACCAGGCTGTCGTCGATGTGCAGGTAGATGTCCTGGGCGTGCGCGGCGCGCTTCACCCGCTCCAGTTGCAGGCGCACGATGTCCTCGATCTGCGCCTTGCTCAACGATTCGAAGACGATCACCTCGTCGAGGCGGTTGAGGAATTCCGGGCGGAAATGCCCGCGCAGGGTAGTCATCAGTTCGCGCTTGAGCTTCTCCGGCGGCTGGGCGAACTCGCCGGCCTGGGCGTTCTTCATGATCAGCTCGGAGCCGAGGTTGCTGGTGGCGATGATGATGGTGTTGGTGAAGTCCACCACGCGCCCCTTGCCGTCGGTCAGGCGGCCGTCGTCGAACACCTGCAGGAGGATGTTGTTGACGTCGGCGTGGGCCTTCTCGATCTCGTCGAGCAGGATCACGCTGTACGGCCGCCGGCGCACCCGCTCGGTGAGCTGGCCGCCCTCGTCGTAGCCGACGTAGCCCGGCGGCGCACCGATCAGCCGGGACACCGCGTGGCGCTCCATGTATTCGCTCATGTCGATGCGGATCATCGCGTCTTCGTCGCCGAACACCACCTCGGCCAGGGCCTTGGCCAGCTCGGTCTTGCCCACCCCGGTCGGGCCGAGGAACAGGAAGGTGGCGATCGGCCGGCTGCCCTGGCGCAGCCCGGCGCGGGCCAGGCGCACGGCGTCGCTGACCGCGGTGATCGCTTCCTGCTGGCCGATCACCCGCTGGTGCAGGCGCTCTTCCATCTGCAGGAGCTTCTCGCGCTCCTCGGCGGTCAGTTCGGTGACCGGGATGCCGGTGAGCTTGGAGATGATCTCGGCGATGTCCTCGACCCGCACCTCCTCGGTCTTCGACCCCTGGGTCTGCTGCCAGCGCTCGGTGATCTGCTCGAGGTGTTCCTTGCGTTCCTGGATGCGTTTCTCGAAGACCTTCGCCTCGTCGTACCACTTGCGGCTGGCGGCGTAGTCCTGCTCGCGCTTGAGCTGCGCCAGCTCGGCCTCCAGTTCCTGGATCTCGGCCGGCCGCGAGGTGCTGGCGATGCGCACGCGGGCGGCGGCCTGGTCGATCAGGTCGATGGCCTTGTCCGGCAGGAAGCGGTTGCCGATGTAGCGGTCGGACAGCTCGGCGGCGGCGACGAAGGCCTCGTCGCGGATGGTCACCTTGTGGTGGCCTTCGAGCTTGTCGCGCAGGCCACGGAGGATGGAGATGGTCTGCTCCACCGTCGGCTCGGGGACGAACACCGGCTGGAAGCGCCGCTCCAGCGCGGCGTCCTTCTCGATGTACTTCTGGTACTCGTTGAGGGTGGTGGCGCCGATCAGGTTCATCTCGCCGCGCGCCATCGCCGGCTTCAGCACGTTGGCCACGTCCAGCCCGCCTTCGCCGCCGCCCTGGCCGGCACCGACGATGGTGTGCACCTCGTCGATGAACAGGATGATCTCGCTCTGCGCCGCCTGCAGTTCGTCCATCACCTGCTTGAGGCGTTCCTCGAACTCGCCGCGGTACTTGGCGCCGGCGACCATGGCGTTGATGTTCAGTTCGACCAGGCGCTTGTCGCGCAGCACCTCCGGCACCTCGCCCTGGACCATGCGCTGGGCCAGGCCTTCGACGATGGCGGTCTTGCCGACGCCGGGCTCGCCGATCAGCACCGGGTTGTTCTTCTTGCGCCGGGCGAGCACCTCGATGGTGGTCTCGACTTCCTTCGAGCGGCCGATCACCGGATCGAGCTTGCCTTCGAGGGCCAGCCGGGTCAGGTCGCGGCTGAACTTGTCCAGTTGCGGAGTGTTGCTCGGGCCGTCCACGCGGCCGTCCTCGGCGCCCTTGCCGACCACCTTGACCGCTTTCTGCCGTAGCGCCTGCTCGGTCAGGCCGTACTTCTTCAGGAGCGTCCCGGCGAAGCTGTCCGGCACCGCCGCCAGGCCGAGCAACAGGTGCTCGGGGCCGACATAGCTGTGGCCGAGTTCGCGGGACAGGGCGAAGGCATGCTGCAAGGCGCTCTTCACCCGCGGCGAGATGGTCATGTCCTCGCTCGCCTCGCCCTTGCTGGCGCCGCGCACGGCGTTGGCCTCGATGTACTGCTTGAGGTCGGCCGGCGACAGGCCGAACTGCTTGAGCACCGCCTGCACCACGTCGGCGTCGGCCAGGGCGTAGAGCAGGTGCTCGGTGTCCACTTCGCGCTTGCCGAATTCGGCGGCGACCTGCGCGGCGCGTTGCAGGTACTCGGTGGTCTGCTTGCTGAAGTACTCGGCGATGTCCACCGCCTCCGGCTCGCGGGCGCGCACCGGGGTGACCGGGCTCTGCTCGCCGAAGCCGGAGAAGATCTCGTCGAACGGGCTGCCGCCGCCGAACAGCGACTCCAGCGGCGAGCGCATGCGCTGCTGGCGCATCAACTGGCGGTAATGCAGTTCGCAGAGGGCGAGTTCGCGGCGCTGGCCGTTCTGTACCAGGCTGACGCGGGCGACGGCGGGACGTTCGTGGCAGATAGCGCAAAGTTCCTGGGCCATGGGAGGACTCCTGTTTCCACGGAAGGTGGGCTTCGGCGACGGCAGCGGCGACCGGGGTCGCCGAGCGCTGCGTGGAGAACATCGCGACAAGGCGGTGAAGCACGCGCCGTCGAGCATGCAACGCGGGACATGTCCGTGCGATGACGAAGCGCCGACGTCGCATCCGCAGCCACTGACGGGGTGACTCTTGAGTACTAGCACAGCAGCCGGCGAGCGCCAGCGCTTCGGCTTGACCCAGGACAATGAAAGGCGACCTCTCTGGCCGCGACTTCCGCCGCAATGCCCGCTGTTCGCCCCGATCCGGTCGCCGGCCGTCCCATCGCGGCGAGAACTTCTCTATGCTTGGGCCCTGTCCGCCCGAGGGAGCCCGTCCATGAGCGAGCCGTTCCAGCTCACCCCCCGCATCGCCCGCCAACTGCCCTGGCTGGTTGCCGTCGCCTTCTTCATGCAAGCCCTCGACGGCACCATCCTCAACACCGCGCTGCCGAGCATGGCCAGTTCGCTGAACGAAAACCCGCTGCGCATGCAGGCGGTGGTGATCGCCTACCTGCTCACGGTGGCCCTGCTGATACCGGCCTCGGGGTGGATCGCCGACCGTTTCGGCACGCGCCGGGTGTTCCTCGGCGCGGTACTGCTGTTCAGCCTCGGCTCGTTGCTTTGCGCGCTGTCGCCGAGCCTCGAACTGCTGGTCGGGGCGCGCATCGTACAGGGCGTCGGCGGCGCGCTGATGATGCCGGTGGGACGGCTGGTGATCCTGCGCGTCTACCCGCGCCAGGACCTGGTGCGGGTGCTCAGCTTCGTCACCATTCCCGGCCTGCTCGGCCCGCTGGCGGGACCGACGCTGGGCGGCTGGCTGGTGGAGTACGCCTCCTGGCACTGGATCTTCCTGATCAACCTGCCGGTCGGCCTGCTCGGCTGCCTGGTGGCGATGAAGCTGATGCCGGACCTGCGCAGCCCGGTGCCGAGCCGTTTCGACAGCATCGGCTTCCTGCTCTTCGGCGGCTCCATGGTGCTGATCTCCATCGCCCTGGAAGGACTCGGCGAGCTGCACCTGTCGCACCTGCGCGTGGTCCTGCTGCTGATCGGCGGACTGGTCCTGCTCACCGCCTACTGGCTGCGCGCGCTACGCATCGACAAGCCGCTGTTCCCACCGAGCCTGTTCAAGGCGCGGACCTTCGCCGTCGGCATCCTCGGCAACCTGTTCGCCCGCCTGGGCAGCGGCGCCCTGCCCTTCCTCACCCCGCTGTTGCTGCAGGTGGGACTGGGCTACCCGCCCTCCACCGCGGGCATGACCATGATCCCGCTGGCGCTGTTCGCGATGGTCGCCAAGCCGATGGCCAAGCCACTGCTGGACTTCTTCGGCTATCGCAAGCTGCTGGTCGGCAACACCCTGATCCTCGGCTGCCTGATCGCCGGCTTCGGCCTGGTCGACCAGGACACCCCCTACGTCTGGCTGCTGCTGCACCTGAGCCTGCTCGGCGCGGTGAACTCCCTGCAATTCACGGCGATGAACACCCTCACCCTGATCGACCTGCAGGACAGCAACGCCAGCAGCGGCAACAGCCTGATGTCGGTGGTCGTGCAGTTGTCGATCAGCCTCGGCGTGGCTTGCGCGGCGGCGTTGCTGGGCGGTTTCCAGACCGACCTGGATACGGGGCAGGACACCGTACTCGGCGCCTTCCACGCCACCTATGTCAGCGTCGGCCTGATGTCGATGCTGGCCGCGGCGATCTTCTTCCAGCTCGGCAGCGAGGACGGTCGCACCAGCCCGCGCCGGGTCGATCCGGAAAAGGACCCGGACCTCTAGGATGGCCTGGATCGCTACGCTCAAGCGCTGGGCTCGCGAGCTGAAGACCGAGGTCATCGTCCTCTGGCTGTGCAGCCGCCATCCGCACATGCCCTGGCTGGCCCGACTGGTGGCTCTGCTGGTGGTGGCCTATGCGCTGAGTCCGATCGACCTGATCCCGGACTTCATACCGCTGCTCGGCTACCTCGACGACCTGTTGCTGGTGCCGCTGGGGATCTGGCTGGCGATCCGCCTCACCCCACCCACGCTGCTCGCCGAGTGCCGCGCGCGGGCTCGCGAGGTCGAGACGCACCCGCGCAACCTGTGGATGGCTGCGCTGATCGTGCTGTTCTGGGTGGCGCTGGGCGCTGGACTGCTGCGCTGGTTCTTCTACTGAGCGGCGAGCGCGCTGCAGGTAGGTTTGCGGGTAAAGGTTCGGGACACGTCGACCGCGCCGAGGTGTTCGAGCGTGCGGCGACCGAGCAGCACCGGATAGTTCATGTTGCCGCGGTCGCGCAGGGAGAACTGCTCGCGCAGCAGCTTGGCGCCCAGGCAGATGTCCATCGCCACCACCGGACGGCTGTCGCTGCCGCCGGCGCCGCGTACCTTGATCAGCCGCAGCACCTTGCGCTCGAAGGTCACGCTGACCGGCGCCTTGCTGTCGGCGGTGGGCAGCACGACATCGAAGCGCACCCAGCGCTCGCCGTCCTTCCTGTAGCGATGGATATTCCTCGCGTCCAGCGACGAGGTCAGCGCGCCGGTATCCAGCTTGGCCTTGGCCTGCATGCGCTCGGGCATCAGCCAGGACTGCTCGATCCAGCCCCAGTGCTCGGTGGCGGCATGGCAGGACGCGGAAGAGAACGACAGCGACAACAGCGCGGCGAAGGCCAGACGACGGGATTGCACAGGCTTCATCGAAACGACTCCGAACGGGACCGGGCCACTCTGGGCGGGAACTCGTCAAGACAGGGTGAACGGCAGGCGAAGACAGTGTGACGGTTTTCTCCGGGCAATAAAAAACCCGGATGCTTCCATCCGGGTTCTTCGGGCTGGGGCCCAGGGATCTTAGTTGATCACCTGAACGCGCTCGGCCTGCATGCCTTTCTGGCCTTGTACGACTTCGAAGCTGACCTTCTGGCCTTCGGCCAGGGTCTTGAAGCCGTTACCTTCGATGGCACGGAAGTGAACGAAAACGTCCGGGCCGCTTTCCGGGGTAATGAAGCCGTAGCCTTTGGTTTCGTTGAACCACTTAACGGTGCCGTTCTGACGGGACATTGCAAGTTCTCCTTGGAACTATGGGTATTGATTTAGCCACGAAATCGTAGCCGGTAACTGAGTTGCAAGGAGTTACAAGGAGTCGAGCAGGACGGGCTGGAATTTCCGACCGCATCAGGTCACGATCGACGGCGACCCATGCAAACACAGTGTCAGCACTCTACGACAAAAAACTGAGGAAAGCGAACCTGTATAAAAATACAGAAACGCGCTTTTTTCGTTTTTCGGACGAACGGTACTGGCCAAAGATACATTGCCTGTCGCTGCTGCTCCGGCGGCGATCGCACGCGGCAAGCCGCCGCAGGCTGCTAGACTAGCCGCTCGTATCGCCTGCCGAGCCCTGCCCCGTGACCTCCACCGCTTTCTCCTCGCTGCCGCTTTCCGCGGACCTCCTGGCCAATCTCGACTCCCTCGGTTACCGGGAGATGACGCCGATCCAGGCGCAGAGCCTGCCGCTGATCCTCCAGGGCCACGACCTGATCGCCCAGGCCAAGACCGGCAGCGGCAAGACCGCGGCCTTCGGCCTCGCCCTGCTCAGCCCGCTGAACCCGCGCTACTTCGGCTGCCAGGCGCTGGTGCTGTGCCCGACCCGCGAACTGGCCGACCAGGTCGCCAAGGAGATCCGCCGGCTGGCCCGCGCCGCCGACAACATCAAGGTCCTGACCCTCTGCGGCGGCGTCCCCTACGGCCCGCAGGTGGCTTCGCTGGAGCACGGCGCGCACGTGGTGGTCGGCACCCCGGGGCGCATCCAGGAGCACCTGCGCAAGGGCACCCTGGTCCTCGACGGGCTCAATACCCTGGTCCTCGACGAAGCCGACCGGATGCTCGACATGGGCTTCTACGACAGCATCGCCGAGATCATCGGCCAGCTCCCCGAGCGCCGGCAGACCCTGCTGTTCTCCGCCACCTACCCGGACGGCATCGAGAAGCTGGCGAAGACCTTCATGCGCGATCCGCGACAGGTGAAGGTCGAGTCGCTGCACGCCGACAGCCAGATCGAGCAGCGCTTCTTCGAGATCGATCCGAAGCAGCGCATGGACGCCGTGGTACGCCTGCTCCAGCATTTCCGGCCGCAGTCCTGCGTGGCCTTCTGCCAGACCCGCCAGCAGTGCCAGGAGCTGGCCGACGCACTGAAGGCGCAGCGGATTTCCGCCCTGGCCCTGCACGGCGACCTGGAGCAGCGCGAGCGCGACCAGGTCCTGACGGTGTTCGCCAACCGCAGTTGCAACGTACTGGTGGCCACCGACGTGGCCGCCCGCGGGCTGGACATCGCCGCCCTGGAAACGGTGATCAACGTCGAGCTGGCGCGTGACCCGGAGGTCCACATCCATCGCATCGGACGCAGCGGTCGCGCCGGCGAGAAAGGCCTGGCCCTGTCGCTGGTGGCGCCGGCCGAGGCCAGCCGCGCGCAGGCCATCGAGGACCTGCAGAAGCAGCCGCTGGCCTGGTACGCCCTCGGCCAGTTGAAGGCCAGCCCGGAGCCATTGCTGCCGCCGATGAGCACCCTGTGCATCGCCGGCGGACGCAAGGACAAGGTGCGCCCCGGCGACCTGCTCGGTGCCCTCACCGGCGACGCCGGGCTGCCCGGCAGCGCGGTGGGCAAGATCGCCATCTTCGACTTCCAGGCCTTCGTCGCCATCGAGCGGGGCCTCGCCCACCAGGCCCTCAAGCGCCTGAGCGAAGGCAAGATCAAGGGTCGCTCGTTCAAGGTCCGCCTGCTTTAGCGCGCCGCCGCTTCGCTCGCCGGGCCCGCTCCGGCGCGCGATATCGCCGCCGGGTAACGTTCGGCGCGGCGACGACGTCTTAGCGTTCGCAGGCACGAAGCCTGCATCCGCCAGATGCCCGGCTCGACCGAGTTGCCCACGGCAGCGCTTCCTGCGACTGCGGCGGGCAGCGGACTTCCAGTCGCGCGAAATCGGCCGATTGAATTAGCCGGACAGGCCACATAGGCTGAACCACGGACCATCGGATAGCACTCCGCCCCCATGCCGCCCTCTTCGTTGACACACACGCTCCGCCGCCTCTGGGCCCTCGACAAGTTCGCCTATAGCCTGCGGGTATTCATCGCCCTGGCCGGCGCCCTGCTGCTGTGCTGGTGGCAGGACCGCATCGAGCTGCTGATCCCGCTGTTTCTCGGGATCATCGCCAGCGCCCTGGCGGAGACCGACGACAACTGGCTAGGCCGCCTGCAAGCGCTGCTGGTGACCCTGCTGTGCTTCAGCGTCGCCGCCTTCGCCGTCGAGTTGCTGTTCCCCTATCCCTGGCTGTTCGTTTCCGGGATGGCGCTGTCGGCGTTCGGCATGATCCTCCTCGGCGCCCTCGGCGAGCGCTATGCGGCGATCGCCTCGGCGACCCTGATCCTCTCGATCTACACCATGATCGGCGTGGACCAGCGCGGCGGCGAGGTCGCCGATGTCTGGCACGAACCGCTGCTGCTGGTGGCCGGGGCGGCCTGGTACGGGCTGCTCTCGGTGCTGTGGAACGCGCTGTTCTCCAACCAGCCGGTGCAGCAGAGTCTTTCCCGCCTGTATTTCGAGCTGGGCGAATACCTGAGGATCAAGTCGAGCCTGTTCGAACCGTTGCGCCAGCTCGACGTGGAGGGCCAGCGCCTCGCCCTGGCACGGCAGAACGGCAAGGTGGTGGTGGCGCTGAACCAGGCCAAGGAGACCATTCTCAACCGCCTCGGCCATGGTCGGCCGGGCCCCAAGGTGAGCCGCTACCTGAAGCTCTATTTCATCGCCCAGGACGTCCACGAGCGCGCCAGTTCCTCGCACTACCCGTACAACCGGCTGGCCGAGGCGTTCTTCCACAGCGACGTGCTGTTCCGCTGCCAGCGCCTGCTCAACCAGCAGGGCAAGGCCTGCCAGGCCCTGGCGCGGGCTATCCGCCTGCGCCAGCCGTTCGACTACGCCGACCGCGAGCTGGCCCTGGAAGATCTCCAGGCCTCGCTCGAACACCTGCGCCAGCAGAGCAACCCGGCCTGGAAGGGCCTGCTTCGCTCGCTCGGCGCCCTGGCCGCCAACCTCACCACGCTGGACCGCAAGCTGGCCGGGGCGAGCAACCCGGACGCCATCGCCGACGAACAGGACAGCGCCCTGCTCGACCGCTCGCCGCGCAGCCTGAAGGACGCCTTCGAGCGCCTGCGCCAGCAGCTCACCCCGACCTCGCTGCTGTTCCGCCACGGCCTGCGCATGGCCCTGGCGCTGACCGCCGGCTACGGCGTGCTGCACTGGATCCATCCGACCCAGGGCTACTGGATACTGCTCACCACGGTGTTCGTCTGCCAGCCCAACTATGGCGCGACCCGCCTGCGCCTGGTGCAGCGGATCCTCGGTACGGTGGTCGGCCTGGTGGTCGGCTGGGCGCTGATCGACCTGTTCCCCAGCCCGCTGGTGCAGTCGCTGTTCGCGGTCGCCGCCGGGGTCGCCTTCTTCGCCACCCGCAGCAGTCGCTATACCCTGGCGACGGCGGCGATCACCCTGCTGGTGCTGTTCTGCTTCAACCAGGTCGGCGATGGCTACGGGCTGATCCTGCCCCGCCTGTTCGATACCTTGCTGGGCAGCCTGATCGCCGGCCTCGCGGTGTTCCTGGTGCTGCCCGACTGGCAGGGCCGCCGGCTCAACCGCATGCTCGCCAACACCCTCGCCTGCAACAGCCGTTACCTGCGGCAGATCATGCAGCAGTACGCCACCGGCAAGCGCGACGACCTCGACTACCGCACCGCCCGGCGCAACGCGCACAACGCCGACGCAGCGCTGTCGACCACCCTGTCGAACATGCTCCTGGAGCCCGGCCACTTCAGGAAGGACGCCGAGATCGGCTTCCGCTTCCTGGTCCTCTCGCACACCCTGCTCAGCTATCTATCCGGTCTCGGCGCGCACCGCGAAAGCCTGCCCGAGGACGCCAGCGACGGCCTCCTGGAGCGCGCCGCCGAGCGGCTCTCCGCCAGCCTCGAGGAAATCGCCGCGAGCCTGGAACAGAAACGCCCGGTCGCCATCTACAGCGAAGAGGAGGAAGCGCTGGCCAAGGAACTGGAGCAGATGCCCGAGGACATGGACGACAGCCATCGCCTGGTACAGACCCAACTGGCGCACATCTGCCGCCAGCTCGCCCCGCTGCGCACCCTGGCCGCGCACTTGCTGAAGAAGGAACTGGCCGGCGCGCAGCCACTGCCAGGCCAGCCCTAGCGCGCGCCGTAGCGCTCCAGCAGGCGCTGGTAGCTGCCGTCGTCGCGCATGCCGCGGATGGCCAGGTCGAAGCCGTCGACGATCTCGTCATGCCGGGGATTCCTCAGGCTCACCAGCAGGTGCAGGCCGTTCTCGCCAAGCGGGATGGGCAGTACCTCCAGCTTGTCGCGCAAATCGGCCAGTTCGCCCTTGAAGGCGACCCCCAGCGCCAGCTCGTCCTCCACCGCCAGGTCGACCCGCCCCGCCTCGAGCATCCGCGCGGCGTTGGCGAAGCTGGTCACGTTGACCTTCTGCAGACGGCTGTCACGGTCGAATTCGGGCGCGTAGGCATAGTCGCGCACGACCGCGATGCGGTAGGGACGCAGGTCGCTCAGGCGGGAAAACTCGATACCCCGCCCCTTGCGTTGCAGCAGGCGGATGCGGTTGCTCAGGTAGGCGCGGGAAAACTGCCCGTAGAGGCTGCGGGCGGGCTCGTACCAGGCGCTCAGGGCGATGTCGTAGTCGCCGCTGCGCACGCCATACAGGGCACGCGACCAGGGTACCTGCTGGAAACTCGAGTCGAAGCCGGCGCGCTTGAGCGCGGTGGTCACCAGTTCCACCGCCAGGCCGTTGCCAGGCAGGCGCGAATCGACGAAAGGCGGCCAGGAGTCGCCGACCAGGCGCAGGTTGGCGGCAGGCAGCGCGCAAGGGAGGAGCAATGTCAGCAGCAGGAGTGCGCATCGCAGCATGAAGGAGCGTCCCGGGAGTGGATCGCCACAGCATAGCCATCCCGACCCCGGGCACGCATGTCCCCGTGTCGCGGCTCGATGATATTTCCATCACAAACCGCACGCGTTCACCTCTCCTCTTCCTCTCCGGCGGCCTTTTCGTTCCGCGGCGCGGCACCTGCGTACTTGCCGCCGAAGAGTTCGATCGGCATCGGGAAGACGATGGTCGAACTCTTGTCGCCGGCGATCGCGCCGAGGGTCTGCATGTAGCGCAACTGCATGGCGCCACTCTGCCGGCCGAGCATCTGCGCCGCCTGCATGAGTTTCTCCGAGGCTTGCAGCTCGCCCTCGGCATGGATCACCTTGGCCCTGCGCTCACGCTCCGCCTCGGCCTGCCGGGCGATGGCGCGAACCATCGATTCGTTGAGATCGACGTGCTTGATTTCCACATTCGCCACCTTGATGCCCCAGGCGTCGGTCTGCGCATCGAGCACTTGCTGGATATCCAGGTTCAGGCGCTCGCGCTCGGCGAGCATCTCGTCCAGCTCGTGCTTGCCCAGCACCGCGCGCAGGGTGGTCTGGGCCAACTGGCTGGTGGCGGCCAGGTAGTTCTCCACCTGGATGATCGCCTTCTGCGGATCGAGCACGCGGAAGTACACCACCGCGTTGACCTTCACCGAAACGTTGTCGCGGGAAATCACATCCTGCGGCGGCACGTCGAGGACGATGGTGCGCAGGTCGATGCGCACCATCTGCTGGATCGCCGGGATCACCAGCACCAGCCCCGGCCCCTTGACCTTCCAGAACCGCCCGAGCTGGAACACCACGCCGCGCTCGTACTCGCGGAGGATGCGCAGCGCGCTGAACAGCAGCAGCGCGAGGAACACCAGCAACATCGCCAAACCATAGGAAATACCCATCATCCACCTCCTTCATCGGCCAGCGCGACTTCCAGGAGCAGGCCCTTGCGCGCCAGCACCCAGACCGGCTGGCCCACCGCCAGCGGCCGCGCGGCGAGCACCCGCCAGCGCTCGCCCTGGAGCAGCACCCAGCCTGCGCAGGGTTGTTCGGAATCCACCGCCGCCACCGTCGCCAGGCTGCCGACCAATCCGGCGGTGCCACTTACCACCGCTTGCCGGCGAGTACGCAGGGCCATGCCCAGCAGACCGACGATCAGCGCGGCGCTGAGCAACGCCAGGGCCACCACCAGGCCGGGCGGAATGCCGTAGCCGGGCACCTCGGTATCGATCAGGATCAGCGCGCCGACCACGAACGAGACGATTCCGCCGATGCCGAGCACGCCGAAGCTGGCGACGAACGCCTCGCCCACCATGAACGCCAGGCCCAGCGCGATCAGCGCCAGCCCGGCGTAGTTGACCGGCAGCATCTGCAGGGCGTACAGGCCAAGCAGCAGGCAGATGCCGCCGAGCACGCCGGGCAACGCCATGCCGGGATTGGCCAGTTCGAAGATCAGCCCGTAGATGCCGATCATCATCAGGATCAGCGCCACGCTGGGATCGGTGAGCACCGCCAGCAACCGCGCGCGCCAGTCCGGTGCCTGGCGCTCGACCGTGGCGCCGGCGGTAGCCAGGGTAAGCGCGCGCTCGCCGACGCGCAGGCTGCGGCCGTCGAGCTGGCGCAGCAGGTCGGGCAGGTCGCGGGCCTGCAGGTCGATCACCTTCTGCGCCGCCGCCTCGTGCGCCGCCAGGCTGACCGCCTCGCGCACCGCGCGCTCGGCCCATTCGACGTTGCGCCCGCGCAACTGCGCGAGGCCACGGATATAGGCGGCGGCGTCGTTGACCTGCTTGCGCGCCATGGGTTCGGCGTCCCGCGCCGGGGGCTTCTCTGCGGGCTTGTCCGGCGTCCCCAGGCGCACCGGGGTGGCGGCGCCGAGGTTGGTCCCCGGCGCCATCGCTGCGATATGGCAGGCATACAGGATGTAGGTGCCGGCGCTCGCCGCCCGCGCCCCGCTGGGCGCGACGAAACCGGCGACCGGCACCTGGCTGGCGAGGATCGCCTTGACGATGCGCCGCATCGATGCGTCCAGGCCGCCGGGCGTGTCCAGTTCCAGCACCACCAGTTGCGCGCCGTCCTCGGCGGCACGCTCGATGCCGCGCACCAGGTAATCGGCGCTGGCCGGGCCGATCGCACCATCCACCGAGAGCACCCGTACCGGTCCGGAGGCCGCGAGACAGGCCGGGCCGGCGAAGCACAGCAACAGCGCCAGCGCGAGCCGGCACGGCATCCGCATATCGACCTCCCCGACCGCCCGGCCGGGCCACCCCGGGACGAAGGCGCTCGTCCCGCGCACCGGGCCGGCAAGCGACCGGCCCCGCCGCGCACTTCTCAGTCTAGTCCAGTGGCTCTCGCCTTCCCCGCGCGTGTCCGGATCGGCAAATCCCTCAACATGCCAACTTTTTAGCGACGAAATGATGGCACTCGCCACAGGAATTCATTAATCTTCGCGGCCGCAGCGGGCAGGCCGCCTGGCGCCCGACCCCATCCGGCTTCCGGCGGCCTCCCGCGGCCCTTGTCCTTTCTTCGCCAGACGAAGCCGGTATGCGAAAGACATAACTTGTCACAAACGCCTGCCCATCATGTGCCGGTCATCCCCAGCGCGGACCCGCACCATGACCTCCGATGTCCTTCCCGCCGTCGCCGTCGCCAGTGCCGCCGGCAACGCGCACAAGCCCCATCTCGAGCAGCGCCCCGGCCGCCTCACCGCCTTCGTATTCTTCGCCGTGCTCGCCACCGGACTGCTGTTCAGCGCCTACAGCCTGATGCAGGACGTCGATGACGTCGGTTCCGCGATCACCACCTGGACGCCCTTCCTGCTGCTCGGCGTGGCCCTGCTGATCGCCCTCGGCTTCGAGTTCGTCAACGGCTTCCACGACACTGCCAACGCGGTGGCCACGGTGATCTACACCCACTCGCTGCCGCCGCACTTCGCGGTGGTCTGGTCGGGTTGCTTCAACTTTCTCGGCGTATTGCTCTCCAGCGGCGCGGTGGCCTTCGGCATCATCGCCCTGCTGCCGGTGGAACTGATCCTGCAGGTCGGTTCCTCGGCCGGCTTCGCCATGGTCTTCGCCCTGCTGATCGCCGCCATCCTGTGGAACCTCGGGACCTGGTGGCTGGGCCTGCCGGCGTCGTCCTCGCACACCCTGATCGGCTCGATCATCGGCGTCGGCGTGGCCAACGCGCTGATGCACGGGCGCGACGGCACCAGCGGGGTGGACTGGGGCCAGGCGACCAAGGTCGGCTATTCCCTGCTGCTCTCGCCGCTGATCGGCTTCGCCTGCGCCGCCCTGCTGCTCCTGGCGCTGCGCCTGCTGGTGAAGAACCGCGCGCTGTACAAGGCGCCGAAGGGCAAGGCGCCGCCGCCCTGGTGGATCCGCGGCCTGCTGATCCTGACCTGTACCGGGGTGTCCTTCGCCCACGGCTCCAACGACGGGCAGAAAGGCATGGGCCTGATCATGCTGATCCTGGTCGGCACCCTGCCGATGGCCTACGCCCTGAACCGCACCATGCCGGCGGACCAGGCAGTGCAGTTCGCCGCCGTCGCCGAGGTCACCCGGCAAGCGCTGGTGAAGAGCGCGCCGCAACCGGCGCCGGCCGATCCGCGCCAGGTACTCTCCGACTACGTGCGCAGCAAGCAGGCATCGCCTGAGCTGATCCCGGCGCTGGCCGCCCTGACCGGCTCGATCGGCCAGGAAGTGAAAGGCTATGGCGCGTTCTCGCGGGTACCGGCGCAAGCCATGGGCAACGTGCGCAACGACATGTACCTGACCTCCGAGGCGATCCGCCTGATGGACAAGGACGACGTCGGCCGCTTCGACGCCGACACCCGCGGCAAGTTGCAGGCGTTCAAGCGGAAGATCGACGACGCCACCAAGTTCATCCCGCTATGGGTGAAGATCGCCGTGGCCATCGCCCTCGGCCTGGGCACCATGGTCGGCTGGAAACGCATCGTGGTGACGGTCGGCGAGAAGATCGGCAAGACCCACCTGACCTACGCCCAGGGCGCCTCGGCGGAAACCGTGGCGATGCTGACCATTGGCGCGGCGGACCTGTATGGCTTGCCGGTATCCACCACCCATGTACTGTCTTCCGGGGTGGCCGGGACCATGGCGGCGAACGGTTCGGGACTACAGTGGAAGACCATCCGCAACCTGCTGATGGCCTGGGTGCTGACGCTGCCGGCGGCGATCCTGCTCTCGGCCTCGCTCTACTGGCTGCTCACCCGGCTGTTCTGAAACACGGCGGCCGGCACGGGTGCCGGCCGCTCGTCGCGCCGATCAGGGCAGGACTTCGTCTTCCTTGAACTGGTCCTTGATGTAGGTGATCTCGGTCTTGCCGTGGGGCGCCGGCAGGCCGTCCGGGCCGAGGTTGACGAAGACCATCTTGTCGATGGTGAGGATGCTCTTGCGGGTGATCTTGTTGCGCACGTGGCAGGTCATGGTCAGCGAGGTACGACCGAAGTCGGTGGCGGTGATGCCCAGCTCGATGATGTCGCCCTGGCGCGCCGAGCTGACGAAGTTGATCTCGGAAATGTACTTGGTGACCACGCGCTGGTTGCCCAGCTGGATGATCGCGTAGATCGCCGCTTCTTCGTCGATCCAGCGCAGCAGGCTGCCGCCGAACAGGGTGCCGTTGGGGTTGAGATCTTCTGGCTTGACCCACTTGCGGGTGTGGAAATTCATGTGAACTCCTGGTGTGGTGCCCCACGGCCGCCATCCTGGCCGTCGTGGAGGATGCCCGGCGGTATCGCCGCCGCGGCTCCGCGGGACCCGGCGGATCGGCCCGGTCCCGGGGCGGCGCGTCCTGCCTGCGCCACCCGATGTTCCTGCGCGTTCAGCCCAGCCCGTTGGCCTCGCGGTACTGCCTGGCCTCTTCCACCAGCCAGTCGCGGAAGGCATTGAGCATCGCCGATTCGACCCTGCGCTCGGGAATGATCAGGTAATACGCATTCTCGCTCAAATAGGCATGTTGCATGGGCACGATAAGCCTTCCGTCGGCCAGCTCGTCCTGGATCAGGAAGGGCGGTATGAGGGCCACGCCCATGCCGTGCATGGCCGCCTGGGCAAGCATGGAGAACAGCTCGTAGCGCGGCCCGCTCATGTCGTGGGCGACGTTCAGTCCCTGGGAGTGAAACCACTGGCGCCAAGCGTAGGGCCGGGTGCTCTGCTGCATCAGCGGCAGCCCGGCGACCTGCTCGGCGCTCAGCGTTCGACGCCCGCCCAGCAGCTCCGGGCTGCACACCGGCACCGGATTCTCGCGCATCAGGAAATGCGAGACGGTACCCGACCAGTCGGCGTCGCCGAAGTACAGCGCGGCGTCGAACTCGGTGTCGGCGAAGAGGAACGGGCGGGTGCGGTTGGTCAGGTTGATCGTGACCTCCGGGTGCAGCCGCTGGAAACGCTTGAGCCGCGGCAACAGCCATTGGGTGCCGAAGGTCGGCACCACCGCCAGTTCGATCGCGCCGCCGCCCTGGTGCCCCATCACCGCCAGGGTGTCGCGCTCCACCGCGTCGAGGCGTACCGCCACCCGCCGGCTATAGGACAGCCCGGCCTCGGTGAGCTTGACCCCGCGCCGCGAGCGACGGAACAGCTCGACACCGAGGAACTCCTCGAGCGTGGCGATCTGCCGGCAGATCGCGCTCTGGGTCAGGGACAACTCCTCCGCCGCCTTGGTGAAGCTCTCGTGGCGCGCGGCGGATTCGAAGCTGACCAGCGCGGCGGTGGAAGGGATCTTGCGTCGCATGGAGGACTCCGGAGTGCCGGTTTCGCATCTATGACGCCCAGGTCACGATTCCTCGCGCCTCTTCAAGGGCATGAAATACGAGACTCATTTTCTCGGAGTGAGAAAATAGCACAAGTGCGTGCGAATTCCTCGTTTGCCGCCCCATTCGCTAGGCTCTTAGGATGCTTCCATTCCGGCTGGCCCACGCCAGCCTCCGCTACCGCTTGACGAGGATGTACGCATGGCCACCAAAGCTAGCTTCAACTGGGAAGATCCCCTGCTGCTGGACCAGCAGCTCACCGAAGAAGAGCGCATGGTTCGCGACAGCGCCCAGCAGTTCGCCCAGGACAAGCTGGCCCCGCGCGTGCTCGAAGCCTTCCGCCACGAACAGACCGACCCGAAGATCTTCCGCGAGATGGGCGAGACCGGCCTGCTCGGCGCGACCATTCCCGAAGCCTACGGCGGCAGCGGCCTCAACTACGTCTGCTATGGCCTGATCGCTCGCGAAGTCGAGCGCGTCGACTCCGGCTATCGCTCGATGATGAGCGTGCAGTCCTCGCTGGTGATGGTGCCGATCCATGAATTCGGCAACGAAGCCACCCGGCAGAAGTACCTGCCCAAGCTGGCCAGCGGCGAATACATCGGCTGCTTCGGCCTGACCGAGCCGAACCACGGTTCCGACCCGGGCTCGATGGTCACCCGGGCGAAGAAGGTCGACGGCGGCTATCGCCTGAGCGGCAGCAAGATGTGGATCACCAACAGCCCGATCGCCGACGTCTTCGTGGTCTGGGCCAAGGATGACGAAGGGCAGATCCGCGGCTTCGTCCTCGAGAAGGGCTGGGAAGGTCTGAGCGCCCCGGCGATCCATGGCAAGGTCGGCCTGCGTGCCTCGATCACCGGCGAGATCGTGATGGACAACGTGTTCGTTCCGGAAGAGAACGCCTTCCCCGAAGTGCGCGGCCTGCGCGGTCCGTTCACCTGCCTGAACTCGGCGCGCTACGGGATCTCCTGGGGCGCCCTGGGCGCCGCCGAATTCTGCTGGCACACCGCCCGCCAGTACGTGCTCGACCGCCAGCAGTTCGGCCGCCCGCTGGCCGCCAACCAACTGATCCAGAAGAAGCTGGCCGACATGCAGACCGAGATCACCCTGGCCCTGCAAGGCTGCCTGCGCCTGGGGCGGATGAAGGACGAAGGCACCGCGGCGGTGGAAATCACCTCGATCATGAAGCGCAACAGCTGCGGCAAGGCCCTCGACATCGCCCGCCTGGCCCGCGACATGCTGGGCGGCAACGGCATCTCCGACGAATTCGGCATCGCCCGCCACCTGGTCAACCTGGAAGTGGTGAACACCTACGAGGGCACCCACGATGTCCACGCGCTGATCCTCGGCCGCGCGCAGACCGGCATCCAGGCATTCTTCTGAGCCACCGAGCAACACCCCGGCGCGCTTTTTCACGGTAGCGCGCCGGCCGCCGGGGAGACGGGCAAGGAACCCGTCTTCCCGGCCATTTCCGTTTCCAGCCCCCAGCAGCGAGAACCGTCATGCCCGGCGCCCTTTCCCATATCCGCGTACTCGACCTGTCCCGTGTCCTGGCCGGCCCCTGGGCCGGGCAGATCCTCGCCGACCTCGGCGCCGAGGTGATCAAGATCGAGCGCCCCGGCAGCGGCGACGACACCCGCGCCTGGGGCCCGCCGTTCCTCAAGGATGCCGAAGGCAACGACACCAGCGAGGCGGCCTACTACCTGTCGGCCAACCGCAACAAGAAGTCGGTGACGGTGGACTTCACCCAGCCGGAAGGCCAGCGCATCGTTCGCGAACTGGCGGCCAAGGCCGACATCCTGCTGGAGAACTTCAAGGTCGGCGGGCTCAAGGCCTATGGCCTCGACTATGAATCGCTGAAGCAGGTCAACCCGAAGCTGATCTACTGTTCGATCACCGGCTTCGGCCAGTCCGGCCCCTATGCCAAGCGCGCCGGCTATGACTTCATGATCCAGGGCCTGGGCGGCCTGATGAGCCTCACCGGGCGCGCCGACAACGAGGAAGGCGCCGGTCCGGTGAAGGTCGGCGTGGCGCTGACCGATATCCTCACCGGGCTGTACTCCTCCACCGCGGTGCTCGCCGCCCTCGCCCACCGCGACGTCAGCGGCATCGGCCAGCACATCGACATGGCCCTGCTCGACGTGCAGGTCGCCTGCCTGGCCAACCAGACCCTCAACTACCTGACCACCGGCGTGCCGCCGCGGCGCCTGGGCAACGCACACCCGAACATCGTGCCGTACCAGGACTTCCCCACCGCCGACGGCGACATGATCCTCACGGTCGGCAACGACAGCCAGTTCCGCAAGTTCGCCGAGCTGGCAGACCACCCGGAATGGGCCGACGACCCGCGCTTCGCCACCAACAAGGCGCGGGTGGCCAACCGCGAGGTGCTGATCCCGCTGATCCGCCAGGCCACGGTGCTGCACACCACCGCCGAGTGGATTCTTTCCCTGGAGCGCGCCGGCGTGCCCTGCGGGCCGATCAACGACCTGGCGCAGGTGTTCGCCGACCCGCAGGTGCAGGCCCGCGGCCTGCGCGTGGAGCTACCGCACCCGCTGGCCGGGACGGTGCCGCAGGTAGCCAGCCCGATCCGCCTGTCCGAGACGCCGGTGGAATACCGCAACCCGCCGCCCACCCTCGGCCAGCACACCGACGAGGTCCTCGAGACGCTCCTCGGCCTGGACGCGGCCGCGCTGGAAAGGCTGCGCGACGGCAAGGTGATCTGAGCCCCGCGCCCCGCCCCAGCGACGCATCGGCGGATAACGCCCCACCGTACCCCGCGCAACACCGCGACGTAGGGCGCATAACCGCAACGCGGTTATCCGCCGGCCAGCCGAGCATCGGCGGATAGCGCCCCTGGCGTCATTCGCCCTACCGACCCCGTGTAGAAGGCGGTCGATGCCGGCGCCTCGATGGAAGCGCCACTCAGGCCGCCAGGCGGCCGCCGGCGATCGCCTCGGAGGCCTTGAGCATGGCCCGCAACAGCACCGCGCAGCCGGCGGCCAGGTCGTCGGGGCTGGCGTTCTCGATCTCGTTGTGGCTGATGCCGTTCTCGCAGGGCACGAAGATCATCCCCGCCGGACCGAGTTCGGCGAGGAAGATCGCGTCGTGGCCGGCGCCGCTGACGATGTCCATCTGCGGCATGCCCAGCGCCTGCGCCGCCTCGCGCACCGCGCCGACGCATCCCTGGTCGAAGTACAGCGGCGGGAAATCGGCGGTCGGCACCAGCTCGTATTGCAAGCCATGCTTCTCGCAGGTAGCGGCGATCACCTGGCGGACCTCGGCGATCATCGAGTCCAGGCGCTCCGGTTGCAGATGGCGGAAGTCCAGGGTCATCTTCACTTCGCCGGGTATCACGTTGCGCGAACCGGGATAGGCGTGCAGGCAGCCGACCGTGCCGCAAGCATGCGGCTGATGGCCGAGGGCTGCGCGATTGACCGCCTCGACCACCGCCGCGGCACCGACCAGGGCGTCCTTGCGCAGGTGCATCGGCGTTGGCCCGGCGTGTGCCTCGACGCCGCGCAGGGACAGGTCGAACCATTTCTGCCCGAGCGCGCCGAGCACCACGCCGATGGTCTTCTCCTCGTCCTCGAGGATCGGCCCCTGTTCGATGTGCGCCTCGAAATAGGCGCCCACCGGATGTCCGAGACAATCGCGCGCTCCCGCGTAGCCGATGGCGTCCAGCGCCTCGCCTACGCTGACACCGTCGGCATCGCGCTTGGCCAGGGTCTCCTCCAGGGTGAACTTCCCGGCGAATACGCCCGAGCCCATCATGCAGGGCGCGAAGCGCGAGCCTTCCTCGTTGGTCCACACCACCACCTCCAGCGGCGCCTCGGTTTCCACCCCGAGGTCGTTGAGGGTGCGGATCACCTCGAGGCCGGCCATCACCCCGAAGCAGCCGTCGAACTTGCCACCGGTGGGCTGGGTGTCGATGTGGCTACCGGTCATCACCGGGGGCAAGTCCGGGTTACGCCCGGGACGACGGGCGAAGATGTTGCCGACCCGATCGACGCTGACCGTGCAGCCGGCCGCTTCGCACCATTGCACGAAGAGATCGCGGGCCTGGCGGTCGAGATCGCTCAGGGCCAGGCGGCAGACCCCACCCTTGGCGGTGGCGCCGAGGCGGGCGAGATCCATCAGCGATTGCCAGAGGCGCTGGCCATCGATGTGTCGCTGGGTGGATTGCAGGACGTTCCGGGCAGTGCTCATTGTCGTTTCCTCAGGCTTGGAGTAGGTGTCGGCGGCTCGCCGGCCGCCTGTATGCCCATCAGGGCAGCGGTTTGGCCAATGCCGCCGGGCTCCGCGCACGGCGGCCGCAGAGGCCGTAGTAGAGCGCGCCGCCGAGCAGCGAGCCGGTGAACCAGCCGTAGTCGTAGAACCAGTGGAACTGGCGGTTGCCGAGGGCCATGACGGTCAGCGCCACCGGCACCGCGAAGGCGGCGAAGCCGGGCCAGTTCCAGGCCGGGTAGACGTCGTCGCGGTAGAGTCCGGCGAGGTCGAGGCGTTGCCTGCGCACCAGGAAGTAGTCCACCACCATGATCCCCGCGATCGGCCCGAGCAGGCTGGAGTAGCCGAGCAGCCAGTTGGAGTAGACGCTTTCCAGGCTGAGGTCGGAAACGATCCAGCCGAGCTTCTTCAGCAACTCGTGGGCCATCAGCGCCAGGCCGATGAAACCGGTGAGCCAGACGGCGCGGGTGCGGCCGATGAGTTTCGGTGCGATGTTCTGGAAGTCGTTGGTCGGCGAGACGATGTTCGCCGCGGTGTTGGTCGAGAGGGTGGCGACGATGATCAACGCCATCGCCACCGCCACCCAGCCGGGGCTGGGGATGTGCCCGATCAGGCTGACCGGGTCGGAAACCGTCTCGCCCACCAGCGAAGCCGAGGCGGCGGTCATCACCACGCCGAGGGCGGCGAACAGGAACATGGTCAGCGGCAGGCCGAAGATCTGCCCGAGTATCTGGTCCTTCTGGCTACGCGCATAGCGGCTGAAGTCGGGGATGTTCAGCGACAGCGTGGCCCAGAAGCCGACCATCGCCGTCAGCCCGGCCATGAAGTAGCCGGTGACGCTGGCGCCTTCCGGGCGCTTCGGCGGCTGCGCCAGCAGATCGCTGACCGATATGTGCGGCAGCGCCCACACCAGCAGGCCGAGGCCGACCAGCACCAGCAGCGGTGCCGAGAGTGTCTCCAGCCATTTGATCGACTCCGCGCCGCGCAGCACCACCCACAGGTTCAGCCCCCAGAACAGGAGGAAACCGATCACCTCGCCGGTGCCGCCGAGGGCTTTCCAGGCGGGAAGGATCGAACCGAGGAAGAGATGGATCGCCAGCCCGCCGAACAGCGTCTGGATGCCGAACCAGCCGCACGCGACCACGGCGCGGATCAGGCATGGCACGTTGGAGCCGATGATGCCGAACGAAGCGCGCAGCAGCACCGGGAAGGGAATGCCGTAGCGGGTGCCGGCGAAGGCATTGAGGGTCAGCGGGATCAGCACCACCAGGTTAGCCAGCAGGATCGCCAGCAGCGCTTCGCCGACGCTGAGGCCGAAGTAGGCGGTGAGGACGCCGCCGAGGGTGTAGGTGGGCACGCAGATGGACATGCCGATCCACAGCGCGGTGATGTGCCACCTGTTCCAGGTACGCTGTTCCACCCGGGTCGGGGCGATGTCGTGGTTGTAGCGGGGACTGTCGAGTACGTCGCTGCCGGCGGACAGCTCGACCAAGCCGTCGCGCTCGGTCACTTCCGATCTGCTCTGTTGCATGGGCCTCTCCAGAATTCTTTTAGTTATTCGCTCATCGGGCTAATGCGATGGCCGGAGTACCGCACCACCAGTACTGCACCTCCGGTCCGGACAATGCCGTGGCGGGCGGCACTCAATAAGCGTGCCGAAAACCCCGCGACGTCACTGGGCAGGCCGGTCTACTGGAGGTAACCGACTGATCTGAAACACTTCATCGACAACGTCGGTGACACGCCGACGGGCAGTCCGGCGTGTCACCGGGGGAAATGCGCGAGCCTGTCGCCCCGGTCAGGAACCAAAGGAGTGCAGGCGAACTTTTTTCATCTCCCCACAACCGTTCGAACACGGCTTTCAAGCGGCTGATTTTGCATGGGAAATCTCGACCTTTTTGAATTCTTGTCAAGCGCGTCAAAATGGTGAGAACCCTCACCATTTTGGTGATATTTATTTTTAATTATTTAAAATCAATAAGTTACAAACTCAAACAACCATTTGAAAATAATCTTGCTCAATCGATGATCAGCATCTAGATTCGAATCCTGTCAGCGCTGACAGGATTACAAAAGTCCTCGGCGCATGGCGAAAAAACAATTTCAAGAACCGGCAACGACCGGTCAGCCTGCGAGGAAAGACGGCATGTCCCTGTTGATCCGTGGCGCCACCGTGGTTACTCACGAAGAGAGTTATCGAGCCGACGTGCTCTGTGCCAACGGCCTCATCCAGGCCATCGGCGAGAACCTCGAAACCCCCTCCGGCTGCGACGTCCTCGACGGCGGTGGCCAGTACCTGATGCCGGGCGGCATCGACCCCCATACCCACATGCAGTTGCCCTTCATGGGCACGGTGGCCAGCGAGGACTTCTTCAGCGGCACCGCGGCCGGGCTGGCCGGAGGGACCACCTCGATCATCGACTTCGTCATCCCCAACCCGCGACAGTCGCTGCTGGAGGCCTTCCACACCTGGCGCGGCTGGGCGCAGAAATCCGCTGCGGACTACGGCTTCCACGTCGCCATCACCTGGTGGAGCGACGAGGTCGCCCGGGAAATGGGCGAGCTGGTGGCACAGCACGGGGTGAACAGCTTCAAGCACTTCATGGCCTACAAGAACGCCATCATGGCCGCCGACGATACCCTGGTGGCCAGCTTCGAGCGCTGCCTGGAGCTGGGCGCGGTGCCGACGGTGCACGCGGAGAACGGCGAACTGGTCTTCCACCTGCAGCAGAAACTCCTCGCCCAGGGCCTCACCGGCCCCGAGGCGCATCCGCTGTCGCGTCCGCCGCAAGTCGAGGGCGAGGCCGCCAGCCGCGCCATCCGCATCGCCGAGACGCTGGGTACGCCGCTGTACCTGGTGCATATTTCCAGCCGCGAGGCGCTGGACGAGATCGCCTATGCCCGCGCCAAGGGCCAGCCGGTCTACGGCGAGGTGCTGGCCGGGCACCTGCTGCTCGACGACAGCGTCTACCGCCACCCGGACTGGGCCACCGCGGCCGGCTACGTGATGAGCCCGCCGTTCCGTCCCGTCGAACACCAGGAAGCGCTGTGGCGCGGCCTGCAGTCCGGCAACCTGCATACCACCGCCACCGACCACTGCTGCTTCTGCGCCGAGCAGAAGGCCATGGGCCGCGACGACTTCAGCAAGATTCCCAATGGCACGGCCGGCATCGAGGACCGCATGGCGCTGCTGTGGGACGCCGGGGTCAACAGCGGGCGCCTGTCGATGCACGAGTTCGTCGCGCTGACCTCCACCAACACCGCGAAGATCTTCAACCTGTTCCCGCGCAAGGGCGCGATCCGCGTCGGCGCGGATGCCGACCTGGTGCTCTGGGACCCGCAGGGCAGCCGCACCCTCTCGGCCGCCACCCATCACCAGCGGGTCGATTTCAACATCTTCGAAGGTCGCACCGTGCGCGGCATTCCCAGCCACACCATCAGCCAGGGCAAGCTGCTCTGGGCCGCCGGCGACCTGCGCGCCGAACCCGGCGCCGGACGCTACGTGGAGCGCCCGGCCTACCCGTCGGTGTACGAAGTGCTCGGCCGCCGCGCCGAACGCCAGCGCCCGGTCGCCGTCGAGCGCTGATCCTTCCCGCAATACCGGACCGGCCCGTAGAGGCCGGACGGTGCCGTATTGCCGTTGACTGCCCCGAGAAGAAACCAGAAGAGAGGCTACAACCGTGATCGATTCCCTGAACCACCTCCCCCGTCCGGACGCCGGCGCGGACACGCTCGCCGAGCGCTTCGCCGACCTCGCGCCGCCGCTCAACGCCCGCCAGGCCGCCCTGGAAAGCGCCCGCTGCCTATACTGCTACGACGCGCCCTGCGTCAACGCCTGCCCGACCGAGATCGACATCCCCGGGTTCATCCGCAGCATCGCCCAGGAGAATGTCCAGGGCGCGGCGCAGAAGATCCTCTCGGCGAACATCCTCGGCGGCAGCTGCGCCCGCGTCTGCCCCACGGAAATCCTCTGCCAGCGGGCCTGCGTACGCAACAACGCCCAGGAATGCGCACCGGTGCTGATCGGCCAGTTGCAACGCTACGCCCTCGACCACGCCGGCTTCGACGAACATCCGTTCAAGCGCTCGCCGGCCACCGGCAAGCGCATCGCCGTGGTCGGCGCCGGGCCGGCCGGGCTGTCCTGCGCCCACCGCCTGGCCATGCACGGCCACGACGTGGTGCTCTTCGAGGCCCGCGCCAAGGCCGGCGGCCTCAACGAGTACGGCATCGCCCGCTACAAGCTGGTGGACGACTTCGCCCGGCGCGAAGTGGAATTCCTCCTGCAGATCGGCGGTATCGAACTGCGCCACGGCCAGCGTCTCGGCGACAACCTGGCGCTCGGCGCCCTGCACGACGAGTACGACGCGGTGTTCCTCGGCATCGGCCTGGCCGCCAGCAAGCGCCTCGGCCTGGAAGACGAGGACGCCCCCGGCCTGCTCGCCGCCACCGACTACATCCGCGAGCTGCGGCAGAGCGACGACCTGCTCGACCTGCCCGTCGCCGACCGTTGCATCGTCATCGGCGCCGGCAACACCGCCATCGACATGGCGGTGCAGATGAGCCGGCTCGGCGCCCGCGACGTCAACCTGGTCTACCGCCGTGGCTTCGAGGAAATGGGCGCCACCGGCCACGAGCAGGAGATCGCCAAGGCCAGCCAGGTGCGCCTGCTGACCTGGGCCCGACCGGAACGGGTACTGCTTGACGAGCACGGCCGGGTGCGCGGCATGCGCTTCGCCCGCACGCGCCTGGAGAACGGTCGCCTGGGCGACACCGGCGAGCACTTCGAACTGGCCGCCGACGCCATCTTCAAGGCCATCGGCCAGGCCTTCGAAGGCGCCAGCCTGGGCGATCCGCTGGCAGCGCAACTGCGGCGCGACGGCGAGCGCATCCAGGTCGACGGACAGATGCGCACCAGCATCCCCGGCATCTACGCCGGCGGCGACTGCGTGGCGCTCGGCGAGGACCTCACCGTGCAGGCGGTGCAGCACGGCAAACTGGCGGCGGAAGCGATCCACGCCCAACTCATGCTCAACGTGGAGGCTGCGTGATGGCCGACCTGTCTATCGAATTCGCCGGCATCAAGTCGCCCAACCCCTTCTGGCTGGCCTCCGCGCCGCCCACCGACAAGGCCTACAACGTGGTCCGCGCCTACCAGGCGGGCTGGGGCGGGGTGGTCTGGAAGACCCTCGGCGAAGACCCCGCGGCGGTCAACGTGTCGTCGCGTTATTCCGCGCACTTCGGACCGAACCGCCAGGTGCAGGGGATCAACAACATCGAGCTGATCACCGACCGCTCGCTGGAGATCAACCTGCGCGAGATCGCCCAGGTGAAGAAGGACTGGCCAGACCGCGCGCTGATCGTGTCGCTGATGGTGCCCTGCGTCGAGGAGTCGTGGAAATACATCCTGCCGCTGGTGGAAGCCACCGGCGCCGACGGTATCGAGCTGAACTTCGGTTGCCCCCACGGCATGCCCGAGCGCGGCATGGGCGCGGCGGTGGGCCAGGTACCGGAGTACGTGGAGATGGTCACCCGCTGGTGCAAGACCCACTGCTCGCTGCCGGTGATCGTCAAGCTCACCCCCAACATCACCGACATCCGCCAGTCGGCGCGCGCCGCCCATCGCGGCGGCGCCGACGCGGTGTCGCTGATCAACACCATCAACTCGATCACCAGCGTCGACCTGGAGCGCATGGTCGCCCTGCCCGTGGTCGGCACCCAGAGCACCCACGGCGGCTACTGCGGCTCGGCGGTGAAGCCGATCGCCCTGAACATGGTCGCCGAGATCGCCCGCGACCCGCAGACCCGCGGCCTGCCGATCTGTGGCATCGGCGGTATCGGCAGTTGGCGCGACGCAGCGGAATTCGTCGCGCTCGGCTGCGGCGCGGTGCAGGTATGCACGGCGGCGATGCTGCACGGCTTCCGTATCGTCGAGGACATGCAGGACGGTCTCGCGCGCTGGATGGACAGCCATGGCTACCAGCGGCTGTCCGATTTCAGCGGCGGCGCGGTGGGCAATACCACCGACTGGAAGTACCTGGACATCAACTACCAGGTGATCGCCCGCATCGACCAGGACGCCTGCATCGGTTGCGGCCGCTGCCATATCGCCTGCGAGGACACCTCGCACCAGGCCATCGCCAGCCTGCCCCGGGCCGACGGTACGCACCGCTACGAAGTGATCGACGCCGAGTGCGTGGGCTGCAACCTGTGCCAGATCACCTGTCCGGTGGAGAACTGCATCGAAATGGTGCCGCAGGACACCGGCAAGCCCTATCTCAACTGGACCCAGGATCCGCGCAACCCCTACCGCGAAGCCTCCTGAACGCAGGGCGGCGCCCACATCCCCGGCGGACGCCGCCCTGCCGCGCGCCGGCACGCTTCCTGCGTGCCGCTGCGGTCCGACGACGCGCAACGGCGTCTGTCGGATCGACCCGCCTTCGACTACCATTCGCCGCGGCCCGGCCGACGCTCCCGGACGGCCGGCGCCCCACGGAGACTCGCGCATGTCCGCAGACAGCAACTACAGCCAGCAACCGGTCCCGCTGGCAGCGCGCAAGAGCGCGCTGGCCCTGAGCGTGGTGATGCTCGGCCTGACCTTCTTTTCCGCCAGCATGTGGACCGGCGGCACCCTCGGCACCGGCCTGAGCTACGACGACTTCTTCCTCGCCGTGCTGCTGGGCAACCTGATGCTCGGCCTGTACACCGCGATCCTCGGCTTCATCGGCGCGCGCACCGGCCTTTCCACTCACCTGCTGGCGCATTACTCGTTCGGCAGCAAGGGCTCCTGGCTGCCCTCGGCGTTGCTCGGCGGCACCCAGGTCGGCTGGTTCGGCGTCGGCGTAGCGATGTTCGCCATCCCGGTGGCCAAGGCCACCGGCCTCGACGTCAACCTGCTGATCCTGGTTTCCGGAGCGCTTATGACCCTCACGGTGTTCTTCGGCATCGCCGGTCTGACCCTGCTGTCGGCCATCGCGGTCCCGGCGATCGTCGTTCTCGGCAGCTACTCGGTATGGCTCGCGGTGCGCGACGCCGGCGGCCTGGCGGCGCTGCAGCAGGTGACGCCGAGCGCGCCGCTGAGCCTCTCGACCGCGATCGCCCTGGTGGTCGGCTCGTTCGTCAGCGCCGGCACCCTCACCGCCGACTTCGTCCGCTTCGGCCGCAGCGCGCGTACCGCCGTGGTGGTGTGCCTGGTGGCGTTCTTCCTCGGCAACTCGCTGATGTTCATCTTCGGCGCGGCCGGCGCGGCGGCGGTGGGCAAGTCGGACATCTCCGACGTGATGATCGCCCAGGGCCTGCTGATCCCGGCGATCCTGGTCCTCGGCCTGAACATCTGGACCACCAACGACAACGCGCTGTATGCCTCCGGCCTCGGCTTCGCCAACATCACCGGCCTCTCCAGCCGCTTCCTGGCGATGCTCAACGGCGCCCTCGGCACCCTCGCCGCGCTCTGGCTGTACAACCACTTCGTCGGCTGGCTGACCTTCCTCTCCGCCGCCATCCCGCCCATCGGCGGGGTGATCATCGCCGACTACCTGAGTCGCCGCCGGCGCTACCGCCAGCACCCCTGCGCGGACATCCAGGCGATCAACTGGGCGGCGATCCTCGCCGTCGCCTGCGGCACCGCCGCCGGCCACTGGCTGCCGGGGATAGTGCCGGTCAACGCGGTGCTCGGCGCCGCCATCGCCTACCTGCTGCTCAATCCCCTGCTGAGCCGCAGCCCGAACAAACCAGAAGAGGTCCTCCATGCTGATTGACAACCTGCGCCTGCGCGGCCGCGAAGGTCTCTGGCAACTGCGCGTCGCCGATGGCCGTATCGCCGCCCTGGTGCCGATGGAACAGGCCGCCGACGACGCCGGCGAGCGCCTGGACGGCGCCGGCGGTCTTGCCGTGCCGCCGTTCATCGAGCCGCACATCCACCTCGACACCACCCAGACCGCCGGCCAGCCGGAGTGGAACCGCTCCGGCACGCTGTTCGAAGGCATCGAGCGCTGGGCCCAGCGCAAGGCCCTGCTCAGCCACGAGGACGTCAAGCAGCGCGCCTGGCAGACCCTGAAATGGCAGATCGCCAACGGCGTGCAGCACGTGCGCAGCCACGTCGACGTCTCCGACCCGACCCTCACCGCGCTCAAGGCCATGCTCGAGGTGCGCGGCGAAGTGGCGCCCTGGGTCGACCTGCAGATCGTCGCCTTCCCTCAGGAGGGCATTCTCTCCTACCCCAACGGCCTGGAACTGCTGGAGGAGTCGCTGCGCCTGGGCGCCGACGTGGTGGGGGCGATCCCGCATTTCGAATTCACCCGCGAGCTGGGCGTCGAGTCGCTGCACAAGGCCATCGACCTGGCCAAGCGCTACGACCTGCCAGTGGACGTGCATTGCGACGAGATCGACGACGAGCAGTCGCGCTTCCTCGAGACCCTGGCCATGCTCGCCCATCGCGACGGCCTCGGCGCACGGGTCACCGCCAGCCACACCACGGCGATGCACTCCTACAACGGCGCCTACACCTCGCGGCTGTTCCGCCTGCTGAAACTGTCGGGAATCAACTTCGTCGCCAACCCGCTGGTGAACATCCACCTGCAGGGTCGCTTCGACGACTACCCGAAGCGCCGCGGCATCACCCGGGTCAAGGAACTGCTCGGTGCCGGGATCAACACCTGCTTCGGCCACGACGACGTGTTCGACCCCTGGTACCCGCTGGGCACCGCGAACATGCTGCAGGTGCTGCACATGGGCCTGCACGTGACGCAGATGATGGGCTACGACGAGATCGACGGCGGCCTCGACCTGATCACCCGCAACAGCGCCCGCACCCTCGGCCTGCGGGAATACGGCATCGAGGTCGGCCATCCGGCCAACCTGCTGGTGCTGCCGGCCCGCGACGGCTTCGACGCGGTGCGCCGGCAGGTCCCGGTGCGCTACTCGATCCGCGGCGGACGGCTGCTCGCCGAGACGGTCCCGGCGCAGACCACGGTGTTCCTCGAACAGGCTGAAGCGGTGGACTTCACCCGCGCCAGCTGAGCCTTCGCCGGAGCCTTCTAGCGAAGGCTCCGCTGCTCAGGGCTCCAATCCGATTCCGCGCAGGACCACGCTGGTCACCGTCTGCACCGCCCTTTCGAACTGCATGTCGCTGAGCGGCTGGTGGCCGTTGAGCACCTCGACCTGGTAGCCGAAGTCGGCGTAGTGCTGGGTGGAGGCCCAGATCATGTAGAGCAGGCTGCTCGGTTCGATCGACAGGATGCGCTTTTCCTCGACCCACTGGCGGATCTTCGCCTCCTTCATCTTGGCCCATTCGTAGAGGCTGTCGTCGAGGGTGGCGCCGAGCAGCGGCGCGCCATGCATGATTTCGTTGGCCCAGACCTTGGAGCCATGCGGGCGGGTGCGCGAATGGTTCATCTTCGCGCGGATATAGCTGGTCAATACCACCCTTGGGTCATCGAACATCTCGAAGCAGAGGGCGTCCTGCTTCCAGACCTCGAGCAGGCCGAGGAGGACGTCGCGGTACAGCTCGTCCTTGGTGCTGAAGTAGTAGTGCAGGTTGGAGCGCGGCAGTTCGGCTTCTTCGGCGATGTTGCCCATGGAGGTGCCGGCGTAGCCTTTTTCGGCGAAGACTTTTTCGGCGGCCAGGAGAATCTTCTCGACGTTGCGGCGGCGGATCTCGATCTTGTGTGTGCCCATGTGCGATCCATTACTGCGAATTCAACCAAGGCTACCAGCAAATCCGGGCGTGCGGCGACGCCCAGTCTTGCCAGGTAGCCCCTCTCAGCGACGCTTCGGACGGCGGCCGCGCAGGCGACGCCAGCCGATCCAGCAGCCGCTGGCGCAGACCACCAGGCCGCCGAGGCTGAAACCGAGCATCCACAGGTCCCACAGCGGACGCCGGGTCAGCAGCGGCAGCCAGTCCCAGCTATGCAACAGGGAAAACAGCCAGCGGCTGCCGCGCCGACCGTCGTCGAGCACGCCAACCACCGCGCCGCTGTAGGGATCCAGGTGCACCCAGGTATGCCGGGGATCGTCGAAACGCAGGCGCCAGACCGGCAGGCGCCGCTCCAGGTAGCCCATCATGCTGTGTTCTTCGCGCGGGTAGTAATAGAAGTCGTAGCGTTCCAACCGTTCGGCCTGCATCGGCACGCCCGGCAGCAGCGCGCGAGCCGCCGCCAGCAGGCGATCCGCGGGTAGCTCGCGGAGGATTTCGCCATCCGCCGTCAGCAGCAGGCTGTTGCCGCTGGCGCTGCGCCCGAGCGCATAGGGCTCGCCGTCGAGCGCCCGCCACTCCAGCTCGCGCACCCGCAACCCGGCGGCACGCAAGCGCCGCAGGACAGCGTCCGCCTCCAGTCCGGCGGGCAGCGCCCGGTCCCAGCTACCGCCCTGGTAGGCCGCGAGGTCGAGCGGCGTACCGCGGCCGAACAGGTTCCACGGATTCATCGACATCAGCCCGCTGAAGATCCAGCTCAGCACCAGCGCGCCGAAGAGCAGGCCGGCGAGGTGGTGCCAGCGCTGGAAACCGCCCGCATAGGGCGAGCGCGAGCCGCTGCGGTAGGGCTTGCGGAAGCGCCAGCGGAGCAGGCCGACGAGGATGCCGAGGACGGTCGCCAGGGTCGCCAGCAGCGACAGGCCGATCACCAGGTTCGCCCACTGCCCGTCGAACCCGCCGCCGCGCAGCGGATAGAGCCAGTGCAGCCAGGCGCCGAGCCAGTTCCAGGCGCGCTCCCGGCGGCTGGCGTCGCGTACCACCTCGCCGGTCTGCGAGGACAGGTAGAGCAGCCGGCCCTGCTCGTCCGCGGTCTGCACCCGCCATAGCGGCCGGTGCGGATCGAGGTTGCGGGTATGGGTCCAGGCGTCTTCCTCGATCCGCCCTTGCAACTGCATCGGTACTTCGCCGCTGAAAGCACGGGCCGAAGCCAGCACCCTGTCCGCGTCCACCGCCAGCGGTCGGCCGTCGCGCGCCGCCAGCGCACGCGTGCGTCCGTCGGCATCGTCCAGCAGGTAGGTCGGCAGGCCTCCTACGCTGGCCAGCCGGATGCTCCGCGGGGTCTTTCCATCGCTGCCGGCGAGGGCCGTCCGCAGCGGTACGCAGGCCTCGCAGCCGTCCAGCTCGGGCAGGTGGGCCAGGCGTTCCAGCGGAGTCAGCTTGGGATAGCCGACATACAGCATGACCATGCCGGAGACGAACCAGAGCACCATCAGCAGGCAGCAGCCGATGCCCAGCCAGCGGTGCCACAGGTACAGGTAGCGTTTCATCGACGACTCCTCAGAAGCGCGTCTGCACGCTCAGCTCGAAGGTGCGCGGGTCGCCGACGTAGTACAGCGGCGTGCTCTGCACGAAGCGCGCGTAGACCTCGTCGGTGAGGTTGCGCACGCGCCCGGTGATCCGCGTGCGCTCGTCCAGCCGGTAGCTGAGGAAAGTCCCGTAGACCGTGTAGGACGGCACGTGCCAGGTGTTGGCGTTGTTGGCGTACACCGAGGACACGTAGCGCGCGTCCACCCCGCCCTGCCAGGCCGGGTCGAAGTCGTAGGTCAGCCACAGGTTGCCGACCCGCTCCGGCACGTTCGGCGGCGTCTTGCCCTTACGCGAGACGGCGACGCCGCCGACGTTCTCGGTGAACTCGTCGTACTGCGCGTCGACCCAGGCGAAATTGCCCTCGGCCAGCAGCTTCGGGGTGATCCGCAGGGAGGCGGCGGCCTCGATGCCCCTGGAGGTCTGCTGGCCCACCGGCACGCTGAGGTTGGGGTTGTTCGGGTCGGCCACCGAGAAGTCCCGGCGGACGATGCGGTAGGCGGCCAGGGTGGCGCTGCCGCGACCGTCGAGGAAATCGAACTTGCTGCCCAGCTCCCACTGGTCGCCGGTGGACAGGTCGTAGTCGCGGACCTGACCGAAGCTGGCGCTGGTCAGCACCCCGCCCGGCGGGTCGGCGGCGGTACTGTATTGCAGGTAGACGTTGGCGTGCGGGGTGAACTGGTAGACCAGCCCGGCGCGCCCGGTGACCACGTCCCAGCGCCGTTCGAAGTGTGCGGGATCGCTGGCGGTCACCGTCCGATGGTTGCGCACGTCGAGGTCGAGGTGGTCGTAGCGCAGCCCGGTGACCAGCGACAGCTCGTCGGTCAGGCCCAGGCGGTTCTCGGCGAACAACGCGCTGGTGCGCACCTCGTTGCTGCGGTCCTTCCGGTGGCCGGGACGCATGCCCGGCAGGTCGTAGAAGTGGCCCGGCTCGAAACTGGCCGGATCGACCGTACCGAACGGCCCGGAGGCGGTACTCGGGAAGCGCGTCTGCTTGTTGATGCTGTAGTCGAAGCCCAGCGCCCAGTCGCTGGCCAGTCCGAACAGCGGCTGGCTGTGCTGTAGCTCGAAGCGGTTGCCGTTGAGCTGCTGGTCGTGGCGCTGGAGGAATGCGTTGGAGCGCACCACCCCGCTGTTGTCGGCGTTGTAGCGGTAGGTCTCGAGGTTGCGGTAATCGCGCTCGGCGTCGTAGTGGTAGAAGGTGTTGCGCCAGCGCGTGCTGTCGCTGACCCGGTATTCGAGGATCGAGCGCAGCCAGCGCACGCGCTGTTCGTAGCGGCCATCGGCGACATTGTAGTTCTCGCGGCGACGGCTCTTGTCGATCTTCAGCTCGCCGGCGTAGGGATTGAGCACCGGCGTGCCCCAGTAGGGGCTGTCTTCCTGCTCGTCCTGGTACTCCAGGGCCAGGGTGTGGGAAAGGTCCGGGGTCAGGTCGCTGAGCAGGGAGAAAGCGACGTTCCACGATTCGCGCGAATTGCGGTCGACGTAGCCGTTGCCGCCGCTGCGGCTGACGTCCAGGCGCACGAAGTGCTTCGGCTCGGGGCCGATGCCCAGGGCCTGGTTGAAGCCGAAGGCGACTTCCGAATCGTCGTAGCTGCCATAGCGCACCCGGCCTTCCATGAAATCGCCGTAGCGGTCGGCGAGCTTGCTGATGTAGTCCAGCGAGCCGCCGACGGCACCGGCGCCGTTGAGGAAGGAGGACGGACCGCCGACCAGCTCGACGCGGTCGACGATCCAGTCGTCCAGCGGACGCATGGCGCTGCTGTATTGCACCGGAATGCCGTTGAACAACTGGTTGACCTGGTTCGAGCTGAAGCCGCGGTAGGTGACGAAGCCGCCGAAGCCGGGCGGCGCCGAGGCGTTCACGCCGGGCAGGCTGTTGGCGATGTCCTGGGTGCTGCGCAGGCCGCGCCGCTCGAAGCTGGCACGGTTGGCCACGCTTACCGAGCCGGGAGTCTCGCGCAGGCTCAGGCCCAGGCGCGAGCCGCCGCCGGCGCTGTCGTCGAGATCGAGGGCCGGCGGGGTTTCCCCGCCGGCGCCGGCGCTGACGGTGAGGGCGGGCAGTTCGGTGGGTTCCTCATCGGCCCAGAGCAAGGCCGGAACGCCGGCCAGGGTGAGGTTGAGACCCAGCGCGAGGACGCGGCGGGCCGTGGAGTGCTTTTTCATCGAGCGATCCTGAAGCAAGGCATGGTGGGCACGCCCGCCTCGTCCGGATGGACAGCGGCGAGCGCTGCGCGGACGAGGCAGGACGGGCGACGGATGCAAATGCCCGGCGCGGCGGGCGTTCAGGATCAGGCGGGGGAAGCGCGCGGGTTGGCCGGCGGCCAGACGTATCGGGGCGGCACCGGCTCGCGCGTGGCGGGCGGGCGGAAACGCGCCTGGCGTCGCCGTTGCAAGCGCCAGGACCAGATCACCCCGAGCGCGACGAACAGCACCAGGGCGCTGCACATCGGGCAGCTCATCGGCAACTGGGGATTGACCGGTACCGGATCGCCGGCGGACCCGTCGTCGGGATCCAGGGATAGCCATTGGCTGGCACCGGCGACGCAGAACAGCCCGACGCTGGCCTTCTGCCCCTTGTCGCTGCCCACTCCCAGCGCCTGCAGGTGCAGGACGCCGCAAGCCAGCGCGTTGACCAGCACGCAGGCACAGAGGGCGAAGCTCAGCCACTGCAGCAGCGGCGAGCGGGAGTTGGGAGCGATTCTCATGACCGCGCACTCTAGCATCCTGACCCGCAAATTCCCCGCGCTTCTGCGCTGCGGTGCATCGCCGCAGCCCGAGGACACGACGCACGGCGACGAGCGGCGTATCAGGGGTGACTTGGGAGTTTCATGTGGCGCCGCTATAATCGCCCGCTCAGGCGGCCCTTCGGGTCGCTCCCGCCTTCCGTTCGAGGGGCGCTGCAGCAGGCCTAGGCCTGTCAGGCTCGAACGGAGCGCGCTCTCAGGCCGGCCTCGCCGGTCTGTCAACGCACCAACGGCGCCCATTCGCAGACAACGAATGGAGAGTTACGCATGAGCGCTGCCATGACGCCCGCCGGTTTCACCGACTACAAGGTCGCCGACATCACCCTGGCCGCCTGGGGCCGCCGCGAGCTGATCATCGCCGAATCGGAAATGCCCGCACTGATGGGCCTGCGCCGCAAGTATGCCGGCCAGCAGCCGCTGAAAGGCGCGAAGATCCTCGGTTGCATCCACATGACCATCCAGACCGGCGTGCTGATCGAGACCCTGGTCGCGCTGGGCGCCGAAGTCCGCTGGTCGAGCTGCAACATCTTCTCCACCCAGGACCAGGCCGCCGCCGCCATCGCCGCAGCCGGCATCCCGGTGTTCGCCTGGAAGGGCGAGACCGAGGAAGAGTACGAATGGTGCATCGAGCAGACCATCCTCAAGGACGGCCAGCCGTGGGACGCCAACATGGTGCTGGACGACGGCGGTGACCTGACCGAGATCCTGCACAAGAAATACCCGCAGATGCTCGAGCGCATCCACGGCATCACCGAAGAGACCACCACCGGGGTCCACCGCCTGCTCGACATGCTCAAGAACGGCACCCTGAAAGTCCCGGCGATCAACGTCAACGACTCGGTGACCAAGAGCAAGAACGACAACAAGTACGGCTGCCGCCATAGCCTCAACGACGCCATCAAGCGCGGCACCGACCACCTGCTGTCGGGCAAGCAGGCCCTGGTGATCGGCTACGGCGACGTGGGCAAGGGCTCCTCGCAGTCGCTGCGCCAGGAAGGCATGATCGTCAAGGTCGCGGAAGTCGACCCGATCTGCGCCATGCAGGCCTGCATGGACGGCTTCGAAGTCGTCTCGCCGTACAAGAACGGCATCAACGACGGCACCGAGGCCAGCATCGACGCCGCGCTGCTGGGCAAGATCGACCTGATCGTCACCACCACCGGCAACGTCAACGTCTGCGACGCCAACATGCTCAAGGCGCTGAAGAAACGCGCGGTGGTCTGCAACATCGGCCACTTCGACAACGAGATCGACACCGCCTTCATGCGCAAGAACTGGGCCTGGGAAGAGGTCAAGCCGCAGGTGCACAAGATCCACCGCACCGGCAAGGACGGTTTCGACGCGCACAACGACGACTACCTGATCCTTCTCGCTGAGGGCCGCCTGGTCAACCTGGGCAACGCCACCGGCCATCCGAGCCGGATCATGGACGGTTCCTTCGCCAACCAGGTGCTGGCGCAGATCCACCTGTTCGAGCAGAAGTACGCCGACCTGCCGGCCGCCGAGAAGGCCAAGCGCCTGAGCGTCGAAGTGCTGCCGAAGAAGCTCGACGAGGAAGTGGCCCTGGAGATGGTCAAGGGCTTCGGCGGCGTGGTCACCCAACTGACCCCGAAACAGGCCGAGTACATCGGCGTGAGCGTGGAAGGCCCGTTCAAGCCGGACACCTATCGCTACTAAGCGGACCACGGGGCAGGCGCCATGCGCCTGCCCCGTTCGCATGAGCGCTCCCACGATGTCCACGCACCTCGCCGATCGCTACAACCAGGCCTGGCTGTTCGCCGCCCGCGCCCACCGCAACCAGGCCCTCAGCGGCTCGCCGCTGCCTTATCTGGTGCACCTGGGCATGGTCGCCAACGAGCTGCTGGCCGCCGATCGCGACGGTGCCATCGAACGGCTCGGGGAAACCCTGCAGATCGCGGTCCTGCACGACACCCTGGAAGACACGGCGACCTCACCCGAGGAGCTGCGGCAACAGTTCGGCGAGTTCGTCTGTGCCGGCGTGCAGGCCCTGAGCAAGCGCGTCGGCGACGGCCCCAAGCGTTCCCTCGACGACTATCTCCAGGCGCTTGCCGAGGGCCCGGCGCAGTACGCCCTGGTCAAGCTGTGCGACCGCATCACCAACCTGCAGCCACCGCCGCAGACCTGGAACCAGGACAAGATCGCGAACTACCACCAGGAGTCGCAGCTGATCCTCGCTCGCCTCGGCCATGCCCACGCCGCGACGGCCCGACGCCTGCGGGAAAAAATCGAGCACTACCGCCAGTACTACTGAAGTACCCGGCGCTAGTCGGAATCAACAAGAAGAGGCGCGGCCGTGGTCGCGTCCAAGGAACCGATCATGAGTCAGAGCGAACGCCGTTTCAGCTTCGAGTTCTTCCCGGCGAAAACCGAGGCCGGCCATGAAAAGCTGTTGGCCACCGCCCGCAACCTGGCGGGCTACAAGCCCGACTTCTTCTCCTGCACCTACGGCGCCGGCGGATCCACCCGCGACCGCACGTTGAGTACCGTGCTGCAACTGGACGGCGAGGTGAAGGTGCCGACCGCGCCGCACCTGTCCTGTGTCGGCGACTCGAAAGCCGAGTTGCGCGAACTGCTCGGCCGCTACCGCGAGGCCGGCATCCGCCGCATCGTCGCCCTGCGCGGCGACCTGCCGTCGGGCATGGGCATGGCCAGCGGCGAACTGCGCTACGCCAACGAACTGGTGGACTTCATCCGCACCGAGACCGGCGACCACTTCCACATCGAGGTCGCCGCCTATCCGGAAGTCCACCCCCAGGCGCGCAGCTTCGAGGATGACCTGGCGAACTTCGTGCGCAAGGTGAAGGCCGGCGCCAGCAGCGCCATCACCCAGTACTTCTTCAACGCCGATGCCTATTTCTACTTCGTCGAGCGGGTCGCCAAGCTCGGCGTGGACATCCCGGTGGTCCCCGGCATCATGCCGATCACCAACTACTCCAAGCTGGCGCGCTTCTCCGACGCCTGCGGCGCCGAACTGCCGCGCTGGATCCGCAAGCAACTGGAAGCCTACGGCGACGACAGCCGCAGCATCCAGGCCTTCGGCGAGCAGGTCATCAGCGAGATGTGCGAACGCCTGCTGGAGGGCGGCGCACCGGGACTGCATTTCTATACTTTGAACCAGGCCGATCCGAGCCTGGCGATCTGGAAGAATCTCCAGCTGCCACGCTGATACCGCCCACGCGGTTCGGCCCGGCAGCGTATACCGGCAGGGAAGCCTCTCACGCGATCCACGACAGACATGGCCAACTCACGCAAGCATCTGATCTACCTGGTCTACGGGCGACAGACCTACCACCAGGAAGCCCTGTTCAGCATCGCCAGCGCCTTCGCCCACCTCCGCGACGGGGCGGCGCATGGCCTGACGGTCAGGGTTTATACCGACGACCCCAGTCCCTACGCCGGCCTGCCGGTGCAGGTCCGCGAAGTGACGGCCGAGGAGCTGGTCGCCTGGTGCCAACCGCACGGCTATCACTTCCGCGCCAAGCACGTGGCCCTGCGCGACGCCCTGGAAGACGCCGACCAGGCATTGCTGATCGACACCGATACCTTCTTCCACAGTTCGCCCCTGCGCCTGTTCGACCGCATCCAGCCCGGCAGCCTGCTGTGCAACGCGATCGGCGCGCGCTATGGCGAACACCGTAACTTCCCGCTCTACCGCGACCTCTCGCCCTACCTGTTCGAGCGCGGCTGGGCCGACGACGAGATGCACCAGCTCAACTCCGGCGTCATCGGCCTGCCTCGGGAAGAGGCGAAAATACTCGACCGTTCGTTGGAATTAATGGATGAACTCTATCCAATTGCCAACGGTGCCTATACTCTTGAGGAATTCGTCCTGGCCGTCGCCGCCCACAAGCGGCTGGAGCTGGTGGGTTGTACCGACCTGATCCACCATTACTGGAGCCGGAAACAGCTGTTCCGCGCGAAGATCCAGGCCTGGTTGTGCAAGCACGGTTCCTCCCTTCTCAGCGCTGCAGCCCTCGACGACACCCTCAAGGTGACCGATCGACTGCCACGCCCACCGCGTGCCAAGCGTCTGCTGTACAAGCTGGGAACCCTGCCGTTGCCGGCTCCGATGCGCCAGTTCAGTATCGAACTGCTCTACGGTTGCCACGAATACAGTAACGAGTTCGACCGGGCCTGCGGCCCCGTCTGGTGGGAGAAAGCCGCGACCAATGCCATCGAACGCTATCCGCAGGAACCGATTGCGGAACAAATCGAGGATTGGCTGAATCACAGTTTGCTGCGCAACCTCCTTGGCTCCCGGGCCAACGAGATCCGCCAGCATTTGCGCCAGCGTGACCTGCTCTGACCGCAGCCCTCCGTTGACGCTGCCCCGGCCCCCCCACCCAGGGCCGGGAGCGAACCGGCCAGCGCCCCGACCAGGTGCGCGGCCATGCCCGCGAGGGCACCCGTTCGACACCGGCCACCGAGCGCATACGCAGCGCCGCGGCCAGACCTTCCGCCCTGGCCGACAGGGCCCGAAGGTAGACAGGAGTTCGCAGAACTTGGTGATTTCACAGCAGCCGGCCTCGCCCCGGCCCATATAGGAAAACCCGCATGTCCTTTTCTTCCCTCGGACTCTCCGAGGCGCTTGCCCGCGCTGTGGAGGCTGCGGGCTACAGCCAGCCCACTCCCGTGCAACAGCGGGCGATTCCCGCCGTGTTGCAAGGTCGCGACCTGATGGTTGCGGCACAGACCGGCACCGGCAAGACCGGTGGTTTCGCCCTGCCGGTACTGGAGCGCCTGTTCCCCGCCGGTCATCCCGACCGCGAACACCGCCACGGCCCGCGCCAGGCGCGCGTGCTGGTACTGACCCCGACCCGTGAGCTGGCCGCCCAGGTGCATGACAGCTTCAAGGTCTACGCCCGCGACCTGCCGCTGAACAGCACCTGCATCTTCGGCGGGGTTGGCATGAACCCGCAGATCCAGGCCCTGGCCAAGGGCGTCGACGTACTCGTCGCCTGCCCCGGCCGCCTGCTCGACCTGGCCGGGCAGAACAAGGTCGACCTGTCCCACGTGGAAATCCTCGTCCTCGACGAAGCCGACCGCATGCTCGACATGGGCTTCATCCACGATGTGAAGAAGGTTCTCGCCAAGCTGCCGCCCAAGCGCCAGAACCTGCTGTTCTCGGCAACCTTCTCGAAAGACATCGTCGACCTCGCCAACAAGCTCCTGCACAACCCGGAACGCATCGAGGTAACGCCGCCGAACACCACGGTCGAGCGCATCGAGCAACGCGTGTTCCGCCTGCCGGCGCCGCAGAAGCGCGCCCTGCTGGCGCACCTGGTAACCGTCGGCGCCTGGGAACAGGTGCTGGTCTTCACCCGTACCAAGCACGGCGCCAACCGTCTCGCCGAGTACCTGACCAAGCACGGCCTGCCGGCCGCCGCGATCCATGGCAACAAGAGCCAGAACGCGCGGACCAAGGCGCTGGCCGACTTCAAGGCCAACGACGTGCGTATCCTGGTGGCGACCGACATCGCCGCCCGCGGCCTGGATATCGACCAGTTGCCCCATGTGGTCAACTACGAGCTGCCCAACGTCGAGGAAGACTATGTCCACCGCATCGGCCGTACCGGCCGAGCCGGACGCAGCGGCGAGGCGATCTCGCTGGTGGCGCCGGACGAAGAGAAGCTGCTCAAGGCCATCGAGAAGATGACCAGACAGCGTATTCCCGATGGCGATGCCCAGGGTTTCGACCCCGAGGCCGTGCTGCCCGAGGTGGCCCAGCCGGAGCCCCGCGAAGCGCCGCAGAAGCAGCCGCGCCGCGACAAGGAACGGCGCAGCAGCCGCGAGCGCAAGCCGAAAGACGCCCAGGCGAGCAACCCCGACAGCAATGTCGCTGCGGCCCAGGACGGTACCGAGAAGCCGGCTGGAAAGCGCCGCCGTCGCGGAGGCAAGAACAAGGAAAACCGCGAGGCCGGCCAAGCGCAGCAGCCGCGGCAGAGCCGCGAAGCGCGTCCGGCCAAGCCCAATCGGCCGCCGGAAGTCGACGGTAATCGCGATCCGGAAGAGTTCCTCGACGACGACTTCGACAATTTCGGCAACCGCGCCGACTACGTCAGCCCCTACCAGGGCCAGGAAAACAAGGGACGCGGACGCCGCGGTGGCCAGCAGAAACCCCAGGGCGGCACCAGCCAGCAGGGTCGTGGCCAAGGCCAGGGCCAAGCTCGCGGCAAGAGCCAGGGCGCCGCTCAAGGCGGCGCTCGCGGTCAGGGTGCCGGCCAGGGCAAGGCGAAGAAACCGCGCGCCGGCAAGCCGCGCGGCCAGGGTCGCGAGAATGCCTCGCGGATGAGCGACGCGCCGCTGCGCGAGCCGTCCGAGTACGGCACCGGCAAGCAGCCGAGCCGCCAGCCGGTGGTGATCAACAAGCGCGACCTGGTGCGCATGGATCGCTTCCCCACCGCCGAGCAGCTCGACGAGCTGGAACCGCGGCGCAAGGGCGAGCGCCCCGCACTGCTGACCCGCAACCGCTAAGGCCGAGCGGGTCCGTGACGCGGACCCGCCGACTTCCGCGAGGATAAAAAACGCCGACCCTAGGGTCGGCGTTCTTGCATGGCGCGGAAGGCGATCAAGCCTGGGGATCTTCCTTCTTCGCGGTCTGCTGCTGGGTCACGGTCTGCTGGTTCCAGCCGCCGCCGAGGGCCTTGTACAGGTTGACCTCGCTGGTCAGCTGATTGAGGCGGTCGGTGATCAGTTGCTGCTGCGCGGTGAACAGCGAGCGTTGCGCGTCGAGCAGGGTCAGGTAGTTGTCCACCCCCGTGCGATAACGCTTGTCGGCGAGCTGGTAGTACTCGTCGCTGGCCTTGACCAGATCGCGCTGCGCCTGCAACTGCTCGGTGAAGGTACCGCGCGCGGCCAGGCCGTCGGCGACTTCCTGGAACGCCGTCTGGATCGCCTTCTCGTACTGCGCGACGTTGATGTCCTTCTGGATCTTCGCGTAGTCCAGGCTGGCACGCAGGCTGCCGGCGGTGAAGATCGGCAGGTTGATCGACGGCTGGAACAACCAGGAACCCGAACCGGCGTCGAACAGGCCGGACAGTTGGCGGCTCATGGTGCCGGCGTTGGCGGTCAGGCTGATGCTCGGGAAGAACGCCGCGCGCGCGGCGCCGATGCTGGCGTTGGCAGCCATGAGCTGGTGCTCGGCCTCGAGGATGTCCGGGCGCCGTTGCAGCAGGTCCGACGGCAGACCCGCCGGCACTTCGGTCAGCAGGGTCTGGTCCAGGCCCAGGCCTTGCGGCAGGTTCGCCGGGATCCCGGAGCCCAGCAGCAGGACCAGCGCATTCTGGTCCTGGGCTACCAGGCGGGTGTACTGCGCCAGGGTCGCGCGGGCGCCTTCCACGGCGGTCTGCGCCTGGCGCAGGTCGAGCGCGGAGGCGACGCCGACGTCGTAGCTGCGCTGGGTCAGGTCGAAACTCTTCTGGTAGGTGCCCAGGGTGTCCTTGGTCAGCTGCAACTGCGCCTGGTCGGCCTTCAGCGTCAGGTAGGCGGTCGCCACGCTGGCCACCAGGGTGGTCTGCGCGCTGCGCTGCGCCTGTTCGGTCGCCAGGTACTGCTCCAGGGCCTGGTCGCGCAGGCTGCGCAGGCGGCCGAAGAGATCGAGTTCCCAGGCGGTAGTGCCCAGGGTCACCCCGTACTGGCTGGAAATCGCCGGACTGCCGGTGGTCGACAGGTCGCCCGGCAAACGCTGGCGGGTGCCGCTACCGTCCACGCCGATCCGCGGGAACAGGTCGGCCCGCTGGATGCGGTACTGCGCCCGGAAGGCCTCGACGTTCAGCGCGGCGACCCGCAGGTCGCGGTTGTTTTCCAGCGCCACGCCGATCAGTTGCTGCAACTGCGGGTCGCGGAAGAACTCGCGCCAGCCGATGTCGGCGGCCGGAACGGCCGCCGCGCCGGTGTTCTGCCCGTAGGCCTGCCCTTGCGGGTAGGCCGCGGCTACCGGCGCCTCGGGGCGCTGGTAGTCGGGGATCAGCGAGCAGCCGGACAGAACGACAGCGGCTACCGCCAGGGAAAGGAAGGACCGTTTCATATCATTGCCCCTTTTCGACGGACGCTTGCTGCTTGGACGCCTCGTCCTTGAACAGCGTGCTGACCGCCACGTAGAACAGCGGTACCCAGAAGATCGCCAGGACGGTCGCAGTGACCATGCCGCCGATCACGCCGGTACCGATCGCATGCTGGCTGCCCGAGCCGGCGCCGGTGGAGATCGCCAGCGGGACCACGCCGAGGATGAACGCCAGGGAGGTCATCACGATCGGCCGCAGACGCATGCGGCAGGCTTCGATGGCCGCCTCGACGATGCCCTTGCCCTGCTCGTGCAGCTCCTTGGCGAACTCCACGATGAGAATGGCGTTCTTCGCCGACAGGCCGATGGTCGTCAACAGGCCCACCTGGAAGAACACGTCGTTGGACAGGCCGCGCATGGACGTCGCCAGCAGCGCGCCGATCACGCCCAACGGCACCACCAGCATCACCGAGAACGGAATCGACCAGCTTTCGTACAGGGCCGCCAGGCAGAGGAACACCACCAGCAGCGACAGCGCATACAGCGCCGGCGCCTGCGAGCCGGACAAGCGCTCCTCGTAGGACAGGCCGGTCCAGGAGTAGCCAACGCCTTTCGGCAATTGCTTGACGATCTCCTCGACCGCCGCCATGGCGTCACCGGAACTCAGGCCGGGCGCCGGCTCGCCGAGGATCTCCATCGCCGGCACGCCATTGTAGCGCTCCAGCTTCGGCGAACCGTATTCCCACTTGCCGGTGGCGAAGGCGTTGAACGGCACCATCTCGCCCTTGTCGTTGCGCACGTACCACTTGCTCAGGTCGTCCGGGTTCATCCGCGCGTCCGGCCTGCCCTGCAGGTAGACCCGCTTGACCCGGCCACGGTCGATGAAGTCGTTGACGTAGCTCGAACCCCAGGCGATGGACACGGTGCTGTTGATGTCGGCAAGGGACACGCCGAGGGCGCTGGCCTTCTCGTCGTCGATCTCCAGCTTGTACTGCGGTTCGTCGCTCATGCCGTTGGGGCGCACGCGTTGCAGCGCCGGGTTCTGCGCGGCGAGCATGAGGAACTTGTTGCGCGCCTGGAGCAGGACTTCGTGGCCGACACCCGCCTGGTCCTGGAGGAACAGGTCGAAGCCGGTGGCGTTACCCAGTTCCAGAACCGACGGCGGCGCGAAGGCGAACACCATCGCGTCCTTGAAGCTGAAGAAGTGCATCTGCGCGCGCTTGGCCAGTTCGAACACGCTGTTCTCGCCACCGGGACGCTCTTCCCAGGGCTTGAGCATGATGAACGCCATGCCCGAACTCTGGCCGCGGCCGGCGAAGTTGAAGCCGGTCACGGTGAACACCGAGCTGACCGAAGAGCTTTCCTTCTCCAGCAGGTATTCGCGCATCGAGTCCACCACCACCTGGGTACGCTCGGCACTGGAGCCCGGCGGGGTCTGTACCTGGGCGAACAGTACGCCCTGGTCCTCGTCGGGAAGGAACGCGGTGGGAATGCGGGTGAACATCCAGATCATCCCGGCCACGATCACCACGTAGATCAGCAGGTACGGCGCGCGATGCTTGAGGATCGACGCCACGCCCCGCTCGTAGCCGTGGGTGGTGGAAAGGAACATCCGGTTGAACCAGCCGAAGAAGCCGCCCTTGTGCTCGCCATGGTCGCCTTTCTCGATCGGCTTGAGCATGGTCGCGCAGAGCGCCGGGGTGAGGATCAGCGCCACGATCACCGAGAGGGCCATGGCCGACACGATGGTGATGGAGAACTGCCGGTAGATCACCCCGGTGGAGCCGCCGAAGAACGCCATCGGTAGGAATACCGCCGAGAGCACCATGGCGATACCGACCAGCGCGCCCTGGATCTGGCCCATGGACTTGCGCGCCGCCTCCCTTGGCGACAGGCCTTCCTCGGCCATCACCCGCTCGACGTTCTCCACCACCACGATGGCGTCGTCCACCAGCAAGCCGATGGCCAGCACCATGCCGAACATGGTCAGGGTGTTGATCGAGAAGCCGAACGCGGCGAGCACGCCGAAGGTCCCCAGCAGCACCACCGGTACGGCGATGGTCGGGATCAGCGTGGCGCGGAAGTTCTGCAGGAACAGGTACATCACCAGGAACACGAGGAGGATCGCCTCGCCGAGGGTCTTCACTACCTCATGGATCGAGGCCGAGACCACCGGGGTGGTGTCGTACGGGTAGACCACCTTCATGCCCTGCGGCATGAACGGTTCCAGGTTGGCGATGGTCTGGCGGATCGCCTTGGCGGTATCCAGCGCGTTGGCGCCGGTGGCCAGCTTGATCGCGATACCGGACGCCGGGCTGCCGTTGAACTGCGCGTTGATGCTGTAGTCCTGGCCGCCCAGGCCTACATCGGCGACGTCCTTCAGGCGCACCTGGGAACCGTCGGGATTGACCTTGAGCAGGATGTTCTCGAATTGCTCCGCGGTCTGCAGGCGGGTCTTGCCGATGATGGTGGCGTTGAGCTGCTGGCCCTTGACCGCCGGCAAGCCGCCGAGCTGGCCGGAGGAAATCTGCACGTTCTGCGCCTGGATCGCGCTGCTCACGTCGCCGGGGGTCAGCTGGTAGCTGTTCAGCTTGGCCGGGTCGAGCCAGATGCGCATCGAGTACTGCGAGCCGAACACCTGGAAGTCACCGACGCCCTTGGTCCGCGAGAGCGGGTCCTGGATGTTGGAAACGATGTAGTTCGACAGGTCTTCCTTGGTCATGCTGCCGTCGGTGGAAACCACACCGACCACCATGAGGAAGTTCTTCACCGCCTTGGTCACCCGGATCCCCTGGCGCTGCACTTCCTGCGGCAGTAGCGGGGTGGCCAGTTGCAGCTTGTTCTGCACCTGGACCTGGGCGATGTCGGGGTCGGTGCCCTGTTCGAAGGTCACGGTGATGGTCATGCTGCCGTCGGAGTTACTCTCCGAGGAGATGTAGCGCAGATTGTCGATCCCGTTCATCTGCTGCTCGATCACCTGGACCACGGTGTCCTGCACCGTCTCGGCCGAGGCGCCCGGGTAGCTCACCTGCACGGCGATGGCCGGCGGGGCGATGGCCGGGTACTGGTTGACCGGCAGACTGAGGATCGACAGGCCGCCCGCGAGCATGATCACCAAGGCGATCACCCACGCGAAAATGGGCCTATCAATGAAAAACTTCGACATTACGAATCCCCTTGATCAGCCCTTGCTGTCGGTTTTCGCCGGAGCGGCGTCGGCCTTCTGCGCGGACGCGACATTCTTCGCCGGCACGGTCTTCACCTCGACACCCGGCTGCACGAACTGCAGGCCTTCGGTAATGATCTTGTCGCCGGCGTTCAGGCCTTCGGTGACCAGCCACTTGTCGCCGATCACCCGGTCGGCCTTGATCACCCGCAGCTCGACCTTGTTCTGCGCGTTCACCACCAGCGCGGTAGCCTGGCCCTTGAGGTCGCGGGTCACGCCTTGCTGCGGAGCGAGGATGGCCTTCTGCTTGACGCCTTCCTGCAACTGCGCGTGAACGAACATGCCGGGCAGCAGCTCGTTGTTCGGGTTGGGGAACACGGCGCGGATGGTGACCGAGCCGGTGCCTTCGTCGACGGAAACCTCGGAGAATTCGAGGCGGCCTTCCAGCGGGTATTGGCTACCGTCCTCCAGCTTCAGGGAGACCTTCGCCGCGTTGTCGCCGGCGCGCTCCAACTGGCCGCTGGCCAGTTCGCGGCGCAGGCGCAGCAGGGCGGTGGACGGCTGGGTGACGTCGACGTAGATCGGGTCGAGCTGTTGCACGGTGGCCATCGCGTTGGCCTGGCCGTTGGTCACCAGGGCGCCTTCGGTCACCGCGGAACGGCCGATGCGGCCGGAGATCGGCGACAGCACCTTGGTGTAGCGCAGGTTGATCCGCGCCTGCTCCACCGCCGCCTTGGACTGCAGGTAGGCGGCATTGGCGTCGGCGTACTGCTGCTTGCTCACGGCCTGGTCGGCGACCAGCAGCTTGTAGCGCTGGGCCTGCTCCTGGGTCGAGGCCAGGTTGGCCTGGGCGCTTTGGTAGTCGGCCTCGTAGGTGGCGGGGTCGATCTGGTAGAGCTGCTGCCCGGCCTTGACGTCGCTGCCTTCCTTGAACAGGCGCTTGAGGATGATGCCGTTCACCTGGGGACGCACCTCGGCGATGCGGAACGCATTGGTCCGGCCCGGCAGCTCGGTATTCAGGGTCACCGTCTGCGCTTCCAGGGTCACGATCCCGACCTCCGGCGTTTGCGCCGGCGGCGGCGCCTCGCTTTTTCCGCACCCGGAAAGGGCCGAAATCGCGACCAGCAGGGCCGGAACCAGTACACGCATGGCTGGCGTTCGTTGCATAGCGTTGTCCTCATGAGCGAAAGCGGCCGATGCAGCGTGAAGGCGCTGCACCGGCTCGAAGAAGGCAGGCAAAATACTTACATTCATAGGTGTTTGTAAACGTCCGAAAGCCTCGCGTGAAAACACCTGAAACGTTTTAGCTCGATGGCCGGTTATCCACCCGGCGCCATGGCCCATATTCAGAACCTGAAACAAGGTTGATAAGGTCAACTAAAATAAGCAAAATAGTTGACTGGATCAACCACATTTACATTAGGTTTACTCGGCCAAACCAATGAACTACCCCGTGAATCCCGACCTGATGCCCGCGCTGATGGCGGTCTTCCAGCATGTGCGGACGCGCATCCAGAGCGAGCTCGATTGCCAGCGACTCGACCTGACCCCGCCCGACGTCCATGTATTGAAGCTTATCGACGAACAACGCGGGCTGAACCTGCAGGACCTGGGACGCCAGATGTGCCGCGACAAGGCACTGATCACCCGGAAGATCCGCGAGCTGGAGGGAAGAAACCTGGTCCGCCGCGAGCGCAACCCCAGCGACCAGCGCAGCTTCCAGCTCTTCCTCACCGACGAGGGGCTGGCCATCCACCAGCATGCGGAGGCCATCATGTCACGCGTGCATGACGAGTTGTTTGCCCCGCTCACCCCGGAGGAACAAGCCACCCTGGTGCATCTCCTCGACCAATGCCTGGCCGCGCAACCGCTTGAGGATATTTAAGAACATTCTTTTCGAAGCACAATGAAAAACGCCGGCGATCGCCGGCGTTTTTCGTTTCAGGTATCCGCTTACTGGCGAATGCCTTCGACGGAGAGCAGCAGCTCGACTTCCTGGGATGCGGGGCCGAGGTCCATCTTGATGCCGAAGTCTTTCAGCTTCAGGGTGGCGCTGCCTTCGAAGCCGGCACGGTAGCCGCCCCACGGGTCATCGCCCTGGCCGATCAGCTTGGCCTTGATGGTGACCGGCTTGGTCACGCCGTTCAGGGTCAGGTTGCCGGTGATGTCGGCGCTGTCGCCGTTGGCCTTCACTTCGGTGGATTCGAAGGTAGCGGTCGGGTTCTTGCTGACGTTGAGGAAATCACCGCTGCGCAGGTGCTTGTCACGCTCGGCATGGTTGGTGTCCACGCTGTTGGTGTTGATGGTCACCTTGACCTTGTCGGCCGACGGGTTCTTCTCGTCGAAGGTGAAGCTGCCGTCGAAGTCGTTGAAGCGGCCGTACAGCCAGCTATAGCCCAGGTGCTTGATGCGGAACTCGATGAAGGCGTGCTGGCCTTCCTTGTCGATCTTGTAGTCCGCGGCCATTGCCTGGCCGGCGGTGAACAGTGCGGAGCCGAGCGCCAGCGCGGCAAGGGTCTTCTTCAGCATGGACATTCTCCTTAACGTGGTTGTTGATCATTCGACGAGCGACCGAGCATGCGCTTTAGGGTCGGGTCGCGGTCGACGAAGTGATGCTTGAGGGCGGCCAGGGCATGGAGGACGGCGAAGACCACCAGCGCCCAGGCCAGGTAGAGATGGATTTCACCCGCGACGTCCGCCTGGTCGGGCAGCCCGCTGAGGGTCGCCGGCACGGAGAACCAGCCGAATACGCTGATCGGTTCGCCGTCGGCGGTGGAAATCAGGTAGCCCGCGACGATCACCGCCAGCAGCAGCCCGTACAGCGCGAGGTGGCCGAGCTTGCTCGCTACCCGCGTGAGCGGACCGTGGTTGACCGGCGCCGGCGGCGGCGGGCTGACGAAACGCCAGACGATCCGCACCAGCAGGGCGATGGCCAGCAGGATGCCGATGCTTTTATGCAGCGCCGGCGCGGGGTGGTACCAGGGGTCGTAATAGCTCAGTTCGCGCATCCACAGGCCCAGGCCGAACAGGCCGAAGACCACCAGCGCGCTGCCCCAGTGCAGGAACAGGCTGAATACGCCGTAACGGGATGAGGTATTGCGCCACTGCATGAAAAACTTCCTTGAAAAGCGAAGCCTCAAGACTAGCGGCAAATCCATCGAGTTAAAGCAGAAAATTCTGCTTTGAAACATCGATTCACAAGATAGGTTCGCAGGCTAAGAAAAAACCCTGGATTGCGCTGCGAACCGGGAAGCGCAAGGCGCCGGAGCTTCCGGCGCCGGCGAAGGGGATCAATCGAACAGGCGGGTGAACCAGGCGAACGGGTTCTTCTTCTCGCCGCCGGTCGTCGGTGCGGCTACCTTCTCGGCCTTCGCCACCATCGGTGCGCCCTCGATCACCGGCGTCTTGCCGGCGTACAGGTCGCGCACCTGGCTGGCGGCGCGCTTGCCGCTGCGCAGCGCCCCCTCGATGGTGCCGGGGTACAGCGCATCGGTGTGCTCGCCGGCGAAGGCGACCCGCGACAGCGGCTGTTCCCAGATCCGCCAGAAGCGCGTCACCTGGCCCGGACCGTAGGCCAGGTAGGAACCGCCGGTGCCCGGGTCGGCGCTGTAGCGACGAATTTCGTAGCCGGCGAAGGCACCGCGCATCTTCGGATAGAACTTGTTCATGCGGATCAGCACCTGGTCGACCATCTGCCGGTCGCCGAAAGCCTGCAGCACGCGGGCGTTGTCGCCGGACAGGTTGATCAGCACGTTGGCGCCGCCTTTCAGCGCCGGCTCGACCCAGATCATGCCCAGGCCCTGGTCGCTGAAGATCTCGCCGGAGAGGCGCGACTTGTCGTCCCACACCGGACGCTTGAACTTCAGCAGGATCTGGTCGCGCCAGCCATAGTTGGTGCCCTTCAGCGCGGACATCTGGGTACCGCTCAGGGACGGGGTCATCTGGATCTGGCCGAGCGCCTTCAGCGGCACGGCGAGAACCACGTAGTCGGCCTTGTAGGTCTCGCTGCCGGCCTTGACGGCGACGCCGTCCTTGGCCTGGACGATGCTCGACACCTTGGATTTGGTCTTGATCGTCTTGATCTGCTTGACGAAGGCTTCCGCCAGCACCTGGCTGCCGCCGGGCAGGCGCGCCGCGCGCAGGTCGCGGTCGTCGACGCCACGGTAGGCGCGGCCCTGCTGGGCGAGGTAGAGCAGCGACAGGCGCGACGGTTCGTCGTAGCGCGAACGGATACGCTGGTTGACCAGCAGGCGCGCGGTCGGCGACAGGTTCAGCTTGTCCAGCCAGCGCGCGGCGTTCATCTGGTCGAGGGCGAACAGGGTATTGCTCGAGGCAGGGTTGAGCGGGTCGGAGATCGATGCCGAGAGATCGTCCAGGGTCGACTCGAAGCGCTTGAGGTCGGCGGCGACGTTCGGCTGCTTGAGCGCGAGATCGCTGCTGCTGTAGTACAGGCCGTCGATCAGGTAGCTGGGGGTGCGGACGAAGTCCGGCGCCGGCACCGGCTTCAGCTTGAAGGTGTCCAGGTAGGCATTGAGCGTGGGCTGGACCTTCTGGTTGCCGACCCATTCGCTGGTGGCCAGGCCGGAACGCCCGCCCACCTGCGGCCGCGCTTCGAGCACCGTGACCTGCCAGCCGTCCTTCTGCAATTCGTAGGCCGCGCTCAGGCCTGCCAGGCCCGCGCCGACGACGATCGCCGTAGGCTGTTTATCCTTGCCCAGCGCCACCGCGCTGAACACCCCCAACATGAGAAACGCCGCGGCGCGCAGCCACCTTAACGACATACCGGACTCCCCAGGAAAAAAGCAAAGACGCAACGGCGCGCAGCATACGCCAGAGCCGTTTGGGCCACCATAGGAGTCCGTCGGCGGCTGCTGTCGGATGTGTCCCAACCCGCCGGGTTGTTCATCTCACCCCCATTGCATAGGCTTTGCCGATCGATCCGAGGAGACAGCCCATGGGCCTTAACGCCGACTGGATGCAGCGCGACCTGAACGTACTCTGGCATCCCTGTACCCAGATGAAAGACCACGAACGCCTGCCGGTGATCCCGATCCGCCGCGGCGAAGGCGTCTGGCTGGAGGATTTCGAAGGCAAGCGCTACATCGACGCGGTCAGTTCCTGGTGGGTCAATGTGTTCGGTCACGCCAACCCGCGCATCAACCAGCGCATCAAGGACCAGGTCGACCAGTTGGAGCACGTGATCCTCGCCGGATTCAGCCACCAGCCGGTGATCGAGCTGTCGGAGCGACTGGTGAAGATCACCCCGCCGGGGCTCGACCGAGTGTTCTACGCCGACAGCGGCTCGGCGGGCATCGAGGTCGCGCTGAAGATGAGCTACCACTTCTGGCTCAATAGCGGCAGGCCGCGCAAGAAGCGCTTCGTCACCCTGACCAACAGCTACCACGGCGAAACCATCGCGGCGATGTCGGTGGGCGACGTGGCGCTGTTCACCGAAACCTACAAGTCGCTGCTGCTCGACACCATCAAGGTGCCCAGCCCGGACTGCTTCCTGCGTCCGGACGGCATGTGCTGGGAAGAACATTCGCGGAACATGTTCGCCCACATGGAGCGCACCCTGGCCGAAGGGCACGACGAGATCGCCGCGGTCATCGTCGAACCGCTGATCCAGGGCGCCGGCGGCATGCGCATGTACCACCCGGTCTACCTCAAGCTGCTGCGCGAAGCCTGCGACCGCTATGGCGTGCACCTGATCCACGACGAGATCGCGGTGGGCTTCGGCCGCACCGGGACGATGTTCGCCTGCGAGCAGGCCGGCATCGCCCCGGATTTCCTCTGCCTGTCCAAGGCCCTCACCGGTGGCTACCTGCCGATGTCCGCGGTGCTGACCAGCGAGACCGTCTACCGGGGCTTCTACGACGACTACCAGACCCTGCGCGCCTTCCTCCACTCGCACACCTATACCGGCAACCCGCTGGCCTGCGCCGCCGCCCTGGCGACCCTGGACATCTTCGAGGAAGACAAGGTGATCGAGGCCAACCGCGCGCTGTCCACCCACATGGCCAGGGCCACCGCGCACCTGGCCGACCACCCGCATGTCGCCGAGGTGCGCCAGACCGGGATGGTCCTGGCCATCGAAATGGTCCAGGACAAGGCATCCAGGACGCCCTACCCCTGGCAGGAGCGCCGCGGCCTGAAGGTCTTCCAGCATGGCCTGGAGCGCGGCGCGCTGCTGCGCCCGCTGGGCAGCGTGGTGTATTTCCTGCCGCCCTACGTGATTACCCCGGAGCAGATCGACTTCCTCGCCGAGGTGGCCAGCGAAGGCATCGACATCGCCACCCGCGACGCGGTCAGCGTGGCGGTCAGCGACTTCCACCCGGACCACCGCGATCCGGGCTGACCGTCGCCGCCCCTTCGTTCCGAGGGGGCCGGTTCCAGCGCCCCGCGGCAGGCAGTAAACTGCGCGCCTGTCGCCACTACCCTCGAATCGCCATGCGCCTGTCCCGCTTCTTCGTCGACCAGCCTCTCTCCCTCGGCCAGCACGACCTGCCCGAGGCCCAGGCCCACTACATCGGCCGCGTGCTGCGGCACGCCACGGGCGACGCCGTGCAACTGTTCGACGGCAGCGGCCGGGAATACCTCGGCGAGCTGGTCGAGGTCGGCAAGAAGAATGTCCGCGTCGAACTCCGCGAGCAGTTCGCCGGCCAGCCCGACTCGCCCCTGCGTATCCACCTGGGGCAAGGCCTGTCGCGCGGCGAGCGGATGGACTGGGCGATCCAGAAGGCCACCGAGCTGGGGGTGGCGGAAATCACCCCGATCGTCAGCGAGCGTTGCGAAGTGCGCCTGAAGGACGAGCGCGCCGACAAGCGCCTGCAGCACTGGCGCCAGGTGGCGATCAGCGCCTGCGAGCAGTGCGGCCGTTCGAGCCTGCCGCTGATCCATCCGCCTCTGGCCCTGGAGGACTGGCTGCGCGGGCGGGACGATGACCTCAGGCTGGTCCTGCACCCTGTGGCCGCCCCCCTGGCCAGCCATGCGCCGCCGTCGCGCCTGGCCTTCCTGGTGGGTCCCGAAGGCGGCCTGAGCGATGCCGAGGTGGAGCAGGCTCAGGCGGCCGGTTTCCACTCCGCGCGCCTCGGCCCGCGAGTGCTGCGCACCGAGACCGCGCCGGTGGTAGCGTTGGCGGTGGCCCAGCAACTCTGGGGCGACTTCGCCTGATATCCCTCCCGCCGCTTTACAACGGCGACAGCCAGTGAATACCGTTGCGCAACCCACTTCGCAACGGATCGCACGCATGGACACGCCCGTTACCTTCGATTGGAAGATCCGCCTGCCCGACGTGCTCGGCGTACTCCGCCGAGACTATGCCGGACGCTTCCCGCAGTTGGCCTCCGCCGCACTGGAGACGCTGCTGGAGCGCCTGCGCGACGACCTTCCCGAGGATTTCCTGCCAGCCCTCGGCCAGGAGCTGGAATCCCTCGGACTGGCGTTGGTGGAACGCCTGGACGAAGACGACAGCCTGAACCTGTACGTGGTCGGCGCCCCCCACAGCCAGCGCCTCCTCGATGCACTCGCAGCGCAGGGCCACAACGCCCGCACGCTGCGCCAGGAAAACGCCCCCGAGGGCGCCCGGGCGGCCCTCCCCGCCGCCGCGCCGGCCGGCCTGGCGCCGGCTTCGGCCTACATCTGCCTCGAACACGCCGAGCACCTGGCGCCCGGCCTGGCCATCGCCCGCCTGCCGGGCGAGGACAGCCGCGACCTGCTGGACCTGCGCCAATGGCCCAGGCTGCAACGCCTGCCCGATGGCGCGGAGGAAACCCAGGGCGCGTTGCTCTGCCGGACCAGTTCGGCGGACGGCCTGCACGCCTGGGTCAGGATGACCCGTTCGGGAAGCCCCTACGCCTGGCTGCATCGCTCCCGCGACCTCGCCTCGTTGACGCCCGAACTACCGCCCTTGCCGCTGCCGCCGGCGCAGTCGTTGCGCCAACGCCGCACCCCGGAACTTGCCATCGGCCTGGCCGGGAACGACCTGCTCCTGGCCGACCGCGGCCTGTTCTTCCTCTATCCGGGCTTCGCCCAGGGCAACGACGAACCGCGGTTGCTCTTCGACGTGCCGCAAGCGCGGCGCTCCATCGAGAATCCGCCGGCGGTCTTCACCACTCCGGACCAGCGCGTCTGCCTGCTCTCCCGCGGGCAGTTCTTCGAATGGCGCGAGGCACGCATCCAGCCCCTGCCGTTCCCCGTCGGCAAGGATCTGCCCGCCGATCCGGCGCAACCGACCTCGGCGGCGCCCGGGACCATCGTCTGGCTGGAGCGTGAAACGCTCTGCGAAGGCCGGCTCGACAGCGGCGAGATCCGCAGCCACTCGCTGGACGGCCTGGCCGAAGGCCCCTACCTGAAGCTCCAGGCCCTGGACGGAGGCTGGCTGCTCCTGGCGCCGTGGCTGGAACCGCATCGCTCGCGGGACCTCGCCCAGCTCTGGCACCTCGAATCCGGCCGGGCGCTGCGCATCCGCTACGGCGAACTGGACCTGGAGGGCGGACTACAGCACTGGGCGGAGCTGCCCGACGGCCGGATCGTCGTCGGCGACCATGCCCGGCATGTCGACCTCGGCAGGTTCGAAAGCCTGCGCCAACGCCTGCTGCGGCGGCGCCTGGCGCCGGCCTGAGGCGCGTCTACAGCCCGCGCAGCGCCAGTCCCGCCAGGCCGAGCAGGAGCACGCCGCAACCGGCGTAGCTGACGCGGTGCCAGAACAGCGAGGTGTTGCGCCGCAGCCAGTCCACCAGCGCCGCGCAGCAAAAGCACCAGATCAGCGACGAGAGCATGAAACCGGCGAAGAACACCAGCGACTGCGCCTGGTTCGGCGTGCCGTCGACGATCCCCGCCAGGGCGCTGCCGAGGGCACCCCAGTAGACCACGTTCTTCGGATTGGACAGGGAGATCGCCGCGCCGGCGCCGAAGGCGTTGCGCCCCTGCTCGCCGGCATCCTCCGCCGCCAGCGGCGGACTCCAGGCGTCGCGCAAGCCTTGCACGCCGAGCCAGGCCAGGTAGGCGGCACAGGCCAGGGTCAGGGGAATCCGCACCTGCTCGTAGCCCAGCAGCAGCGCCAGTCCGGTAAGCCCGAGCAGGGCCCAGACGGCATCGCCGATCAGCGACCCCAGTTGCACCAGCAACGCCGGGCGGAAGCCGCCGGTCAAACCGCGGCGCAGCGTTTCGCTGAACACCGCGCCAGGGGAAACATTGAAGGCGAAACCGAACAGCAAGGCGGCGAGGAAGATGGCGAGCATGGAACGACGACTCCGTGGTGGGACGTCGGATTATCCCGGCCGGCGGCTCCGCCGACTTGAACCGGATTGCGCAGTTCAGCCGCGCACGGCGCGCTGGTAGCGGCCCGGCGAAATGCCGTAGGCGCTGGTGAAGTAACGGGTCAGGTGGCTCTGATCGGCGAAGCCCAGGGCGTGGGCCACCTCGCCCACCGCCAGGCCACGGCGCAACAGGCCGAGGGCGCGGCGGGTGCGCAGTTGCATGCTCCACTGGCGCGGGCTGAGCCCGGTGGCCTTCTTGAACGCCCGCAGCAGGTGGTATTTCGACAGGCCCACCTGCTCCGCCATCTCATCCAGGTCCGGCGGTTCGGCCAGGCGCTCGGCGAGCAGCGCCTGCAGGCGGGCGACAGCCGGGCGCCCAGGATCGGCCCTCTGCGGCAGGCGGGTGCCGCTCGCCGCCAGCAGGCGGCCAAGGAAATCCAGCAGGCGCTCCTCGCCCCGTTCGCGGGCGAAACGGTCGCTGGCCAGCAAGGCTTCGATGCTGGCGGCCAACTCGCGGCCCAGCGCCGGACTGCGCAGCAGCGGGCGGTCGAACTCGACGGAGGAAAGATCCAGGCTGCTCGCCAGTTCGGCGGCAGGCAGATAGAGGCTGGCGAAGCGCCAGGGCTGGCCGTCGCGGACGCCGCCGCCCTGGATCTGCCCCGGGTTGTAGAGGGTCAGGTCGCCGCTGTCGGCCTGGAAGGTACGGCCATCCAGCCAGACATCTTCCAATCCGCAGAGGTTGGCGCTGATGACGAACTCGTCGTGGCTGTGCTTCTCGAAGCGGTGCCCGGCCAGGCTGGCGCTGGCGACCTCGAGGGAGGCGCCGATCCGCGCGTGCTGCAGGCCGGCCATGGACGGCTCAGATCAGGCCGGCGTCGGCGAGCTTCTCTTCGAGCCCGGCCAGGTCCGGAATCCGTGCGGTTTCGCCGCCGATGTCCACCGCCGCCAGTTCCAGCGCCGCCAGCGGCGCGGCGGTGCTAGCGAGATTGGCGTCCAGCCGCACCGAGCGCGGAATGCCCTGCACCAGCAGGGCGAGGAACTTCACATGGGGTCGTCCGCCGAGGGCGTTGATGACCACCACCCGCGCGCTGCTGCCGAGCACCGGCTGCTGTTCGCCGCTGGAGGCCGCCTCGAAGGACAGCAGCGGCAGGCGCAGGTCGCGCCAGGCCACCTGGCCCAGGTACCACTGCGGCAGGCCGGCGGCGACCTGCGGGTTGCGATAGGCGATCAGTTCGGCCACGGCGACGTTGGGCAACAGCAGGGTGCGGTCGCTCAGCGGCAGGAGCAGCCCGGTGAGGCTGTCCGGGGTCGGGTTGGCTGGGGTGTTCCGGCTCATGCCATCCTGCTCGATCACGGCCTGGTTCATGTTTCGACTCCTGTCGGCGCGCAGCGTGCGGCCAGATGCTTGACCAATGCCTCGGCCAGTTCGCGGGGGCTGGCATTGAAACTGCTGTAACCGGCTTCGCGCAAGCTGTCCGGCATGCTCGAACAGACGCAACTGTCGGCGCGCTGGGTCCATACCTCGCCACCCTGGCGCCGCACGTAGGCGGCAGCGGCGCTGCCGTCGCTACCCATGCCGCTGAAAACGATCACCCCGCAGTCGGGGCCGAACTGCTGGGCCAGGTTGAGCATCATCTGGTCGATGGACGGGGTGTAGGGTTCCGGCCAGGAACGCTGGCTGCATTTCAGTCGCCCGTCGTGGTGGAAACCGAGCTCGTGCAGCACCGGCACCACCATGACCTCGCCGCAACGCAGCGCTTCGCCGTCGCGGACGTTCTTCACATGCCACTGGCTGTGCCGGCCGACTGCCTGCGGCAGGTTCTGCTCGAAGCTGGCATCGATGTGCTGGGCATAGAGGAAGCCGATCGGCAGGCCGCCGGGCAAGGCGTCGAGAAATGCCTTCACCGCCGCCGGGCCGCCGAGCGAGGCCGCCAGCAGCCACACCTCGCGGGCCGCTTCGCCGGCCTGCAGCGGCATCGCCGCGAGGTCGCCGGGAATCTCCAGGCGCGGCGGACGCTCCTCGTCGAGCAATGCGCCGAGGCTGTCGCCAACGCCATCGCTGGGGTCGCCGATCAAGCGCTTCAGCTTGCCGATCAGCCGCCGCTCCCAGCGCGGGTAATGTTCGGTATGCCGCTCCGGCGCGTGGCCCTCGCCGAACAGCACCGGCGCACGGTCCTGCTCCAGCAGGCTGTCCAGCAGCGGCGAGTCGTCCTGCTGGGTCAGGTCCACCAGCCACAGGTCGGGCGCGCACTCCAGCGCGGCGTCGTCGACCCTGGCCGGGTCGGCGTTGAGCACCACCTCGTAACCATGGCCGAGCAGCGCCTGTTGCAACACATGGCGCTGCAACGAGGTGTCGGCGATCACCGCGACCCGTGGCGTGACGCGCTCACTCATGCTGGCCGACCAGGGACTGGATGGCTTCGAGCAGCTCGGTTTCCTGGTAAGGCTTGCCGAGGTACTGGTTGACGCCGATGCCCAGCGCGCGCTCGCGGTGTTTCTCGCCGGTCCGCGAGGTGATCATGATGATCGGCAGGTTGCCCAGGCGCTCGTCGTGGCGCACCAGGGTGGCGACCTCGAAACCGTCCATGCGCGGCATCTCGATGTCCAGCAGGAGGATGTCCGGACGGTGCTCCTGGAGCTGGGCGATGGCGTCCACGCCGTCCTTCGCGGTCAACACGTTCATGCCGTTGCGCTCCAGCAGGCGGGTGGTGACCTTGCGCACGGTGACCGAGTCGTCCACCACCATGACCAGCGGCGGCCGCTGCTGCTCGCTTTCGCTCGCCGCCATTTCCTGGCGCAGCGCCAGGCGTTCGCGACGGCTTTCCTGGCCGAGCAGCGCGTGCCGGGAGCGGATGGTCGCCAGCAGGTCGAGGATCACCACCACCCGGCCATCGCCGAGCAGGGTCGCCCCGGAAATCCCGGCGACCCCGGCGAACTGCGGACCGAGGCTCTTCACCACGATCTCGCGGGAACCGGCCAGCGAGTCGACCTGCACCGCCACCGCATGCTCCGAGGAGCGCACCAGGATCACCGGCAAGGGCAGCGACTGGCCGACCAGCTTGGGTTCCTGGCCGTTGTTCAGCAGCTCGCCGAGGTACTTCAGTTCGTAGGACTGCCCGGCGTATTCGAAGCTGGGCGTATCCAGCCCCGCCTCGCCGCGCTGGTCGTAGAGCGCCTCCAGTTCGTAGGGCGAAACCCGCACGATGCCCTCGATGGTGTTCAGCGGCACCGCGTAGAGATCCTCGCCGGATAGCACCATCAGCGCCCGGTTCACCGACACGGTGAACGGCAGCCGCACGTTGAAGCGGGTGCCCTGGCCCGGCTCGGTCTGGATGCTCACCGAGCCGCCGAGCTGCTTGACCTCGGAGTTGGCCACGTCGAGGCCGACGCCGCGCCCGGAGATCTGGGTGACCTTTTCGGCGGTGGAGAAACCGGACTCGAGCACGAACTGCAGCACTTCATGATCGCTGAGGTCGCTGTCGGCGCTCATCAGGCCACGCTCGATGGCCTTGCGCCGTACCGCATCGAGGCGGATGCCGGCGCCGTCGTCGGAGAGGGTGAGGAGGATGTCGCCGCCCTCGCGGCCGATGTTCAGGCGGATCGTACCGTGCTCCGGCTTGCCCGCCGCGCGGCGCGTCTCGCCGGACTCGATGCCGTGGTCCACGGCGTTGCGCAGCATGTGCTCCAGCGGCGCGACGATGCGTTCGAGGACGGTACGATCCATCTCGCCGTCGGCGTTGCCGACCACGAATTCGACCTGCTTGCCAAGCTCGCCGGCCACCTGCCGGACGATCCGCCGCAAACGCGGTACCAGCCGATCGAACGGCACCATGCGGGTGCGCATCAGGCCTTCCTGGAGTTCGGTGTTGACCCGCGCCTGTTGCAGCAGCAGGGTCTCCGCGTCGCGGTTCTTCGCCGCCAGGGTTTCCTTCAGGTCGAGAAGGTCGGAGGCCGATTCGAAGAGTGCGCGCGAGAGCTGCTGCAACTGCGAATAGCGGTCCATTTCCAGCGGGTCGAACTCTTCGTAGCCGGCGCGTTCGGCATCGGCCTGGTGACGCGAGAGGATCTGCGCCTGGGTCTCGGTGTCGAGGCGGCGCAACTGGTCGCGCACCCGCTCGATGGTGGACTCCATCTCGCCGAGGGTGAAGCCGACGTCGCTCACCTGCTGCTCGACCCGGCCGCGGAAGATCGAGGTCTCGCCCGCCAGGTTGACCAGGTTCTCCAGCAGTTCCGCCGGCACCTTCACCAGCTCCTGCGGGGCACGTCGGGAAGCGGCCTCCTGGGCCGCCTCCTGGGCCTTGCGCACGAACGGCAGGGTGGTGGCCGGGGCGGCCGGAGGCGCCGCCTCGGCCGCCATGATCGCGCCGGCCGCCGGGGCCAGGCGGGTCAGCTCGGCCAGCGCGGAGGCCACCGCGCGGTCGGTATCGTCGGCCTGGACCAGCGCCTGGGCGGGCTCGGGCCGCTCACCGGCCTCGTCGTCCTCGGCCAGCCGCTCGCGCAACAGGTCGACCTGCCGCTGCAGGCCTTCCAGCCCCGACTGCGCATCCAGCAGCAGGCTGTCCGGCCACGGCGCGCCCTGTTGCTGCGCATCGGTGAGATGCTGCTCGAGGTCGTGGGCCAGGTTGCCCAGCTCGGTCTGTCCGGCCAGGCGCGCACCGCCCTTGAGGGTGTGCAGGATCCGCAGCAGGTCGTCCAGCGGCTGGGCGTCGCCGTTGCCGCCGTCCCAGCGGCCGAGCGCCAGTTCGAGGTTCTCCAGCAGGTCGTCGGCTTCCTCGAGGAAGATGTCGAGGATCTCGCTCTCGTCGGCCGCCGCGCCCTTCGCCGCCAGCGGCTTGAGGCTGACGCTGGTGGGTACGCTCAGTTGCTCGTCGGGATCGCTGCGCAGGCGCCTGATCTCCGCGATCAGCGCCTGCCCGTCGGGCAGCGTGCGGTGGCCACGCACCGCCTCGAGCATCTCGGCCAGCTCGTCGTGGCAGCGCTGCAGCAGGCCGAACAAGGCCGGGCTGGCGCGCAGGCGTCCACCGCAGAGGCCTTCGTAGAGGAATTCAAGCTCATGGGCGAGGTCGCCGATCTCGCCGATCTCGGCCATCCGCGCACCGCCCTTGAGGGTATGCAGGTCGCGCTGCAAGGCTTCCAGTTCGATGGTGTTGTCGACGTCGTCCATCCAGCGCTGCAACGCGGCGGCAGCGCTGTCGAGGATATCGAAGCCTTCCTCGAGGAAGATCTCCACCAGTTCGGGATCGCGCTCTTCGAACGCCTCCGCAGCGGGCGCGGCGGGCTCCTCGACGGCAGGTGCAACGAGTTCCTCGACAGGGCTTTCCGCCTCGCCCGGTGTCGCGGCCTCGGCCACCGGGCCCTGGCGGAACCGGCGGATCGACTGGATAAGGTCGTGCGGGTCGGCCAGGGGCTGGCCGGCGCTCAACTGGTCGAGCTGTTCGGCCAGGCGGTCGTGACAGGCTTGCAGCAATCCGGCCAGTTGCGGGGAGTGCTGGTAACGGCGGTCGACCAGTCCTTCGTAGAGGGCCTCCAGCTCGTGGGCCAGGTCGCCGATCTCGGCGATCTCGGCCATCCGTGCGCCGCCCTTGAGGGTATGCAGGTCGCGCTGCAGGGCGCTGAGCGAAGACAGCGCGCCCGGCTCGGCCTGCCATTGGGCCAGTGCCTGGCCGGCGCTTTCGAGGATGTCCACCGCCTCTTCGAGGAAGATCGACACCATTTCCTCGTCCAGCTCGCGGCCGGGAGCCGGTGCAGGCGCTGCCGGTACGGTCTCCTCGGCAGGCGTCCCGGCCTCTTCGAAGACCGCCTCGGGGAGGGCCGGTTCTTCGTCTTCCGGGGGGAAATCGTCGGCGCCGAGGCTCTCCGGGTCGATGAACGGAACGGCCTCGGCGGCGGGCGCTTCCAACAGCTCCTGCAGGGCCGCGACCCGCTCCGGACGCGGCGTGACCTGCAGGCCGGCGGCGACCTGGTCCATCATCCCGATCAGCGCCTCGTGGGCCTGGCGGGCTTCCTCGAAGAACGCCGGGCTGACCGCCAGGCGGCCTTCCTCGACGGCATCGTAGAGCGCCAGCAAGGCCTGGCAGAGTTCTTCCACCTGTGGCAGCTCGGCATGCCGGGCGCCCCGGTCCAGAGTGCTGAGCTCCTCGCGCAGCGCACTCAGTTCCTGGCGCTCCTGCGGATGCTCGTGCCAGCGCTCGAGCAGGTCCTCGGCGTCCAGCAGGATGTCCATGCCTTCGACGAGGAACGCCTCGATCAGCAACGGATCGCGGCGCTCGCCGGCATCGCTGTAGCGCTCGGCCTCGAGCGAGGCGATGCGTTCCTGATGCAGTGCCTCGATACGCTCCAGCAACGCGTCGCTGCCGGGGATCGGGTTCAATGGCCGTTGCGCGCCGACCTGCTCCAGGCCGATGCGGAACAGTTGCTCGGCGTCGTGCAGCAACTCCGCTTCGCGCAGGTCGAAGGCGAGCAGGTTGGACTTGTATTCCTTGACCAGTTTTTCCAGCGGCGTGGCGATCTCCGCGATCGGCAGGATGCCGGCCATGTGTGCGCTGCCCTTGAGGGTATGCAGGGCACGCTGCAAGGCATCGGTGACCGGCTGCGGCAGTTCGCGGGCGCAGTCGGCGAGGAAGCCGACCAGGGCCTCGAGATGGGTTTCCGCCTCGTTGGTGAAGATCTCCAGCAGTTGCGGATCGAGCAGTTCGACGTCGCTCTGCGCCTCGGCAGCGGCCTGCGGCGCGTCGGCCAATGGCGGCGCCTGGACGCCGTTGTCCAGGCTCGACGGCTGCTCCGCCCCGGCTTCCGGCGGTACTCCGCCGTCGTCCGGCGCCGGCGGTTCCGGCAGCGGCTCGCCCTTGGCCAGGGCATGCGCGGTGGCCGCCAGCAGGTCGACATCGTCGCGCTGGCGCTGGGCATTGGCGGCGAACTCCTCGACCAGCTCCGGCAACAGGGCCACGACCTGGTCCACCACTCGCTGCACCGGCTCGCTGGCGGCGATGCTGCGATCGAGCACGCGGTTGAACAGGTTCTCTATCGACCAGGCCAGTTCGCCGATCACCAGGGCACGGACCATCCGTCCGCTACCCTTGAGGGTATGGAAGGCACGGCGTACCTCGGTCAGCGCTTCGCGGTCGTCGTGGTCGGCTTTCCAGGCCGGCAGGTAGCGGCCGATGGTCTCCAGGACCTCGCCGGCCTCCTCGATGAAGACCTCGCGCAGTTCCTCGTCCACCGGTTCCTCGTCGGCCGGCGGTGGCAGCAGGCTGACCGGAACGTTCTGCGCCGGCGGGTTGATCGGCTGCACCGGCGCAGCCATCACCTCGGCCAGAGACAGGGCCGGCGCTTCGCTGGCGAGCGCCTCGGCGGCAGGCGGCGCCTCGGCCTCAGCCTCAGCCTCGGGCAATTGCACCTCGGGGAGATCGAGGTCGGAAAGATCCAGTTCCTCCAGGCTCGAGCCCTCCCAGGCGGACACCTCGCCCTCCGCCTCCGGCAAGGCTACATCCAGCGGCAGCGGATCGAGCGCATCGAGAACCAGCTCCTGTTCAGCGGAGCCGTCGAAAGGCTCCAGCGCCGGCAACGGCTCGAGGCTTTCCAGCGGCGCGTCGAAGGACAGCGCCGGCTCCTCCAGGCTCAGATCCAACGTCTCGCCGGCCTGCGCCGGCTGCGCCAGGTCATCGCCGAGCCCCCACTGCTCCGGCAGCGACCAGTCCGCCAGGGCCGCCGGCCCGGAGGCCGGGGCCGCATCGGCGGGCAGGTCGAGGCCGGAGAGATCGATCTCGTCGAGGCTGAAATCGTCCAGGCTGCGGGCAGGCGCCGGGGTCGACTGCGGCTGGCCGCTCTCCTCGACCACCTCCGGCAACGCCGGCGGCACTTCGGCGGAATCGTCCAGCGGCAGGTCCAGGGCCAGGTCGAGGGACGGCTCGCCGGCGTCGGGCGCGACTTCGCCAAGGGTCCAGTTGTCGTCGCTGGCCAACTGCGGGGCATCTTCCCTCGCGGCCTCGGCAGGAGCCGTGTCGGCGGGCGGTTGCTCCGCTGTCTCGGCGACCTCGACGACCGCCTCCGGCCTCTCCGGCTCGGCAGCCGGGGACTCGATGGCAGCGGGCCCGGACAGGCCAGGCTCGGCCGGGGCCGACGAATTCGGTTTCAGCGTATAGCCGAGGTTCGCCAGGCTGTCCTCGGCGACGTCGAGGATCAGGTCGCTCTGGCTGGCATGGTCCTCGCTCAGGCGCTCCAGGTAATACTCGACGCTGGTGATGGCATCGGCCAGGGTATCCAGGCTCTGCCAGTCCGGCACCGCCTTGCGCGCCAGCAGCTGTTCCTGGATATAGCGGTTGCAGGTTTCCAGCAGGGTCGCGGCGCGCTCCAGCGGGATCATCGCCAGGCCGCCGCGGACCTGGGTCAGCAGCTCCGGCACGCGGGCCAGGTGCTCGTGGTTCCACTGCGAGGCGATGAACTCGATGATCGCGTCCTTGGCCTGCTCCAGACCGTTGCGCGCTTCCTTGATCACCAACTGGTGGATCTGCGCCACATCGGTGGTGGGCAGGCGGCTTTCCTCGCTGTTGCGCTCGTCGCCGGGACCGGCCATGCCGGCCAGGGTGGCCTCGACGTAGAGCAACGCGCCGGCGACGTCCATCAGGATCGCGTCGCTCGGCTCGCGGCGGCCCTGGGCCAGGGCGTGGATGACGTCCAACTGGTCGAGGATGACCTTGCGCGGTTGGCCGAAGCCGAGTACCGCCAGGGTATCGGCGATCTGCTTGAGCGGCGCCAGGAGGGCGTCCAGTTCCGAGGGGTGGCCACGGTCGCTGCGCACGAACAGGTCGAGGCTGTCCTTGATCCGCACCAGTTCCTCGCACAAGGCACCGACCACCGAACGCATCGCATCGCGGTCGGGTCCGGCGAGGCGGGCGCGCTCGGCGTCCACCGTCTCGTGGTCGGGCAGCGCCTCGTCGAGGCGGTACTGTTCCTTCAGAGCGCGGATCCGCGGCGACTGCGAAGGCGCCTTGGCCACGTAGAACAGCAGGTTCTTCACCAGCTCGTCCGGCGCGGCCTGGTTCAGGCCGTCGGCGCCCTGCTCGACCAGGCGCTTGAGTTCGCGGTCGAGCTGGCGCAGCAGGGTGCGCACCGAGGCGCTGTTGACCACGCTACCGTTGGCCAGGCCCTCGACCAGGCCGGAAGCGATGCTCCACAGCGGCCCCAGCGGTGCCTCGCGGCACAGGCCCTCCAGGCGCGCATAGACACGCGCCAGGTAGCCGAGGCTGGTGGCCACGTCCTGGTTGCGCAGCAGGCCGACCAGGGCCATCTGCTGGGTCTGGCGCAGCTTGCGCAGCAAGCCGCCGAGTTCGTCGGTGCGCAGTTGCGCGATGGCCTCGCCGTCCAGTTGCGGCTGGCGCTGCGACAGGTCGGGCGCGAACAGGCTGGTTTCCGAGAGCAGCTTCTCGCCGCGCGCGGCGCGCAGGTCGTTGAGCAGCGGCAGGACCACCATCGGCAGGTCGCGCCGGGCGGTCTGGATCCGGTCGAGGTAGACCGGCAGTTGCAGGATCGCCTGCATCAGCACTTCCAGGGCCTCGCCCTGGTTCGGCACGCGACCGTCCAGCAAGGCCTGGACCAATTGCTCCATTTCCTCGGCGAGCAGGGCCGCGCCGTAGAACTCGACCATCTGCAGGGTGCCCTGCACCTGGTGCACGTAGGTCAGGCAGAACCGCATGCGGGTCGGGTCCTGCGGGTTCTCGACGAACGCTTCCAGCGCCTGGCGCGCCTGTTTCAGGGTTTCGGCGATCTCGCCTTTCACCCACTCCAGAGCGACGTAGTCGTGCCGGTCACCCATAGCCACTCCATTCATGTGCCTGAGTACCCCTTACGGGTAAAGGCCAGGACCCGCTCGTCGGCGACCGGCTCGAGCTCCGGATGGCTCCAGTCGACCACTTCGCCGACCCCGATCACCAGCAAGCCTCCCGGCGCCAGCCGTTCGGCCAACCGGTTGAGGATCTCGCGCCGTCGCCAGCGACGGAAGTAGATCAGCAGGTTCTGACAAAAAATCACGTCCATGCCGGACCAGGGCGCCTTCGCCAGGTCCAGCACATTCAGCCGGGCGCAGCAGACGCGCTCGGTCAGTATCGTTTTCACGCTGAAGCTGCCGTCGGCCTGGCGTTCGCAATAGCGTTCGACCAGCCCGGCCTCCAGTTGCTCCAGCTTGCGGGCCGGATAGTTCGCCTGCCGCGCCCGCTGCAGGGCGTGAAGGCTGATATCCGTTCCGGTGACGCCGAAAAAATCTTCCCGTTCCTGCCCGCGCAACACCTGCGCGGCGCACATCGCCAGCGAGTAGGGTTCCTCGCCGCTGGAGCAGCCGACGCTCCACAGGGCCCAGGGCCGCGGCATGCCTTCGCGGCGCAGGCGCTCGCCCAGGTAGCGCTCGAGCAGCTCGAAAGACGGGGGATGACGGAAGAAACGGGTTTCCTGGACGGTCAGGCGGTCCAGCAGGGTCGCCCACTCCACTGCGCCACGCGGACCGTCGGTCACCTGGCGGTAGTAGCTGTGGTAGTCGCCGATGCCCAGTTCACGCATGCGCGCGGTCAGGCTGGCCTGCAGGAACGTCCGGCGTTGCTCGTTGAGCACCACGCCGGTGCGGTTCTCCAACAGGACCTGCCAGTCGCGGAACTCCGCTGCCGACATATCGGCCAGCGGCTGCAGTGACCAGACGCCGTTCGCCTGCATGCCGTGCCCCTCTTCCAAGGTGTCGACGCGGCGCCCGCCAGGCGGCCGCCGCGCCTATGCTCAGGCCTGCTCCACGCCCTCCGGCAGTTTGAAGCCGGATACCGAGTTGCGCATCTCGCTCGCCATCTTCGCCAGGTTGCCGATGCTCCGCGCGGTGGCGGTGGTACCGGCGGAGGTCTGCGAGGTGATCTCCTGAATGACGTTCATGGTGTTGGAAATGTGGCCGGCCGACGATGCCTGCTGACGGGCGGCGTTGGAGATGTTCTGGATCAGTGCCGCGAGGGTCTTGGATACCTTCTCGATCTCCTCCAGGGCCACACCGGCGTCCTGGGCCAGGCGCGCGCCGCGGACCACCTCGGAGGTGGTCTGCTCCATCGAGATCACCGCTTCGTTGGTGTCGGTCTGGATGGTCTTCACCAGCGCCTCGATCTGCTTGGTCGCCGCCGAGGAACGTTCCGCCAGTCGCTGTACCTCGTCCGCTACCACGGCGAAGCCGCGGCCCGCGTCCCCGGCCATCGACGCCTGGATCGCGGCGTTCAGGGCGAGGATGTTGGTCTGGTCGGCGATGTCGTTGATCAGGCTGACGATGTCGCCGATCTCCTGGGACGACTCGCCGAGGCGCTTGATTCGCTTCGAGGTGTCCTGGATCTGCTCGCGAATGTTGTCCATGCCGGTGATGGTGTTGTGCACCACCTCGTTGCCCTTGTTGGCGATGGCTACCGAACGTTCCGCTACCGCCGAGGATTCCGAGGCGTTCGCCGATACCTGGTCGATCGACACCGCCATTTCGTTGATCGCCGCCGAGGCGCCGGCGATTTCCTGCGCCTGGTGCTCGGAGGCTTCGGCCAGGTGCATCGCGGTGGACTGGGTTTCCTGGGCCGCTGCGGCCACCTGCACGGCGGTCTGGTTGATGGTCTCCACCAGTTCGCGGAGCTGGTCGATGGAGTAGTTGATCGAGTCGGCGATGGCGCCGGTGAAGTCCTCGGTCACGGTCGCGGCCACGGTCAGGTCGCCGTCCGCGAGGTCGGCGATCTCGTCGAGCAGACGCAGGATCGCGGCCTGGTTGCGGTCGTTCTTCTCGGCGGTCTCGGCCAGCCGGCGGTTGGTCTCGCGCACCATCACCAGGCCGATCAGGATGATCGAGGCCAGGGCCAGGGCGCCGAGGACGTAACCGGCGAACAGGTTGATGCTACGCCCGCCGGCCAGGTTCTCGAAGCCGTCGGCCAGTTGCGAGGCCTTGTCCAGCAGGGTCTGCGAAACGCTGAAGATGTTGTTCGCCGCTTCCCGGACCTGGAACAGGTCGGGCGAGGTCTCGAGGATCTCGTCCACCGAGCCGGAGACGAACTCGAAGAGTTCGGCGATCTCGTTCAGGCGATCCACCGCCTCGGCGTTGGTCACCTTGGAGATGCTCATCGCCGCGTTGCCTTCCTGCATGCCCTTCAGTACGCGGCCGAACAGGCTGGCGTCGCGGCCGAAGCTGTCGGCGGCCTGCACCGAGTTCTCGTCGCCGGCCAGCACCTTGTTCACCGAGCCGAGGATACGTTCGGCGAGCAGCGACTGGCGCTGGGCGACCGCGACCTGGTCGGCCGGGGCACCGTTCTCCAGCAGGATGTCGACCACCTCTTCGTATTCCACCTGCAGCTGCGGGATGGTTTCGGCGAGGGTCGAGGCCACCTGGTGCAGGGACAGTACGGTCTGTTCGCTGGCGAGGATGGAGTCGGCGTTCTTGCGCAGGCCGTCCCAGTCCTGCTGCACCACGTCCATCTGCGGCTTCACCGCTTCGGGGCTGGGCGGCAGGGATGTACTCTCGTCGCCGTTGACCAGGATGTTCCAGCGTTTCTCGAAGTCGTTGCGCGCATCCTTCAGGAGCTTGAACGCCTCGCCCTTGCCCGCCGCCGCTTCGGTGGCGTTCTTCGCGATCCGCTGCGACAGGACGCGCAGTTCGCCGGCATGGCCGATGTACTGCTTGTCATGGTTCGACTGGGTGTTGAGGTAGGCAAAGTTGGCGAACAGCAACACGATCGAGACGATGAGGACGATGAACAGCCCCGCGATCACCGAGCTGCTGCGCATGCCCGCGAAAAGATTGCCTGCGTTGATTTTCTTCATATTTGGCCCCCGCCCGGACCGACCACGATTACGATTTCCATGTCACGACACGGGCCGGCAGACCGGCCCAACCGGTGAAGCTGTTTATACGGCGACGTCGAGGAAGCCCTGGTGTTGCGCCAGCGCATGCGGGCTGAACACCAGCCACGGCTGCTCTCGATGGAAGACGCCATGAATGAAGGGTTGCAGTGCCGCTTCTAGTGGCGGCAGCTGTTCGCTGAAGGTGTCCACCGGGAAGTGCTGCATGCCGAACACCTCATCGACGATGAGGCCGGCGAACACGTCCAGGTGCTCCACCACCAGCACCCGCCGCTGCTTGCGCAAGGGCGACAGTTCGGTGCCGAGGAAACCGCAGAGGTCCATGATCGGCAGCAGGCGGCCACGTACGTTGGCCACCCCCTTGACCCAGGTCTTCACGCCCGGCAGCTGGGTGTAGCGCGGTTCGTGCAGGACTTCGCCGACCTCCCCCATGGGGGCGACGAAGAACCGCCCGCCCATGCGGAAGCCGATCCCGCTCCAGCTCTGCACCGCCTCCTGCTGGGCCGGCAGGCCGGCGGCCAGGCGTCGGCAGCGCTGATCGATGTCGACGAGGAGCTGGAAGGGGGTCTGAACGTCCGACATGCGGGGCCTGGTCTTTCCGGGGTCAGGGTGAGCGATGCGCTGCGACGGGCTCAGCCCGCCAGCACCGCATTGATGGTTTTCAGCAGGGTCTCTTCGTCCACCGGCTTGGTCAGGTAGTCGCGAGCGCCCTGGCGCTTGCCCCAGACCTTGTCGGTCTCCTGGTCCTTGGTGGTGACGATGATCACCGGGATGGCGCTGGTCTCGGCGTCCTTGGTCAACTGACGGGTCGCCTGGAAGCCGTTGAGGCCGGGCATGACGATGTCCATCAGGACCACGTCGGGCTTTTCCTGGCGGGCCAGGGCGACGCCGTCGCCGCCGTTCTCGGCCTTGAGTACCTGGTGACCATGCTTTTCCAGCATGGCGGTCAGCTTGTACATCTCGGTCGGAGAGTCATCAACAATCAAAATACGAGCCATGGGATCCCCATCACGAAATAAGCATCAACGGCCATGCGGCCGGATATCAGGAAACGGCGTCCACCGGGGTGAAGCTGGGTACGTGTGCCTTGATCGCGCCCAGCAGCTCTTCCTTGCTGAACGGCTTGGTGAGGTACTGGTCGGAGCCGACGATGCGCCCCTTGGCCTTGTCGAACAGGCCGTCCTTGGAGGACAGCATGATCACCGGGGTGGACTTGAACGCGCTGTTGTTCTTGATCAGGGCGCAGGTCTGATAGCCATCCAGGCGCGGCATCATGATGTCGACGAAAATGATGTTCGGATGGGTATCGGCGATCTTCGCCAGGGCATCGAAGCCGTCGATTGCCGTGATCACGTCGCAACCGACCTTTTTCAGCAGTGTTTCGGCGGTGCGACGAATCGTTTTCGAATCGTCGATCACCATCACTTTCAAACCGTCGGATTGCTGTTCCATGTTCGCCCTATATCGACTCGGTGAATCATTCTTCTGTGTTTTCTTCAGTGCGCTAACGCCCTGTCACCGACGGGCTGCGACCCAATCGCGGGCCTTTTTAGCACACTCGACGCAACTCTATCCATAATGCCCGGAACAGGCCGGCTTTTTCCTTGACCAAGCGCAAACGGGGCGCCAACCTGAGCGTCAAACCCGCTTGCCACGCGGCCTCCCCGCCGCGACCGGACAACCCACCCCCTTTCGGAGGAATTCCCATGAGCGTACGCCTCGGGATCGTCATGGACCCCATCGCGCGCATCAACTTCAAGAAGGACAGCTCGCTCGCCATGCTGCTGGCTGCCCAGGCCCGCGGCTGGTCGCTGTTCTACATGGAACAGCAGGACCTCTACCAGAAGGCCGGCGTCGCGCGTGGACGCATGCGCCCGCTGAAGGTCTTCAACGATGCCTCCCGCTGGTTCGAACTGGAAGCGGAAAGCGACCAACCGCTGCACGAACTGGACGTGATCCTGATGCGCAAGGACCCGCCCTTCGATAACGAATTCGTCTATTCGACCTACCTGCTGGAACAGGCCGAGCGTGCCGGCGCCCTGGTGGTGAACCGGCCGCAGAGCCTGCGCGACTGCAACGAGAAGTTCTTCGCCACGCAGTTCACCCAGTGCACTCCGCCGACGATGGTCAGCCGGCGATCCGATATTCTGCGCGAGTTTGCCGCCGAGCATCGTGACATCATTCTCAAACCCCTGGACGGAATGGGCGGTTCGTCGATATTTCGTCACCGCGAAGGCGACCCGAACCTCTCGGTGATCCTCGAGACCCTCACCCAGCATGGCAGCCAGCAGATCATGGCACAGCGCTATCTGCCGGAAATCAAGGACGGCGACAAGCGCATCCTGATGATCGACGGCGAACCGGTGCCCTACTGCCTGGCGCGCATCCCCGCCCAGGGCGAGACTCGCGGCAACCTCGCCGCCGGCGGCCGCGGCGTGGCCCAGCCGCTGAGCGAGCGCGACCGCTGGATCGCCGCCGAGGTCGGCCCGCACCTGCGCGAGCGCGGCCTGCTGTTCGTCGGCCTCGACGTGATCGGCGATTATCTGACGGAAATCAACGTCACCAGCCCGACCTGCATCCGCGAGATCGACCAGGCCTTCGACACCCGCATCGGCGACAAGCTGATGGACGCCATCGCCGCCCAGCTGGCTGCCCGCTGAATCGCACGGGCGGGCCTCGGTCCGCCCGCCTCGGCCCGGCCGATGCGCCACGGCGAGCGACCGCGTGTCCAAGGCGCGGAGTGCGTCATAGACTTTTCCGCCCCCCATCGGCAGACTTCGCCCCACGCCAGCCACCACGATCCGCAATGAACGCCGCCGTCCTCAAGTCCCCCTCCGCCGCTGCCGGCGTCCGCCCGGCGGACCGTTTGGGCTTCACCCTGTTCATCGCAGCCATCCTGCACGTCGCCCTCATCCTCGGGGTGGGCTTCTCCATGCCCGCGCCGAGCCAGATCAGCAAGACCCTGGAAATCACCCTGGCCACCTTCAAGAGCGACAAGGCGCCGGAGAAGGCCGACTACCTCGCGCAGATGAACCAGCAGGGCAGCGGAACCCTGGAGCACAAGGCCGCGCCGAAGACCACCGAGGTCGCGCCATTCCAGGACAACCAGGTGAAGAAAGTCGCGCCGCCGGCAACGCCGAAGCAGGCCAGGAGCGAAGAGGCGCCCAAGGCCGCGGTGACCACCACCCGCCAGCGCCAGCAGAAGGCACCGAGCAAGACCCAGGCACAGAAGGCCGAGCAGGTCGCCAAGCCGGCGCCGCATTTCGACTCAACCCAGCTGTCGGCGGAAATCGCCAGCCTCGAGGCCGACCTGGCCAAGGAGCAGCAGGCCTACGCCAAGCGCCCGCGCATCCACCGCCTGAGCGCCGCCTCGACCATGCGCGACAAGGGCGCCTGGTACAAGGAAGACTGGCGCAAGAAGATCGAACGCATCGGCAACCTCAACTACCCCGACGAGGCCCGCCGGCAGAAGCTCTACGGCAGCCTGCGGCTGCTGGTGTCGATCAACCGCGACGGCACCATCTACGAGGTGCAGGTGCTGGAGTCTTCCGGCGAGCCGATCCTCGACCAGGCCGCCCAGCGCATCGTCCGCCTGGCCGCGCCCTATGCGCCGTTCAGCGGCGACCTGGCCGACATCGACCGGCTGGAGATCATCCGTACCTGGCGCTTCGAACGCGGCGACCGGCTGTCCAGCAAGTAGCGCCGGCAAGGCTGGCTTTCTCGCGTCCGAAGCAGGACACTAGCGGCCATGAAACAGAGCAGCCCAACCTACCTCAAGCATCATTTCCTGATCGCCATGCCGCACATGGCCGACCCCAATTTCGCCCAGACCGTGACCTACCTGGTCGAACACAACGAGCAGGGCGCCATGGGCCTGGTGATCAACCGTCCCAGCGGCCTCAACCTGGCGGAAGTCCTCGAACAGCTCAAGCCGGACGCCCTGCCGCCGGCGCGCTGCCAGCACATCGACATCTACAACGGCGGCCCGGTGCAGACCGACCGTGGCTTCGTCCTCCACCCCAGCGGCCTGAGCTACCAGTCGACCCTGGAACTGGGCGAGCTGGCGATGTCCACCTCGCAGGACGTACTGTTCGCCATCGCCGCCGGCACCGGCCCGGAAAAGAGCCTGATCAGCCTTGGCTATGCCGGCTGGGAAGCCGGCCAGCTGGAGGCCGAACTGAGCGACAACGCCTGGCTGACCTGCCCGGCGGACCCGGCGATCCTCTTCGACCTGCCGCCCGAGGAGCGCCTCAGCGCCGCCGCCGCGCGCCTGGGCGTCAACCTCAGCCTGCTCACCGCCCAGGCCGGTCACGCCTGATGGTCAGCGACAAGCCGCTGCGCCTGCTGCTGGGCTTCGACTACGGCACCCGGCAGATCGGCGTCGCCGTCGGCCAGGCGGTGACCGGCCAGGCCCGCGAGCTGTGCGTATTGAAGGCGCAGAACGGCGTGCCGGACTGGAACCGGGTGGAAGCGCTGATCAAGGAATGGCAGCCGGACGCCATCGTCGTCGGCCTGCCGCTGAACATGGACGGCAGCCCAAGCGAGATGAGCGAGCGCGCGGAAAAGTTCGGCCGCCGCCTCAACGGCCGTTTCAACCTGCCGGTCTTTACCCACGACGAACGCCTCACGACCTATGCCGCCAAGGGCGAGCGCCTGGCCCAGGGCCAGCGCGACGGCTACCGCGAGCGACCGGTGGACGCCCTGGCCGCCGCCCTGCTGCTGGAAGGCTGGCTGGCCGAACACCCGGATTGACCCATGGCAGCCGGCACGCCGCCGTTTGCCATTATGCTTTCGCCACCGCGGGCGCCTCCCTACAGCGGGCTCTCCCGGCGGCCATCCCATCGATGTCAGCGAGGAGCCACCATGAGCCTACCCAATCCCGCCGAACTCCTGCCGCGCATGGCCAGCGACCTGCGCGCCCATCTCGCCGAGCGCGGCATCGAGCGGCCGCGCTTCGTCGGCATCCATACCGGCGGCATCTGGGTCGCCGAGGCGCTGCTGAGGGAACTGGGCAACCAAGAGCCGCTGGGCACCCTCGACGTCTCCTTCTACCGCGACGACTTCACCCAGAACGGCCTGCATCCGCAGGTCCGCCCGTCGGCGCTGCCGTTCGAGATCGACGGCCAGCACCTGGTCCTGGTGGACGACGTGCTGATGAGCGGCCGTACCATCCGCGCCGCACTCAACGAACTGTTCGACTACGGCCGTCCGGCCAGCGTGACCCTGGTCTGCCTGCTCGACCTGAACGCCCGGGAGTTGCCTATCCGCCCCGACGTGGTCGGCCAGACCCTGTCCCTGGGTCGCGATGAACGGGTAAAATTGGTCGGTCCCGCACCGCTCGCCCTCGAGCGCAAGGTCCTTTCCTCCGCTTCCTGATCCTCTTCACTAGGGCCTGCCCCATGCCGACAGACGCCAAGCGCCCGCTGCAGCTCAACGACCAGGGCCAGCTGCGCCACTTCATCTCGCTCGACGGATTGCCCCGCGAGCTGCTCACCGAAATCCTCGATACCGCCGATTCCTTCCTGGAGGTAGGCGCCCGCGCGGTGAAAAAGGTCCCGCTGCTGCGCGGCAAGACCGTCTGCAACGTGTTCTTCGAGAACTCCACGCGCACCCGCACCACCTTCGAGCTGGCCGCCCAGCGGCTGTCGGCCGACGTGATCAGCCTGAACGTATCCACCTCTTCCACCAGCAAGGGCGAGACGCTCACCGACACCCTGCGCAACCTGGAGGCGATGGCCGCCGACATGTTCGTGGTGCGCCACAGCGACTCGGGCGCGGCGCACTTCATCGCCGAGCACGTCAGCCCCAACGTGGCGGTGATCAACGGCGGCGACGGACGCCACGCGCACCCCACCCAGGGGATGCTCGACATGCTGACCATCCGCCGGCACAAAGGGAACTTCGAGCAGCTATCGGTGGCGATCGTCGGCGATATCCTGCATTCGCGAGTAGCCCGTTCGAACATGCTGGCGCTCAAGACCCTGGGTTGCCCGGACATCCGCGTGATCGCCCCGCGCACCCTCTTGCCGATCGGCCTGGAAGAGCAGTACGGCGTGCGCGTGTTCACCAACGCCGACGAAGGCCTGAAGGACGTCGACGTGGTGATCATGCTGCGCCTGCAACGCGAGCGGATGCAGGGTGGCCTGCTACCCAGCGAGGGCGAGTTCTTCAAGCTCTACGGCCTGACCGAGAAGCGCCTGAAGCTGGCCAAGCCGGATGCCATCGTCATGCACCCTGGCCCGATCAACCGTGGCGTGGAGATCGAGTCGGCGGTGGCCGACGGGGCCCAGTCGGTGATCCTCAACCAGGTCACCTACGGCATCGCCATCCGCATGGCGGTGCTGTCCATGGCCATGAGCGGCCAGAACACCCAACGCCAGCTGGAACAGGAGGACGCCGAATGACCATCAGTATCCGAGGCGCCCGCGTCATCGACCCGGCCAGTGGCCTGGACCAGGTCGGCGACCTCCATATCGAGGCTGGCAAGATCGTCGCCATCGGCGCCGCGCCGGCCGGCTTCAGCGCCCAGAAGACCCTCGACGGCGCCGGCCTGGTGGCCGCGCCGGGACTGGTCGACCTCAGCGTCGCCCTGCGCGAGCCGGGCTACGGACGCAAGGGCAACGTCGAAAGCGAGACCCGCGCCGCCGCGGCCGGCGGCACCACCAGCCTGTGCTGCCCGCCCTACACCCGGCCGGTGCTGGACACCCCGGCGGTGGCCGAGCTGATCCTCGACCGCGCCCGCGAGGCCGGCAACGCCAAGGTCTACCCCATCGGCGCGCTGACCCGCGGCTTCGGCGGCGAGCAACTGTCGGAACTGGTGGCCCTGCGCGACACCGGTTGCGTGGCCTTCACCAATGGCCTGCATGGCTTCGCCAGCAACCGCATCCTGCGGCGCGCCCTGGAGTACGCGGCGACCTTCGACCTGACGGTGATCTTCACCTCGCAGGACACCGATCTCGCCGAAGGCGGCCTCGCCCACGAAGGCCCGACCGCCAGCTTTCTCGGCCTCGCGGGGATCCCGGAAACCGCCGAGACCGTGGCCCTGGCCCGCAACCTGCTGCTGGTGGAACAGAGCGGCGTGCGCGCGCACTTCAGCCAGTTGACCAGCGCCCGCGGCATCGAACTCGTCGCCCAGGCCCAGGCCCGTGGCCTGCCGGTGACCTGCGACGTGGCGCTGTACCAGTTGATCCTCACCGACGAAGCGCTGGTGGGCTTCTCCAGCCTCTACCACGTGCAACCGCCGCTGCGCACCAGGGCCGACCGCGAAGCCCTGCGCGAGGCGGTGAAGAACGGCGTGGTACAAGCCATCGCCAGCCACCACCAACCCCACGAGGCGGACGCCAAGAACGCGCCGTTCGCCGCCACCGAGCCGGGCATCAGCGGCGCCGAGCTGCTGCTGCCGCTGGCGATGACGCTGGTGCAGGACGGCCTGCTCGACCTGCCGACCCTGCTCGCCCGCCTCTCCCACGGCCCGGCCCAGGCACTACGCCTGCCTGCCGGGCGCCTGGCGGTCGGCCAGGCCGCCGACCTGGTGCTGTTCGACCCGCAGGGTTCGACCCTGGCCGGTGAGAGCTGGTACTCGAAGGGGCAGAACAGCCCGTTCGTCGGTCACTGCCTGCCGGGACGAGTGCGTTACACCCTGGTGGACGGACACCTGACCCACGAGGGTTGATCCCTGCCACCACGAAAAAGCCCGCCATCCGGCGGGCTTTTTCATCTTCGCGTTCGCGATTCCGGGGGCGTATCCGTTGCCGGGGTGGGCGCCCTATCCCAACCTCTGCCACCAACCCGCCTCAACGGCAGGGCGAATAACGCGGAGCGTTATCCGCCGAGGCATGCTCGCCGGGAACACCCGATGGCCGGCAGCCGCGCCGGTCGGCGCCGCTCCCTGCGGAGCCTCAGATCTTCGCCAGTGCCTGCGCCAGGTCGGCCTGCAGGTCCTCCAGCGCCTCGACGCCCACCGACAGGCGGATCAGCGAGTCACCGATGCCCAGGTCGGCGCGGGTTTCCGCCGGGATGCTGGCGTGGGTCATGATCGCCGGATGCTCGATCAGGCTTTCCACCCCGCCCAGGCTCTCCGCCAGGGAGAAGATCCGCACGTTCTCCAGGAAGCGCCGGGCGCCGGCCAGGTCGCAGCGCAGGTCGAGGGAGATCATCCCGCCGAAGCCACGCATCTGCCGTTTCGCCAGCTCATGCTGCGGGTGCGAAGCCAGGCCGGGGTAGTAGACCCGCGCCACCTGCGGCTGGCGCTCCAGCCACTGGGCCAGGGCCAGGGCGTTGCTGCAATGGCGCTCCATGCGCAGCGCCAGGGTCTTCACCCCACGCAGGGTGAGGAAGGCGTCGAACGGCCCGGAGATGGCGCCCACCGAGTTCTGCAGGAAGCCCAGGCGCTCGCGCAGGTCCGGGTTGTCGCCGACGATGGCGATGCCGCCGATCACGTCGGAATGGCCGTTCAGGTACTTGGTGGTGGAGTGCACCACCACGTCGAAGCCCAGTTCCAGGGGGCGCTGGATGTAGGGGCTGGCGAAGGTGTTGTCGGCCACGCTGATGATGCCGCGGGCGCGGCAGAGCTGGGCGATGGCGCGCAGGTCGGTGAGGCGCAGCAGCGGGTTGCTCGGGGTTTCCACCCAGACCATGCGGGTTTCCGGGGTCAGCGCGGCCTCGAAGGCCTGCAGGTCGGTCGGGTCGACGAAGCTGAAGCGATGCCCGGCGCTGCGCCGGCGGACCCGCTCGAACAGGCGGAAGGTACCGCCGTAGAGGTCATTGCCGGAAACGATGTGGGAACCGGCGTCGAGCAGCTCCAGCACCGAGGAGATCGCCGCCAGGCCGGAGGCGAAGGCGAAGGCCTGGTTGCCGCCCTCGAGGTCGGCCACGCAGCGCTCCAGGGCCCAGCGGGTCGGGTTGTGCGAGCGGCCGTAGTCGAGCCCCTTGTGTACCCCGGGGCTTTCCTGGATATAGGTGGAGTTGGCATAGATCGGCGGCATGATCGCGCCGGTCGAGGGATCGGGGGCCTGCCCGGCGTGGATGACCCGGGTCGCGAAGGCCTGGGCCGGGGCGTCGGGATGCTGGTCGTGCTGGCTCATGTGAGCTTTCTCCGCAAATGGTTCAACAGGTCGAAACGGGTGATCAGGCCGTGGAAGCCGCTGGCATCGGCAACGATCGCCACCAGGCCGCGGTCCAGGACCGCCTGCAACTGGGCCAGGCTGGCGCCGGGCGCGAGGGTTTCCGGCGCGGCGTTCATCGCGCTGCTTACCGCATCGCGGAAGCGTGGCGCGTCGGCGTGGACGCCGAGCAGGATATCCGACTCGTCGATCACACCGACCAGTTTTCCATCGTCCAGCACCGGCAATTGCGAAACGTCGGCCAGGCGCATGCGCTGGAAGGCGGTGAGCAGGGTGTCGTCCGGACCGACGCTGATCACCCGGCCCTCCTCGAAGCGCCGCGCGATGATGTCGCGCAGGTCGCCGTAGTGCTTGCGTTGCAGCAGGCCCTGGTCGGTCATCCACTGGTCGTTGTAGATCTTCGACAGGTAGCGGGTGCCGGTGTCGCAGACGAAGCTGACCACCCGCTTCGGCTCCTTCTGCTCGCGGCAGAAGCGCAGCGCCGCGGCCAGCAGGGTGCCGGTGGAGGAGCCGCCGGGAATGCCCTCGACGCGCAACAGTTCGCGGGCCATGGCGAAGCTTTCCTCGTCGCTGATGGAATAGGCATGGCGCACGCTGGAGAGGTCGGCGATGGCCGGTACGAAGTCCTCGCCGATGCCCTCCACCGCCCAGGAACCCGGCGTACCCAGGGTGCCGGAGCGGGAGTACTCGGCCATGATCGAGCCCTCGGGGTCGGCGAGCACCATCTCCAGCTCCGGCTGGACCTTCTGGAAGAACCGGGTAAGGCCGGTCAGGGTACCGGAGGAGCCGACGCCGACGACGATGGCGTCGAGATCGTGGCCGGTCTGCGCCCAGAGCTCCGGGCCGGTGCCGCACTCGTGGGCCAGCGGGTTGGCCGGGTTGTTGAACTGGTCGGCGAAGAAAGCGCCGGGAATGTCTTGCGCCAGGCGCGCGGCAACGTCCTGGTAGTACTCCGGATGGCCCTTGCCGACGTCCGAGCGGGTGATGTGCACCTCGGCGCCCATGGCGCGCAGGTGCAGGACCTTCTCGGTGGACATCTTGTCCGGCACCACCAGCACCACCCGGTAGCCCTTCGCGCGGCCGACCAGGGCCAGGCCGAGACCGGTGTTGCCGGCGGTGGCCTCGACGATGGTGCCACCGGGCCGCAGGCGGCCGTCACGCTCGGCGGCCTCGATCATGGCGACACCGATGCGATCCTTGATGGAGCCGCCGGGGTTCTGCGATTCGAGCTTGAGGTACAGGGTGCAGGGGCCGGTATCGAAGCGCGTCACGCGAACCAGCGGGGTGTTGCCGATCAGGTCGAGCACGGCGGGACGTGAGTCGGAAGTCATCTTTTCTCCTTTCGGTGTTTCCGCACGGAGCGATACGGTGCGCGGCCTCGTGAGCCATTGCACCTATCCGTTCTGGGGCTTGCAGACCATAGGGGCTGGCGCGCGCGGGCGCCAATAACCTACAGGTAGAACGTTAGAACCTTTGGTTCCTTAAGTCCCGCCGGAGGAATTCCCTGCCGACCGTGGCGCCACCCATGAAAAAGCCCGCCGGATGGCGGGCTTCTCGCACCTGGCGACGAGCCTCAGATGCGCTGCGGCCCGTTGCGCTCGGACACCTGTCCGTTGAGGGTCCAGAAGTCGTAGAGCACGCCGAGGAAGAACAGGCCGCCGGTGAACAGGTAGATGATCCCGGTGATCCACTTGCCCATGTACATCCTGTGCACGCCGAGCACGCCGAGGAAGGTCAGCAGGATCCAGGCCACGTTGTAGTCCAGGTTGCCGCCTTGGAAGCGCCGGTCGGCCTCGCGGTCCATCGACGGGATGAGGAACAGGTCGATGATCCAGCCGATGAAGAACAGGCCGAAGGTGAAGAACCAGATCGTCCCGGTGATCGGCTTGCCGTAATAGAAGCGGTGCGAACCGGTGAAACCGAAGATCCACAGCAGGTAGCCGATGGCCTTGCTATGGGTGTCGTGCTGTTGAGTCATGCGTCCCCCCTCGTTCCGTGCGCGGCTGCGGCCGCGCTTGAGCCGCAGGTTAGCGGAGCGGCGGACGCCGCGCCAGAGCGGCCCGGCGCATGACAGTTTTGCAATTGCCTATCCTGTAGGCTGGTGCTGCCGCCACCGCCCCACAGGAGCCGCCATGAGCGCCGGACACGAGCACAGCTTCGCCCAGACCAACTCGACCCGCCTGAAATGGGCGTTGCTGCTGACCGGAAGCTTCCTCGTCGCCGAGGTCGTCGGCGGCATCCTCACCGGCAGCCTGGCGCTGATCTCCGATGCCGCGCACATGCTCACCGACGCCGTGGCCCTGGCCATCGCCCTGGCCGCGATCAACATCGCCAGGCGCCCGACCAACGATCGCCTGACCTACGGCTACCACCGCTTCGAGATCCTCGCCGCGGCGTTCAACGCCTTCCTCCTGTTCGGCGTGGCCTTCTATATCCTCTACGCGGCCTACGAGCGGCTCAACCAGCCGGCGGAGATCCAGTCCGTGGGCATGCTGGTGATCGCCGTGCTCGGCCTGCTGGTGAACCTGGCCAGCATGCGCCTGCTGGCGCCGGCCCAGGGCAACAGCCTGAACGTCAAGGGCGCCTACCTGGAGGTCTGGAGCGACATGCTCGGCTCGCTGGGGGTGATCGTCGCCGCGATCGTGATCCGTTTCACCGGCTGGGCCTGGGTCGACTCGCTGGTGGCGGTGCTGATCGGTTTCTGGGTCCTGCCGCGCACCTGGATCCTGCTGCGCGAGAGCCTGCATGTGTTGCTCGAAGGGGTGCCGAAGGAAATCCAGTTGGCCGAGCTGCGCGAAGCGCTGCTGGGGATTCCCGGCGTGACCGGGCTGCACGACCTGCATGTGTGGTCGATCACCAGCGGCAAGATCAGCCTGACCAGCCATCTGGTGTACGACCCGGCCCTGGTCGATGCCGAGGCGCTGCTGGGAACGGTGAAGGCGCTGCTGCACGACCGCTACGAGATCGAACACAGCACCCTGCAACTGGAAACCTCGGCCTGCGCCCAGGCCGAGGAGCCGCTGGCCTACTGAAGACGGTTCAGCGGAAGCGCCGGCCGGCAGGGTCGTCGTCGGTGATTTCCAGGCTCAGGCCCTGGGTCAGGCTCGACAGGTGGTCGGCGTCGCTTTCCGAACCGAGCTTGATCATCAGACGCAGGTCGTTGGCCGAGTCGGCGTGGGCCAGGGCGTCCTCGTAGGTGATCTCGCCCTGGGTGTAGAGCTGGTACAGCGCCTGGTCGAAGGTCTGCATGCCCTGCTCGGTGGAGCGCTTCATCAGCGGCTTCAGCTCGTGCACCTCGCCCTTGCGGATCAGGTCGGCGGCCAGCGGGGTGTTCAGCAGCACCTCGATCACCGCCCGCCGCCCCTTGCCGTCGGGGGTCGGCACCAGTTGCTGGGCGACGATGGCCTTGAGGTTCAGCGACAGGTCCATCCACACCTGGCCATGACGGTCGGCCGGGAAGAAGTGGATGATCCGCTCCAGCGCCTGGTTGGCGTTGTTCGCGTGCAGGGTCGCCAGGCACAGGTGGCCGGTCTCGGCGAAGGCCACGGCGTGGTCCATGGTCTCCCGCGAGCGCACCTCGCCGATCATGATCACGTCCGGCGCCTGGCGCAGGGTGTTCTTCAGCGCCACCTCGAAGGAGTCGGTGTCCAGCCCCACCTCGCGCTGGGTGACGATGCAGCCCTGGTGCTGGTGGATGTACTCGATCGGGTCCTCGATGGAGATGATGTGCCCGGTGGAGTTCTTGTTGCGGTAGCCGATCATCGCCGCCAGCGAGGTGGACTTGCCGGTGCCGGTGGCGCCGACGAAGATCACCAGGCCGCGCTTGGTCAGCGCCAGCTTCTTGAGGATTTCCGGGAGCTTCAGCTCTTCCAGGGTCGGGATGTTGGTCTCGATCCGGCGCAATACCATGCCCACCAGGTTGCGCTGGTAGAAGGCACTGACCCGGAAGCGGCCGATGCCGCGGGCGCTGATGGCGAAGTTGCACTCATGGTTCTCGGCGAAATCGCGGCGCTGCTGCTCGTTCATCACGCCTAGCACGGTCTCGCGGGTCTGCTCCGGCGACAGCGGCGTCTTGGTCACCGGCATCACCCGGCCGTTGACCTTCATCGACGGCGGTACGCCGGCGGTGATGAACAGGTCGGAGCCGCCCTTTTCCACCATCAGGCGCAGCAGCTTTTCGAATTCCATGATGTTCTCGCTCACTCAGGGGCGCGCCGCGACGGCGAGCCGGATGCGGGCGAGCGGGCGCTGGACGCGCTCGCCGGCAAGGATAGGTAGGAATGCGCCTACGGTACCGCTCTCCCGCTCTTGAATCCTAGACGCAGTTCCGGGATTCGGGCGAAGCGCGGCGGATCGGCGCCAGGATCAGAAGTTTTCCGGGATCTTCGCCTTCTCGCGGGCGTTCTCGCGGCTGATCAGGCCCTTGGCGACCAGGCCCTTGAGGCACATGTCGAGGGTCTGCATGCCCAGCGAGCCGCCGGTCTGGATCGCCGAATACATCTGCGCGACCTTGTCCTCGCGGATCAGGTTGCGGATCGCCGGGGTGCCGATCATGATCTCGTGGGCCGCCACCCGGCCGCCGCCGATCTTCTTGATCAGGGTCTGCGAGATCACCGATTGCAGCGACTCGGAGAGCATCGAGCGAACCATGGCCTTTTCCTCGGCCGGGAACACGTCGACCACCCGGTCGATGGTCTTCGCCGCCGAGGTGGTGTGCAGGGTGCCGAATACCAGGTGGCCGGTCTCCGCCGCGGTCAGGGCCAGGCGGATGGTTTCCAGGTCGCGCATCTCGCCGACCAGGATGATGTCCGGGTCCTCCCGCAGCGCCGAGCGCAGCGCTTCGCTGAAGCCGAGGGTGTCGCGATGCACCTCGCGCTGGTTGACCAGGCACTTCTTCGATTCGTGGACGAATTCGATCGGGTCCTCGATGGTGAGGATGTGGTGGTACTTGGTGTTGTTCAGGTAATCGAGCATCGCCGCCAGGGTGGTGGACTTGCCCGAACCGGTCGGCCCGGTGACCAGTACCAACCCGCGCGGGACGTCTGAAACACGTTTGAACACTTCTCCCATGCCAAGCTCCTCCATGGTCAGTACCTTGGAGGGAATGGTCCGGAATACCGCGCCGGCGCCACGGTTCTGGTTGAAGGCGTTGACCCGGAAACGCGCGACGCCCGGCACCTCGAAGGAGAAGTCGGTCTCGAGGAATTCCTCGAAGTCCTTGCGCTGCTTGTCGTTCATGATGTCGTAGATCAGCGCATGCACCTGCTTGTGTTCCAGCGGTGGCAGGTTGATCCGGCGTACATCGCCATCCACCCGGATCATGGGTGGCAGGCCGGCGGAGAGGTGCAGGTCCGAAGCGCCCTGTTTGGCACTGAAGGCGAGCAGCTCGGTAATATCCATGGGACTCCCCAATTACAAGCAAGCAGGTAGAATGCCGCCAAAGCCGCCGTCTCGGACAAGGAAAACACCGGATGAGCCAGGGTGCTTCCAGGACACGCGTGGTGTCCTGCGCCAGACGCGGAACCTCGACACTGGAACAGGAAGATGGCCATCGAGGCCGGCGGTTTCGAGGGCGTCGAGCCGACGCCGACCGCACTTCCATAGGGCGCAGGTAATGTCCACGATAGCAGAGAATATTGCAAAGGTTGCCGCGCGCATCCGTGAGGCAGCGCAAGCTGCGGGGCGCGATCCGGCCACGGTCGGCCTGCTCGCCGTGAGTAAGACCAAGCCCGCCGCCGCGGTGCGCGAGGCGCACGCCGCCGGCCTTCGCGACTTCGGCGAAAACTACCTGCAGGAGGCCCTCGGCAAGCAGGCCGAACTGGCCGACCTGCCCTTGAACTGGCACTTCATCGGCCCCATCCAGTCGAACAAGACGCGGCCCATCGCCGAGCATTTCCAGTGGGTGCACTCGGTGGACCGGTTGAAGATCGCGCAGCGCCTGTCGGAGCAACGCCCGGCCGGGCTGCCGCCCCTGAATGTCTGCCTGCAGGTCAACGTCAGCGGCGAAGCCAGCAAGTCCGGCTGCGCCCCCGAGGACCTGCCGGCCCTGGCCGAGGCCGTGAAGCAACTGCCCAACCTCCGATTGCGTGGCCTGATGGCCATCCCCGAACCCACCGCCGAACGCGCCGCGCAACACGCCGCGTTCGCCCGCCTGCGCGAACTGCTGCTGGACCTGAACCTTGGCCTGGACACCCTGTCCATGGGCATGAGCGACGACCTCGAGGCAGCCATCGGCGAAGGTGCGACCTGGGTCCGCATCGGTACCGCCCTGTTCGGCGCCCGCGACTACGGCGCGCCGGCTTCTTGAAGGAATCCCCTATGAGCACACCCCGCATAGCGTTCATCGGCGCCGGCAACATGGCCGCCAGCCTGATCGGCGGCCTGCGCGCCCAAGGCGTGCCGGCGGCGCAGATCCGCGCCAGCGACCCGGGCGCCGAGCAACGCGCGAAGATCGCCGGCGAGTTCGCCATCGACGTGGTCGAGTCCAACGCCGAGGCCGTGGCCGACGCCGACGTCGTGGTCCTGTCGGTCAAGCCGCAGGCCATGAAAGCCGTGTGCCAGGCCTTGGCGCCGGCGCTGAAGCCGGAGCAACTGATCGTCTCCATCGCCGCCGGCATCCCCTGCGCCAGCCTCGAAGCCTGGCTCGGCCAGCCGCGCCCGGTGGTCCGCTGCATGCCCAACACCCCGGCGCTGCTGCGCCAGGGCGCCAGCGGGCTGTACGCCAACGCGCAGGTCAGCGCCGCGCAACGCGAGCAGGCCGGGCAGTTGCTGTCTGCGGTAGGCATCGCCCTGTGGCTGGACGACGAAGCGCAGATCGACGCGGTGACCGCAGTGTCGGGTAGCGGCCCGGCGTATTTCTTCCTGCTGATGCAGGCCATGACCGACGCCGGCGAGAAGCTCGGCCTGTCCCGCGAGACAGCCTCGCGCCTGACCCTGCAGACCGCCCTCGGCGCGGCGCAGATGGCGCTGTCCAGCGAGGTCGAGCCGGCCGAGCTGCGGCGCCGGGTGACTTCGCCCAACGGCACCACCGAGGCGGCGATCAAATCCTTCCAGGCCAACGGCTTCGAAGCACTGGTGGAGCAGGCCCTGAACGCCGCCAGCCAGCGCTCCGCCGAGCTGGCCGAACAGCTTGGCCAATAAGGAGTAGTCGATGATCGGCCTCAACACCGCTGCTATCTATATCCTCCAGACCCTCGGCAGCCTCTACCTGCTGATCGTGCTGCTGCGCTTCATCCTGCAGTTGGTCCGCGCGGACTTCTACAACCCCCTCAGCCAGTTCATCGTGCGCGCCACCAAGCCGCTGCTGAACCCGCTGCGGCGGATCATCCCCGGCTTCGGCGGGATCGACCTGGCCTCGCTGGTGCTGGCGATCCTGATCCAGCTGGTGCTGATGATCCTGATCCTGATGCTGATGGGCTACGGCGTCGGCGGCTTCATCATGCAACTGCTGATCTGGTCGATCATCGCCGTCACCTCGCTGTTCCTGAAGGTGTTCTTCTTCGCCCTGATCATCAGCGTGATCCTTTCCTGGGTCGCCCCGGGCAGCTACAACCCCGGCGCGCAACTGGTGAACCAGATCTGCGAACCGCTGCTGATGCCGTTCCGCAAGCTCCTGCCGAACCTCGGCGGACTGGATCTCTCGCCGATCTTCGCGTTCCTCGCGCTGAAGCTGATCGACATGCTGGTGATCAACAACCTGGCGGCCATGACCGGCATGCCCCAGCAGTTGAGCATCTTCCTCTGAGCTTCTACCGCTGGGACGGCGAGGACCTACTCCTCGATTGCCACCTGCAGCCCAAGGCGAGCCGCGACGAGTTCGCCGGGCTGCACGGCGAGCGCCTGAAGATCCGCCTCACCGCACCGCCGGTGGAGGGCAAGGCCAACGCCCATCTGCTGGCCTTCCTCGGCAAGGCCTTCGGCGTGGCCAAGAGCCTGGTGAGTCTCGAAAGCGGCGAGCTGAACCGGCAGAAACGGGTGCGCATCCGCCGTCCGACCCGATTGCCGGAGGAACTGGGGATCGCCGCTCGACCCGCTTGACCGACCTTACGTGCAGGAATGTGAAGCAGGCCAATTGACGCTCCCCCGCTCCCCCGCATAATCCACGCCATCCTTCCCCCGCCGGTCCCGCGCCCTGGAGCCCCTGGATGAGCATGGAAAGACTCAGCCATCAAATCGACGCCTACGTCGCCTGGAAGCGCGAGCTGATGCGGGAAATCACCCGCTATCGCGGCTGGCTGGAGCGCAGCCGGCTGAACAGCCCGGCGGTCGAGGCCAAGCTCGAACGCGCCCTGCGCCAACTGCGCGCGGACCACATCACCCTGGCCTTCGTCGGCGAGTTCTCGCGTGGCAAGACCGAGCTGATCAACAGCCTGTTCTTCGCCGGCTACGGCCAGCGCATGCTGCCGTCCCACGCCGGACGCACCACCATGTGCCCCACCGAGCTGTTCCACGATCCGCGCGCCGAGCGCAGCTACATCCGCCTGCTGCCGATCGAGACGCGCCTGGCCGACGCCAGCGTCGCCCAGTTCAAGCGCGTGCCGCGCCACTGGGTGAACATTCCGCTGGACACCGGCGACCCGGAGGGCATGGCCCAGGCCTTCGCCCAGGTCGCCAAGACCAAGGCGCTGCCGGTGGAACAGGCGATCCAGCTCGGCTTCCACCCGGACGCCCTGGAAGCCGCCGACGAGCCCGACCAGGTGCGCGTCCCGGCCTGGCGCCACGCCCTGGTCAACTTCGACCACCCGCTGCTGCGCCAGGGCCTGCGGATCCTCGACACACCCGGCCTGAACGCCCTCGGCAGCGAGCCGGAGCTGACCCTGTCGATGCTGCCCAACGCCCAGGCGATCCTGTTCCTGCTGTCCGCCGACGCTGGTGTCACCGCCTCGGACATGGAAATCTGGCAGAAGTACATCCAGCCACTGCGCGAGGACGGCCACAGCAGCCTGTTCGCCGTGCTGAACAAGATCGACGTGCTCTGGGACGACCTTTCCGGCGAGCGCTTCGTACAGAACGCCATCCGCCTGATCCAGGACGGCACGGCCCGCCAGCTCGGCCTGCAGCGCGGCGACGTGCTGCCGCTGTCGGCGAAGCAGGCGCTGCTGGCCAAGGTCCGCGGCGAACCGGCGCTGCTCGAACGCAGTCGCCTGGATCGGCTGGAAGCGCTGCTCTGCGAGCGCATCGTCGCGCAGAAGGAAGCGCTGCTGGAGAACTCCGTGCTCGGCCAGGTCCTTGGCCTGCTGCACAACAGCCAGCATCTGCTGCGCCTGCGCCTGGAGAAGGTCGAGGAACAGCGCGCGCTGCTCGACGACAAGCAGCGCGACAGCGGCCAACTGCTGTTCGAACTGACCGCGAAGACCAAGGACGACCACGGCCGCCACCACCGCCGCCTGCTCAACCTGAAGACCAACCAGCGCCTGCTGCAGCACCAGGGCGCGACGCTGCGCGAGACGATCCGCAGCGAACGCATGGAACAGCACCTGCAGAAGGTGCGGCGCAACCTCAACGGCAGCCTGACCACGGTCGGCATCAACCAGGCGATCCTGGCGTTCTTCCGCGCGGTGGAGCACGACCTCGACAACCTCGAGCACGAGGCCGGCATGGCCAACCGCATGGTCGCCGCCATCTACCGCCGGCACAACGAGGAGAACCCGCTCTACGCCCTCGACGCGCCGCAGCTACGGGTCCAGCGCTACCAGCGCGAACTGTTGCAACTGAAGAAGAAGGGCGACCAGTTCCGCCTGCAGCTGAAGACCGTGCTTACCGAGCAACGCCTGCTGACCCGGCGCTTCTTCGCCACCCTGGTGCAGGAGGTGGTCGGCCTGCACCAGCGCCTGCGCGAGGAAACCGAGCGCTGGGCCAACGACGCGCTGATGCCGCTGATGCAGCACACCCTGGAAAACAAACAGTTGCTCGAAAGCCACATGCTCCGCCTCAAGGGCCTGGCCCAGGAGACCCAGCAGGTACGCCAGCGCAGCCAGGCCTTCGCCGGGTTCGCCGGGGAATTGCAGGAACAGTTGCGCGAAGCCGGCGACATCCTCCGCCAGTTGCGCCGCCCCTCGCCCCTGCAGCGCCAGGCCAAGGTGGTCAACCTGCCCGGCTCGCAGCGCGCCTGACCCCGCTCCCACGGCGCGCGCCAGCGCGCTTGCCGCTGGGGGCGACGCTCTTTAGACTGGCGCCCTCCTTTGTTCGAGAGCAGGGTCGATGCCCACAGTCTTCCCCGACGACTCCGTCGGTCTGGTCTCCCCCCAGACGCTGCACTTCAACGAACCGCTCGAGCTGACCAGCGGCAAGTCCCTGGCCGAGTACGACCTGGTGATCGAAACCTACGGCGAGCTGAATGCCACGCAGAGCAACGCGGTGCTGATCTGCCACGCCCTCTCCGGTCACCACCACGCCGCCGGCTACCACAGTGTCGACGAGCGCAAGCCGGGCTGGTGGGACAGTTGCATCGGTCCGGGCAAGCCGATCGACACCCGCAAGTTCTTCGTCGTCGCCCTCAACAACCTCGGCGGTTGCAACGGATCCAGCGGCCCCGCCAGCATCAATCCGGCGACCGGCAAGGTCTACGGCGCGGACTTCCCGATGGTCACGGTGGAAGACTGGGTGCATAGCCAGGCGCGCCTGGCAGACCGCCTCGGCATCCGCCAGTGGGCCGCGGTGGTCGGCGGCAGCCTCGGCGGCATGCAGGCGCTGCAATGGACCATCAGCTACCCCGAGCGCGTCCGTCACTGCCTGTGCATCGCCAGCGCGCCGAAGCTGTCGGCGCAGAACATCGCCTTCAACGAAGTCGCCCGGCAGGCGATTCTTTCCGACCCTGAGTTCCTCGGCGGCTACTTCCAGGAACAGGGCGTGATTCCCAAGCGCGGCCTCAAGCTGGCGCGGATGGTCGGCCATATCACCTACCTGTCCGACGACGCCATGGGCGCCAAATTCGGCCGCGTACTGAAGACCGAGAAGCTCAACTACGACCTGCACAGCGTCGAGTTCCAGGTCGAGAGTTACCTGCGCTACCAGGGCGAGGAGTTCTCCACCCGCTTCGACGCCAATACCTACCTGCTGATGACCAAGGCGCTGGACTATTTCGACCCCGCCGCCGCCCACGGCGACGACCTGGTGCGCACCCTGGAGGGCGTCGAGGCGGGCTTCTGCCTGATGTCCTTCACCACCGACTGGCGTTTCTCGCCGGCCCGCTCGCGGGAAATCGTCGACGCCCTGATCGCGGCGAAAAAGAACGTCAGCTACCTGGAGATCGACGCCCCGCAAGGCCACGACGCCTTCCTCATGCCGATCCCCCGGTACCTGCAAGCCTTCAGCGGTTACATGAACCGCATCAGCGTGTGAGGATCCGATGCGCGCCGATCTCGAAATCATCCAGGAATGGATTCCCGCCGGCAGCCGCGTCCTCGACCTCGGCTGCGGCGACGGCGAACTCCTGGCCTGGCTGCGCGACCACAAGCAGGTCAGCGGCTACGGCCTGGAGATCGATCCCGACAACATCGCCCGTTGCATCGAAAACGGGGTGAACGTGATCGAGCAGGACCTCGACAAGGGCCTGGGCAACTTCGCCAGCGACAGCTTCGACGTGGTGGTGATGACCCAGGCGCTACAGGCCGTGCACTATCCGGACAAGATCCTCGAAGAGATGCTGCGGGTCGGCAAGACCTGCATCATCACTTTCCCCAACTTCGGCCACTGGCGCTGCCGCTGGTACCTGGCGCGCAACGGCCGGATGCCGGTCTCCGAGTTCCTGCCGTATACCTGGTACAACACGCCGAACATCCATTTCTGCACCTTCCAGGACTTCGAGCGCCTGTGCCGCCAGTTGCGCATGCGCGTGCTCGACCGCCTGGCCGTGGACCGTGACCACCGGCATGGCTGGGCCAGCCGGCTGTGGCCTAATCTATTGGGTGAGATTGGAATCTACCGGGTCACCGGACCCGGAGTGCAGACCCGCAACCTCGCCGTCTAGGAACGCGCCAGGCTGCGGGCCAGGGCCGGGCGCCCCTCCGCTCGTCCTCGGGAGAGCGCTGCCGAAGCCGGCCAAGGCCGCCGGCAGCAGACCATGGACAACGTCCATGCCACCTTTCAGGAGAAACCACCATGCGCCGCTTCACCGCTTTCGTCCTCGGCCTCTGCCTGAGCCTGCCGGTCCTCGCCGAGCAGGTGCAGCGCTTCGGCGACCTGGACGTCCACTACAACGTGTTCAACTCCAGCTTCCTCCAGCCCAACGTGGCCAGCGCGGTCGGCCTGGTACGCAGCAAGGCGCAGGGCGTGATCAACGTGGTGCCGATGGAGAAAGGCAAGCCGGTAGAGGCCGCCGTGACCGGCTCGGCCAAGGACCTGACCGGCAAGGTCATCCCCCTGGAGTTCCGCCGAGTCAGCGAGGAAGGCGCCATCTACAACCTGGCGCAATTCCCGATCAGCCAGCGCGAGACCCTGGTCTTCACCATCAAGGTCGAGGCCAAGGGCGAACCTGCGCAAACCTTCAGTTTCAACAAGGAAATCTTCCCGGACGAATGATCAAGCTCGAACAGCTGGTGCTGGCCAGCCACAATGCCGGCAAACTCAAGGAACTCCAGGCCATGCTCGGCGCCAGCGTGAAGGTGCGCTCGATCGGCGAGTTCAGCCAGGTGGAACCGGAGGAAACCGGTCTTTCCTTCGTCGAGAACGCCATCCTCAAGGCACGCAACGCCGCACGCCTCTCCGGCCTGCCGGCGCTGGCCGACGACTCCGGGCTGGCGGTGGACTTCCTCGGCGGCGCGCCGGGCATCTACTCGGCGCGCTATGCCGACGGCCGGGGCGACGCGGCGAACAACGCCAAGCTGCTGGAGGCCATGAAGGATGTCCCGGACGCCGAGCGCGGCGCACAGTTCGTCAGCGTGCTGGCGCTGGTGCGCCACGCCGACGACCCGCTACCGATCCTCTGCGAGGGCATCTGGGAAGGCCGCATCCTCCGCGAAGCCCGCGGCGCCCACGGCTTCGGCTACGACCCGCTGTTCTGGGTGCCGGAACGCGACTGCTCCAGCGCCGAGCTGGCGCCGGAGGAGAAGAACCGCCTCAGCCACCGGGCCCGCGCCATGGCCCTGCTCAAGCAGCGCCTGGGTCTCTGAGCCGCAACCGCCGGCGCCGCCCCCGGGCGGCGTCGGCACGGCGTTTCGTCCGGCCGCCTTGGAGGTTGGCCGAACTCATGCCACGATAGCGCCCCGAAACCGCCTCCACCCCGCCCCGCCGTGACCCAAGCCACCCCGTTCCAGCTCCCGCCCCTGGCCCTGTACGTGCACATCCCGTGGTGCGTGCGCAAGTGCCCGTATTGCGACTTCAACTCCCACGCCGCTGGCCCGGAGCTGCCCGAAGAGGCCTATGTCGACGCCCTGCTCGCCGACCTGGAGCAAGACCTGCGCCATGTCCACGGCCGGCGCCTGGGTTCGATCTTCTTCGGCGGCGGCACGCCCAGCCTGTTCTCGGCCAAGGCCCTGGGCCGGCTACTGGAAGGCGTCGAGCGCAGGGTCGGCTTCGCCGACGGCATCGAGATCACCCTGGAAGCCAATCCCGGCACCTTCGAACAGGTCAAGTTCGCCGACTACCGGCGCCTCGGCATCAATCGCCTGTCCATCGGCGTGCAGAGCTTCCAGGCCGACAAGCTGCAGGCCCTGGGGCGCATCCACGACGGCGCCGAGGCAGTGCGCGCCGCCGACATGGCGCGCCAGGCCGGCTTCGACAACTTCAACCTCGACCTGATGCACGGCCTGCCCGGGCAGAGCCTCGACGACGCCCTGGCCGACCTGCGCCAGGCCCTCGCCCTGGCCCCCACGCACCTCTCCTGGTACCAACTGACCATGGAGCCGAACACGGTGTTCTGGAGCCAGCCGCCGGAGCTGCCCGAGGACGACATCCTCTGGGACATCCAGGAAGCCGGCCAGGCCCTGCTCGACGAGCACGGCTACCGCCAGTACGAGACCTCCGCCTACGCCCGCGACGGCCTGCGCGCCCGGCACAACCTGAACTACTGGAGCTTCGGCGACTTCCTCGGCATCGGCGCCGGCGCCCACGCCAAGCTGAGCGCGCCGGACGGACGCATCGTGCGGACCTGGAAGACCCGCCTGCCGAAGGACTACCTCAACCCGCAAAAGGCCTTCCAGGCCGGCGAGCGCCCGCTGGAAGCGGCCGACCTGCCATTCGAGTTCATGATGAACGTGCTGCGCCTGGTCGACGGCGTCCCCGCCGCGCTCTACCCGCAGCGCACCGGCCAGCCACTGGCGGCGATCGCCGATGCCTGCGCCGCCGCGCGCGACGCCGGGCTGCTCGCCGACGACCCGCAGCGCCTGCGTCCCAGCGAACGCGGCCAGCTGTTCCTCAACGACCTGCTGCAACATTTCCTGCCGTGACGACGGATGCACGCCCATCCGTGCCGGCAGGCAGGTAAACTCCGCCGACCGACACGCCGATTCGTTACAAGGAACCCTCGATGGATTACGCGCTGGACCTGATCGCCACCCTGTCGCGCTGGAGCCGCAGCCACCTGTCGGACATTTCCCTGGCCATCATGGCCACCCTGCTGGTGCTGTTCGGCCCGGCGATCAACGCCTGGGTACAGCAGCGCATCGGCAGCCTCAACTTCGTCTTCCGCACCCTGCTGTTCGTGTTGATCTGCGCGGTCGGCTACGGCCTGGCGATGGTCTTCGTCACCCCCTGGCTGGCCAAGGGCCTCGGCTACTTCAACAACTACACCCTGGCGCCCGTGCTCCTGCTAGTGTTCTTCGTGATCGGCATGATCGCCGATCGCAGCTGAGCCCCCGGTCTCCCGGCGGCCAGCGCCGTCCCCAAGAGCGTCATGGCCTCCGGGAGCCCGCATGAAACCGATCAAGCACCTCTACCTGCATTTCACCGACGGCCAGCGCCTGTCGCTGCGCTTCCCGCGCCAGCAGGACGACCCGGCCGAGGTTGCCCGCAGCATCCGCCAGCAACTGGACACGCCCTATCTCAGCGTCGAGGTCGACGGCGACCTGCTGCTGATTCCGCGGGACAGCATCAAGTACCTGCAGATCAGCCCGGCGCCGGCGCGCCTGGACGACGACGGCACGCTACGCGGCGCCGAGCTGATCGTCTGAGGGCCGTCCGCCTCAGTTCCCCTCCCGGCGCAGCGCCTGCGGGGTGAAGTCGCGCGGCCCGACCTGCACGCCGAAGTCGTACATCGGCTCGTTGTTGTCCAGCCCATCGACGAAGTAGCGGCCGCCCTTGAAGTCGTAGATCGCTTCCAGGGTGCTGGAGACCAGCGGCACATCGTAGTAGTTGATCGGATGGACCTCCTGGGCCCGGGTCAGCACGCCATCCTTGTCGTAGATGTCGGCGGCGAGGATCTGCCAGCTGTCTTCGTCGAGGTAGAAGCGGCGCTTGGCGTAGGGATGGCTGAAGCCCTTGCGCAGGGTCGCCTCGACCACCCAGACGCGATGCAGCTCGTAGCGCAGCAGGTCGGGATTGATGAAGCGGCTCTTGAGGATGTCGCCATAGGCGAGGCCCTTCTGGTGCACCGCGTAGCTGTTGTAAGGCACCAGCATCTCGCGCTTGCCGAGCAACGCCCACTCGTAGTGGTCCGGTGCGCCGTTGTAGACATCCACGGTGTCCGCCGTGGCCATGCCGTTGGTATCCGGCTGCAGGCTGTCGTAGGCCAGGGTCGGCAAGCGCCGCACGCGCCGCTCGCCACGGTTGAAGCGCCAGGCCTTGCGGATCGACAGCACCTGGTCGAGGGTTTCCTGCACCACCAGCGCCGAACCGGCCAGGCGCGCCGGCGCGACCACCTTGTACTTGTAGTAGAACAACGTGTTGTCGAGGTTCTCCGGGATCATCCCCTCGCGGCCATAGACGAAGTACAGGTAGCGGTCGAGCTTGAGCAGGTTGTAGCTGCCGTTGGCCAGCACCGCCGCCTGGTTGGTCTGCAGGTGCAGTTGCTCGCCGCGGTAGCGCATGATGTGGTTCCAGATCGCTTCCTGGCCGCTCTGCGGCAGGGGGAAGGGCACGCCGGCGGCAGCGCCCTGCACGCCGTTGCCGTCGGCGATCAGCTCGGCGCGGCTGGCGTTGGCGCGGGTAGCGTCGTACAGGCGCTGCGGCAGGGATGCGCTGCGGCGGGTGGGGAAGACCCGCAGGTGGTAGTCCGGGTTGGCCTGCAGCAAGGCCTGGGTGCCCGGCGTCAGCAGCGCCTGGTAGGCGGCCATGTTGCGGCTGTCGAGGACCAGGCGCGGACGATCGGCGGCGAACGGGTCGAGGTGATGCATGCCGGGCCGGTAGCCGGCCGGCGCCTGGGTGATGCCGCCGGTCCAGGGCGGGATGCTGCCATCGGCGTTGCCGGCCCGCTCCGCCCCCAGCGGGGTCAGGTCCTGGTCCAGGCGTGCGGCCTGGACTTCGTCTACCTTGGCCTGCGCCGCCCAGGCGCAACCGGCCCCGAGCAACAGGATGCCCAGTTTCTTCAACACAGCAGTCTCCTTTGCAGCCGGCCGAGCCGTGCCGCTCTTATTATTGGATCCGGCCGAAGCCGGGAAACGTGCAGCTTGAAGGTGAGGTCCGCCGGGTGTTCCCGGTCTGCTTGGAGTCCCGGCGCCGGTTCGGCGCCAGGGGTACGTCGCTGGTGCGATGGATCAGTCGACGCGCTCGAACTTGAGGTCCCAGACGCCATGTCCCAGGCGCTCCCCGCGCCGCTCGAACTTGGTCACCGGACGCTCTTGCGGGCGCGGCACGAAGCGGCCGTCTTCGGCCTGGTTGCGGTAGCCCGGCGCCGCGCTCATGACGTCCAGCATGTGCTCGGCATAGGGCTCCCAGTCGGTGGCCATGTGCAGCACGCCGCCGACCTTCAGCTTGCGCCGCACCAGTTCGGCGAATTCCGGCTGGACGATCCGCCGCTTGTGGTGGCGCTTCTTGTGCCAGGGATCGGGGAAGAACAGCAGCAGCCGATCGAGGCTGGCGTCGGCCACGCAGTGGCGCAGCACTTCCAGCGCGTCGCAGCTATACACCCGCACGTTGCCCAGGCCCTGGGTCAGCAGGCCGTTGAGCAGCGCGCCGACGCCCGGCTTGTGCACCTCGACGCCGATGAAGTCGATGTCAGGCGCAGCGGCGGCCATTTCCAGGGTGGAATGGCCCATGCCGAAACCGATCTCGAAAGTCCGCGGCGCCTGGCGACCGAAGATCGCGTCGAAGTCCTGAACCTCATCGCTCAGTTCCAGGCCGAACTTCGGCCAGCCCAGGTCGAGGCCACGCTGCTGGCCTTCGGTCATGCGCCCGGCGCGCATCACGAAGCTCTTCACGGTGCGCATCGGCCGTGCTTCGTCGTGTTCCGCCAGGGAGTCCTGGGCCGGGGATTGCGGGGTATCGCTCATGGAAAAGAAAACCTTGCTAGAGACAGAAGGGCGGGCTGCCTGCCGGACGCTTCCCGCATCCGGCGGACAGCCCGCCCCAGGTAGTCGGTATCAGTCGATCAGGCCGTCCAGCGGCGACGAGGCGCTGGCATACAGCTTGCGCGGCATGCGTCCGGCCAGGTAGGCGAGACGACCGGCGACGATCGCGTGCTTCATGGCCTCGGCCATCATCACCGGGTCCTTGGCATGGGCGATGGCGGTGTTCATCAGCACCGCCTCGCAACCCAGCTCCATGGCGATCGCTGCATCGGAAGCGGTGCCAACGCCGGCGTCGACCAGCACCGGGACCTTGGCTTCCTCGAGGATGATGCGCAGGTTGTAGGGGTTGCAGATGCCCAGGCCGGAGCCGATCAGGCCGGCCAGCGGCATCACCGCGATGCAGCCGATCTCGGCCAGTTGGCGGGCGATGATCGGGTCGTCGCTGGTGTACACCATCACGTCGAAGCCGTCCTTCACCAGTTGCTCGGCGGCCTTGAGGGTCTCGACGACGTTGGGGAACAGGGTCTTCTGGTCGGCGAGGACTTCCAGCTTGACCAGGTTGTGCCCGTCCAGCAGCTCGCGGGCCAGACGGCAGGTGCGCACGGCCTCGACCGCGTCATAGCAGCCGGCGGTGTTCGGCAGGATGGTGTAGCGATCCGGCGGGATCACATCCAGCAGGTTCGGCTCGTCGGGATTCTGCCCGATGTTGGTGCGCCGCACCGCCACCGTGACGATCTCCGCTCCGGAGGCCTCGATGGCCCGGCGGGTCTCGTCGAGGTCCTTGTACTTGCCGGTCCCCACCAGCAGGCGCGAGCCATAGGTACGGCCGGCGATGACGAAGGGGGTATCGGTACTGGATGCTTGGCTCATCGGATGACTCCTGGATGGAAAGGCTTGCGGGGCCGATGGAAGGGTTCGGGGGCCAGGCCTAGCCGCCGCCGATGGCGTGGACGATCTCCACGCGGTCGCCATCCTTGAGCGCGGTGCTGGCGTGCTGGCTGCGCGGCACGATATCCAGGTTCAGCTCGACGGCCACGCGGCGGCCGCCAAGCTCCAGGCGGGCCAGCAGGTCCGCGACGCTCTGCGCGTCGGGCAGCTCGAAGGGCTCGCCGTTCAGTTGAATCTGCATGGCTGGACGGTCACGAAAGTGAAAGGGAGCGGCATTCTAGCCCGATCCACCCCGATGACCAAGGCGCCTTGTCGACAAGTGCGCCGCCTGAGGCAACCGGTCTCAGGCGTTGCCCAGGCGCCAGGCGGCCAGCCCCAGGCACAGCCAGCCGGCGAGGAAGGAGACGCCGCCGAACGGGGTGACGATGCCGAGCTTGCCGATGCCACTGAGGGTCAGCAGGTAGAGGCTGCCGGAGAACAGCAGGATGCCCAGCGTGAACAGGCCACCCGCCGCGCTCACCAGGCGGCCGTCCAGGCGGGTGGCGAGCAGCGCCACGCCGAACAGCGCCAGGGCGTGGATCAACTGGTAGTGCACGCCGGTCTGGAATACCGCCAGGTACTCGGCGCTGAGCTGCTTCTTCAGGCCGTGGGCGGCGAACGCCCCGAGGGCCACGCCGGTGAAACCGAAAAATGCCGCCAACAACAGGAAGGGACGAAGCATGGACAAGACTCCGGTGATAGCATCCAGCCCGCTATAATGGCCGCCCCCTTCTTCCAAGCCAAGCCGCGCATGTTGCGATCCCTGTTCCGCCGCCTGTTCAAGTACCTGCTCTGGTTCATGGCCGCCAGCGTCGTGCTGGTCGCGGTCCTGCGCTGGGTGCCGCCACCGGGGACCATGGTCATGGTCGAACGCAAGGTCGGCTCCTGGGTCGACGGCCAGCCCATCGACCTGCAGCGCGACTGGCGCTCCTGGGAGCAGTTGCCGGACAGCCTGAAGGTCGCGGTGATCGCCGGCGAGGACCAGCACTTCGCCGAGCACCACGGCTTCGACCTGCCGGCCATCCAGCAGGCCCTCGCGCACAACGAGCGCGGCGGCAGTATCCGCGGCGCCAGTACGCTCAGCCAGCAGGTGGCGAAGAACGTCTTCCTCTGGTCCGGGCGCAGTTGGCTGCGCAAGGGCCTGGAGGCCTGGTTCACCCTGCTGATCGAGACGCTCTGGACCAAGCAACGGATTCTCGAGGTCTACCTGAACAGCGCCGAATGGGGCCCGGGCGTCTTCGGCGCGCAGGCTGCGGCACGCTATCACTTCGGCCTCGACGCCGAGCGCCTGAGCCGCACCCAGGCCAGCCAGCTCGCCGCGGTGCTGCCCAGCCCGCTGAAATGGAGCGCGGCCAGGCCGGGCCCCTACGTACGCCAGCGCGCGGCCTGGATTCGCCAGCAGATGTGGCAGTTGGGCGGCGACGACTACCTGCTGCGCCTGGAGCGCTGAAAGCTCAACGCGGCGGTTTTTCCAGGGCCTGGCGCGGCACCGCGAGCATCAGTCGCAAGTCGTCGTCCGGCAGGTGCGCGGTCAGGCCCAGTTGCGGATAGACCCAGGCCTCGCCCTGGGCCAGTTGCAGGCGCAGGCGCGGCTGGCCGAGACTGGCCAGCAGCCGCTCGGCACCGACCCTGCCTTCGGGAATCATGCTCAGCGCCACGATCGGCTTGTCGCCCAACTGTCCTTCCAATCCGGCGCTCAATGGCTGCGGCGCGCTGCCAGGCTGCAACGCAGATGCCCGCTGCAGGCTCAGTTGCTCCTCGGCGCTCAGGCCCAGCTCGCCTTCCACCTGCCAGGGGCCGCCGTCGCCCAGCAGGCGGCCACGGAAGGCCAGGCGCACGCCATCCAGGCGCGGGTCCACCCACAACTCGCCATCCACCGCGTCGTGCAGCTGGCGCAGGGTCAAGGCGTTGTCCGCCAACGGCGCCAGCACCTGCTCCTGCCAGTCGGCCAGCCACGGCAACGGTCGCGCCGGTTCCGGCGTACGGACCAGCCAGGCGCCGACGACGAAGGTCAGGACCGCCAGCGACAAGTAGAACAGCCAGCGGGTATTGCGCGGCATGGGATTCCTCCGGGCAGAAAAAAACCGCACCCTTGCGGGGTGCGGTTTTCGCGAGGCGCGGCGATCAGGCGAGAATCCGCCCTTTCAGCTTGCTCATGGCGTTCTTTTCCAGCTGCCGGATACGCTCGGCGGAAACGTTGTACTTTTCCGCCAGGTCGTGCAGCGTGGCCTTCTCCTCGGACAGCCAGCGCTGCTGGAGAATGTCGCGGCTGCGCTCGTCGAGGCCTTCCAGCGCCTCGTGCAGGTTGGCGCTGGAGCTGTCGCTCCAGTCGGCGTCTTCCAACTGGCGCGCCGGGTCGTAGCGGTGGTCTTCGAGGTAATGCGCCGGCGACTGGTAGGCGCTCTCGTCGTCCGCGTCGGCGGCCGGGTCGAACGCCATGTCCTGGCCGGTCAGGCGGCTTTCCATCTCGCGCACTTCGCGGGGCTCGACCCCCAGGCTCTCGGCGACGCGATGGACTTCCTCGTTGTTCAACCAGGCCAGGCGCTTCTTCTGGCTGCGCAGGTTGAAGAACAGCTTGCGCTGCGCCTTGGTGGTGGCGACCTTGACGATCCGCCAGTTGCGCAGGATGAACTCGTGGATCTCCGCCTTGATCCAGTGCACGGCGAAGGACACCAGGCGAACGCCCATTTCCGGGTTGAAACGCTTCACGGCCTTCATCAGGCCGACGTTGCCTTCCTGGATCAGGTCGGCCTGGGCCAGGCCGTACCCCGAATAACTCTTGGCGATATGAACAACGAAGCGCAGGTGCGCCAACACCATCTGCCGCGCCGCTTCCAGGTCTTGCTGATAGAAGAGGCGTTCGGCCAGTTCACGCTCCTGTTCCGGCGACAACAGCGGAATGCTGTTCACCGAGTGCACGTAGGCTTCCAGGTTTGCGCCTGGAACCAAGGCATGTACAGGTTGCAAAGAAGTGGTCATGCGAATCCTCCGATTCACGAAACTCGCGCAGTGTAGCACTCGGATATCTGACTGCAAGCGGGTGTATAAGTTCCTTTACAACGACCCGCTGGCCGGTCGTGATCCGCCTGTCCTCAGCGCGGCGCCAGCTCGCGCAGGTGGCGGGCCACGGCCAGCCAGGCGCCGACCCAGCCAAGCAGCACCGCGCCCACGGTCAGCGACAGGCCGTCGTCCAGCGGCACGCCCTGCAGGCCGAAGTCGCTGCCGTACAGCCCTGAAAGGTTGACCACCGAACCGTTCAGCCAGTTCAGCGAATAGGCCAGCAGCGCCCAGGACAGGATGCCCGCGCCCAGGCCGTACAACGCGCCCATGTACAGGAATGGCCGGCGCACGTAACCGTCCGTCCCGCCGACCAGCTTGATCACCTCGATTTCGTTACGGCGATTTTCGATGTGCAGGCGGATGGTGTTGCCCACCACCAGCAAGAGGGTCAGCACCAGCAGGATGGTCAGGCCGAAGACGAAGCGTTCGCCGAGCTTGAGGATCGCGCTCAGGCGCTCGACCCATACCAGGTCGAGCTGCGCCTGCTGCACATGAGGCAGCTCCGCGAGCTGCTGGCGCAGTGCCTCCAGGCCAGCCCGGTCGATCTGCTTGGGCGTGACCGAGATCACCGGCGGCAGCGGGTTCTCCGGCAGCTCCTTGAGCGCTTCGCCCAGGCCGGACTGTTCCTGCAATTCGCTGAGCGCCTGCTCGCGGCTGATCAATTGGGCCTCGATCACGTCCGGCAGGCGCTCGATCTGCTCGCGCAGGTCCTGGCCCTGATTTTCGCTGGTCTTCAGGTCGAGGAACAGGGATATCTGCGCCGCCCGCTGCCAGGAGCCGCCGAGCCGTTCGACATTGTTCAGCAGCAGCGAGAGGCCCATCGGCAGGCTCAGGGTGATACCCATCACCAGGCAGGTGAAGAAGCTGCCGAACGGGTGGCCGAACAACCGGCGCAGGCTGTCCACCAGGCTGGCGCGATGGCTTTCCAGGTAGGCGCTGAACGAGCCGCTCCAGTCGGTCTGCTCCTGGCTCGGTTTCTCGCGGGTCTTGCGTTCCGGTGCGCCCTCTTCGGGGCCACGGGGAAGATCGTTGGCGCTCATCAGGCCTCATCCTCACGGTCAGCGATGATCCGGCCACGCTGCAGGGTCAGCATGCGATGGCGCATACGGGCGATCAGGGCCAGGTCGTGGCTGGCGATCAGTACGGTGGTGCCCAGGCGATTGATATCCTCGAACACACCCATGATTTCCGAGGCGAGTCGCGGGTCGAGGTTGCCGGTGGGTTCGTCCGCCAGCAGCAGGGCCGGCTGGTGGACGATGGCGCGGGCAATGCCGACCCGCTGCTGCTGGCCGGTGGAAAGGTCGGAAGGCAACGCCTCGCCCTTTTCCTTCAGGTTCACCCGCTCCAGGGCCGAGGCCACGCGCTTGGCGATCTCCGGCTTGGGCATGCCGAGGATCTGCAGCGGCAGGGCGATGTTGTCCGCCACCGTACGATCGGTGAGCAGTTGGTGGTTCTGGAACACCACGCCGATCTGCCGGCGCAGGAAAGGGATCTGCGCGGTGGTGATGCGCCCCAGGTCCTGGCCGCCGAGCAACAGCTTGCCGCTGGTCGGTCGCTCCATCGCCAGGATGAGGCGCAGCAGGGTGCTCTTGCCGGCGCCGGAGTGGCCGGTGACGAAGAGGATCTCGCCACGGTGCACGCGGAAGGACACCTCGTGCAGGCCTACGTGGCCGTTGGGATAGCGTTTGCCGACCTGCTCGAAGCGGATCATGCGTTCTCCCGCTCTGCGAAGAGTGCCTGGACGAAGGCGTCGGCCTCGAAGGTACGGAGATCGTCGATCCCCTCGCCGACACCGATATAGCGGATCGGCAGGCCGAACTGCTTGGCCAGGGCGAAGATCACCCCGCCCTTGGCGGTGCCGTCCAGTTTGGTCAGGGCCAGGCCGGTCAGCTCCACCGCGAGGTTGAACTGCTTGGCCTGGTTGATGGCGTTCTGCCCGGTGCCGGCGTCGAGCACCAGCAGGACCTCATGGGGCGCCGTCTCGTCCAGCTTGCCGATCACCCGGCGCACCTTCTTCAGCTCCTCCATCAGGTTGTCCTTGGTATGCAGGCGTCCGGCGGTATCGGCGATCAGCACGTCGATGCCGCGGGCCTTGGCGGCCTGCACCGCGTCGAAGATCACCGAGGCGGAGTCGGCGCCGGTGTGCTGGGCGATCACCGGGATGCGGTTGCGCTCGCCCCAGACCTGCAACTGCTCCACGGCGGCGGCGCGGAAGGTGTCGCCGGCGGCCAGCATGACCTTCTTGCCCTCGAGTTGCAGCTTCTTCGCCAGCTTGCCGATGGTGGTGGTCTTGCCCACGCCGTTCACCCCGACCACCAGGATCACATAGGGCTCGCGCGCGACGTCGACCTGCAACGGCTGCTCCACCGGGCGCAGCAGGCTGGCCAGCTCTTCCTGCAGCGCCTTGTACAGCGCGCCGCTGTCGGCCAGCTCCTTGCGCGCCACGCGCTTGGTCAGGTTCTGCACGATCAGGGTGGTGGCCTCGACGCCGACGTCGGCGGTCAGCAGGCGCGTCTCGATGTCGTCGAGCAGGTCGTCGTCGATTTCCTTGCGACCGAGGAACAGGCTGGCCATGCCTTCGCCGATGCTGGCGCTGGTCTTGGACAGCCCCTGCCGGAGGCGGGCGAAGAAGCCCGGCCTGGTCGCCGGCTCGCTGACTGCCGGAGCGGCGGCCAGCGGCGCAACGGGCTCGGGCTCGGGCTCGGGCTCGGGCTCGGCAGCCAGGATAGGCTCGGGTTGCGCGACGGGCGCCTCGGGCCGGGGCGAATGCTCCTCGGCCGACGCTGGCTCGTCACTGGCGAGCGGTGCTTCGGCAACCGGCGCCGGCTCGGCCGGCTCGGCAGCGGAGGGCTGCTGCCGACCTGGCTGTTCTGTCAGGGATTGCGCCACGTCATCGGCAGGCGCGCGCTGCTCGGCGGCCGCTGTCTCGGAGACCGGCTCGACAGGCTGATCGGCAGGCTGCTCGCCGGCTTGCGGCTTTTTCCGCCACCAGCCGAACAGACCTTTCTTTTCCCCGCCCTGCGGGGCCTTCTTGTCGTCGTTGGAACCAAACATGAATGCTTGTATCTCAAGGGAGCGGCACGGGACGTGGCCGCCCGGAAAACGGATGGGTATCCTAGCATCTCCTCGCCCGACGGGGCTAAGGGTCCTGCCCCGCAGTGACCTGAGACCCCGGTGGCGGCACGAAAGGTCCAGATCACCATGAAAACCCCAGCTCGCCGCCGCGTCGGCCTGCTCCTAGCCAGCCTTTGTCTCCCGCTTTTCGCCCAGGCGGCGGAAACCCAGCCCACCCACGAGTTCAGCCTCGACAACGGCCTGAAGGTCATAGTGCGTGAAGACCACCGCGCCCCGGTGGTGGTTTCCCAACTCTGGTACAGGATCGGCTCCAGCTACGAGACATCCGGGCTCACCGGCCTGTCCCACGCCCTCGAACACATGATGTTCAAGGGCAGCCGCAAGCTCGGCCCGGGCGAAGCCTCGCGGGTGCTGCGCGACCTGGGTGCGGAAGAGAACGCCTTCACCACCGACGACTACACCGCCTATTACCAGGTCCTGGCCCGCGACCGCCTGCCGGTGGCGCTGGAGATGGAAGCCGACCGCATGGCCCACCTGAGCCTGCCGGCCGACCAGTTCAAGAGCGAGATCGAGGTGATCAAGGAGGAGCGCCGCCTGCGCACCGACGACAATCCCAACGCCCTCGCCTTCGAGCGCTTCAAGGCCGCCGCCTACCCGGCCAGCGGCTACCACACCCCGACCATCGGCTGGATGGCCGACCTGCAGCGCATGACCATCGACGACCTGCGCCACTGGTACGAATCCTGGTACGCGCCGAACAACGCCACCCTGGTAGTGGTCGGCGACGTCACCGCCGACGAGGTCAAGACCCTCGCCAAGCGCTACTTCGGCGAGATCCCCTGGCGCCAGCTGCCGCCGGCGCGCAAGCCGCTGGAACTGGCCGAGCCCGGCGAGCGCCGGCTCAAGCTGTACGTACGCACCCAGCTGCCGAACCTGATCATGGGCTTCAACGTGCCCAGCCTGGGCAGCAGCGAGAACCCTCGCGAAGTCAACGCCCTGCGCCTGATCGGCGCGCTGCTCGATGGCGGCTACAGCGCCCGCCTGGCCTCGCGCCTGGAGCGCGGCGAGGAGCTGGTCGCCGGCGCCTCCACCTACTATGACGCGTTCAACCGCGGCGACAGCCTGTTCGTCCTCTCGGCCACGCCGAACGTGCAGAAGGGCAAGACCCTCGAGCAGGTCGAGGCCGGTCTGTGGAAGCAGCTCGATGACCTCAAGCAGAACCCGCCCAGCGCCGCGGAGATCGAGCGCGTGCGCGCGCAGATGATCGCCGGGATGGTCTACGAGAAGGACTCCATCGCCGCCCAGGCCAGCAGCATCGGCCAGCTGGAAAGCGTCGGCCTGTCCTGGAAGCTGATCGACCAGGACCTGGAGGCCCTCAAGGCAGTGACTCCGGACGATATCCAGAAAGCCGCCCGCACCTATTTCACCCTGTCGCGCCTGACCCTGGCGCAAGTGCTGCCTGTGAAGGCCGAGGAAAAGGAGGCCCGTCATGAGTGAGCGCACAGGGCTGCGTTATGGCCTGCTCGGCCTGATCGTCATCGCGTTGCTGGCCGCGCTGGCCTATTTCGTCGCGCGTCCCCCCCAGACCCCGGCAGCGGCCCATGCCGCGGCGGTCGAGGAAAACCAGTTGCAGTCGCTGAAGGACGTCGCCAAGCAGGCGCCGGTCCATCGCAAGCTGGACATCCAGGAATGGAAGACCGCCGAAGGTGCCAAGGTACTGTTCGTCGAAGCCCATGAACTGCCGATGTTCGACCTGCGCCTGACCTTCGCCGCCGGCAGCAGCCAGGACGCCGGCACCCCCGGCCTGTCGATGCTGACCAACGCCATGCTCAACGAAGGCGTGCCGGGCAAGGACACCACTGCCATCGCCGCCGGCTTCGAGGACCTCGGCGCCTCGTTCAGCAACGGCTCCTACCGCGACATGGCGGTGGCCGGCCTGCGCAGCCTGTCCGACGCCGACAAGCGGACCCAGGCGCTGAAGCTGTTCGAACAGGTGATCGGCCAGCCGACCTTCCCCGAGGACGCCCTGGCACGCATCAAGAACCAGGTCCTGGCCGGTTTCGAGTACCAGAAGCAGAACCCCGGCAAGCTGGCCGGGCTGGAGCTGTTCAAGCGCCTCTATGGCGAGCATCCCTACGCGCACTCCAGCGACGGCGACGAAAAGTCCATTCCACCGATCAGCCGCGAACAATTGCAGGCGTTCCACAAGAAAGCCTACGCCGCCGGCAACGTGGTCATCGCGCTGGTCGGCGACCTCTCGCGGCAGGAGGCCGAAGCGATCGCCGCAGAAGTCTCCAAGGCGCTGCCCCAGGGCCCGGCGCTGGCCAAGACCGTCCAGCCGGAAACGCCCAAGCCCGGCCTGACGCGCATCGACTTCCCCTCCGAGCAGACCCACCTGATGCTCGCCCAGCTTGGCATCGACCGCCAGGATCCCGACTACGCGGCGCTCTACCTGGGCAACCAGATCCTCGGCGGCGGCGGCTTCGGCACCCGCCTGATGGACCAGGTGCGAGAAAAGCGCGGCCTGACCTACGGCATCTATTCCGGCTTCACCGCCATGCAGGCACGCGGTCCGTTCATGATCAACTTCCAGACCCGCGCCGAACTCAGCGAGGGGGCGCTGAAGCTGGTCCAGGACATCGTCCGCGACTACCTGGCCAACGGCCCGACCCAGAAGGAACTGGACGACGCCAAGCGCGAACTGGCCGGCAGCTTCCCGCTGTCCACCGCGAGCAACGCCGACATCGTCGGCCAGCTCGGCGCCATCGGTTTCTACGGCCTGCCGCTGGACTACCTGGAAAGCTTCCTCAAGCAGGTCGAGGGACTCAGCGTCGAACAGGTCAGGAGCGCCATGGCCAAGCACCTGGACGCCGACGCCTTCGTCATCGTCAGCGCCGGCCCGAGCGTGCCGCAGAAACCCCTGCCGCCACCCACCGCCAAGCCGGCCCAGCAACCCAGCGGCGTTCCGGAGCATTGATGAGCAAACCTACTGCGAAAGCCCCCGGCCGCCACGGCGGCCAGGGACAGCTGCGGATCATCGGTGGCGAATGGCGCAGCCGGCGTTTCGTCTTTCCCGACGGGCCCGGCCTGCGACCGACCCCGGACCGGGTCCGCGAGACCCTGTTCAACTGGCTGGCACCCTATGTCGAAGGCGCACGGGTGCTCGATCCCTTCGCCGGCAGCGGCGCGCTGTTCCTCGAGGCGTTGTCGCGCGGCGCCCGCGAAGGGCTGGCCCTGGATACCAACGGCGAAGCGGTGGCGGCCCTGCGCAACCACCTCGACGCGCTCAAGTGCGGCACCGCCCAACTGGTCCTCGGCGATGCCGTGCGCTACCTGGGAAACCAGGCTCCGAGCGCCTTCGACCTGGTGTTCCTCGACCCGCCGTTCCATCAGAACCTGCTGCAGGACGCCTGCCGCCTGCTCGAAACCCGCGGCTGGCTGAACCCCGACGCCTGGATCTATACCGAGAGCGAGAGCGTCCCCTCGTCCCTCGGCCTGCCCGGAAACTGGCGGCTGCACCGGGAAAAGAAAGCCGGCAACGTACATTACGCGCTCTGGCAGCGGGGAGCCTGAGGATGAGCCCGGCTTCCGCGAGCATTCGCCAACGCCTGCTGGCGCTTGGCGAGCCTTGCGCGGCGCAATCCGCCGCCGACTGGCAGGGCGATATCGCCCTGCCCGCCGAGCTGGAGCGTTTCTACCGCGAGGTCGGCCCACTCGACTGCACCCTGGAGAGTGCCGGCAACCCATTTTTCCTGCCGTCCCTGGCCCGCCTCTGGCAGCGCCAGGCCGGCTATCGCTGGCACGGCATCAGCGGCGAGCGCCTGTCGGGCTGGCAGGACGACTGGCTGGTGGTGGCCGACCAGGGCGCCGACCCGTTCATCCTCGAGACCGGCAGCGGGCGCATACTCTTCGACCTGCATGGCGGCAGGGGCTGGGACCCGGCGCCGTGCTTCGACGACCTGTGGCAGATGGCGGCCAGCCTGGCCTGCTTCGGCGAGGTCTGGAGCGGCGCCGGCGAGGACATCCTGCTGGACGACTGCAGCGTCGCGCCCCGCTATCGGCAGCAGCTCGTCGAAGAACTGCAACCGATCCTCGGTTCGCGCCAGCGGGCGGAGGACCTCGCCGACGAGTTCGGCTGGTAAGCTGGTGGCCACACCACCACCGCCCATGACCTGCGCATGACCGCGTCCCCGACCTTCCAGCCCGCCTGGTGGCTGCCCAATCCGCACCTGCAGACCCTGTGGAGCCCGTTCTTCCGCCGCGGGCCGACCCTGGAACGGCAGCGCGAACGCCTGTGGCTGGCCGATGGCGACTTCATCGACCTCGACTGGGCCGGCCCGCACGATGCCGAGACCCCGCTGGTGCTGGCGCTGCACGGCCTCACCGGGTCATCCTCGTCGCACTACATCCTCGGTCTGCAGCGCGCCCTGCTGGAGCGCGGCTGGGCCAGCGTGGCGCTGAACTGGCGCGGTTGCTCGGGGGAGCCGAACCGCCTGCCGCGCGGCTACCATTCCGGGGTCAGCGACGACCTCGCCGAGGTGGTCGCGCACCTGCGCGCCAGGCGCCCGCAAGCGCCGCTGTACGCGGTCGGCTATTCGCTGGGCGGCAACGTGCTGCTCAAGTACCTGGGCGAAACCGCTGGGGACTGCCCGCTGCTCGGCGGCGTCGCGGTGTCGGTGCCGTTCCGCCTGGACGAGTGCGCCGACCGCATCGGCCTGGGCTTTTCCCGGGTCTACCAGGCGCACTTCATGAAGGCCATGCTGACCTACGTGCAGGACAAGCAGCGGCTGTTCGGCGAGCAGGGCCAGGCGGAAGGCCTGGCCGCCCTGCAACGCCTCGGTCCGCTGGAGGGCATGCGCACCTTCTGGGACTTCGACGGCCGGGTCACCGCGCCGCTGCACGGCTTCGCCGACGCCAGGGATTACTATCGGCGCGCGTCCAGCCGCTACTACCTGCCGGACATCCGCACGCCGAGCCTGATCATCCATTCCAGCGACGACCCCTTCGTGTTCGCCCGCAGCCTGCCCGATCGCAGCGAACTGGCACCCTGCACCGAGCTGGAGCTGCACGCCCGCGGCGGTCACGTCGGCTTCGTCGACGGCTCTCCGCGCCAGCCCACCTACTACCTGGAACGACGCATCCCCGACTGGCTGGAGGCCCGCCTGCGGCAGCACTGAGCTGGCCGGCGTCCGGCGACGGGCGGCAGAATAGGAACAGGCTGAAGGAAAAAGGGGGGCGAATGGAACTGACGCTGCGGCACAACCCGATGCTCGACGACGCCGACTGCGAGGCGATCCTGGCGATCCACGCGGCGGTCGGCTGGGACCGGCGCATGCCGCCTGCCGAGCTACGCACGCTGTACCAGCATTCCGGGTATTCCCTGCTGGCCGAACGCGACGGCCGCCTGGTCGGCCTGCTGCGCGCCGAGGAAGAAACACCGATTCGCGTCTGGCTGGCGGAAATCGCCGTGCTGCCCGGCGCACAGAGCAGCGGCGTCGGCGCAGCCCTGCTGCGGCGCTTCGCCGAGGATCACCGCGGCGCCTACCTGTTCACCGACGCCACCCTCGGTACCGAAGCCTTCTTCCGCCGCCACGGCATCCACATCCAGCAGGTGCTGGAGAAAACCCTGCGCGATCAGAGCGGCACGTAGAGCCGCTCGGAAATCCCGTCCACCGCATCCTGGGCCTGCGCCTCGATGTGCCCGCTCTCCAGCGCCAGCACCTGGTAGATGCCGCGACGCAGTTGCGCCTCGCTGAGGTCGCCGTCGAGATCGAGGGTGGTGCAGAGGAAGCGCACCCAGGAGGTGAGGATGATCCAGGCGTTGAGGGTCAGGGCCTCCAGCTGGGTCTCGTTCATCCGCAGGATGCCGGCCTCGGTGAAGCCCCGGTAGATCGCCTTGGCGTTGACCAGGCAACGCTGGGCGAAGGCGCGGTAGCGCGCCGCCAGCTCCGGGTCGCTTTCCAGCAGGTGCTCGAGGTCGCGATGGAGGAAGCGGTAGCGCCACATCGCGGCCAGTAGCGCTTCCAGGTAGAAGGTCTTGTCGTCCACCGTCAGACCCCGCCCTTCGGGCAGGCGCAGGAAGCTCTCGACGTGGCTTTCGTACTCGGCGAACAGCTCGGCGATGATCGCCTGCTTGTTCGGGTAGTGGTAGTAGAGGTTCCCAGGCGATATACCCAGGTGGGTGGCGATATGGTTGGTGGTGACGCTGCGCTCGCCCTGGGCGTTGAACAGTTCCAGGCTGGCCTGGGCGATGCGATCGCGGGTCTTGATGCGTGGTGCCATGGGGACGACGGGCTCGTTCGGGTAACAGTGCGGGGCGCGCCCCGCCGTGACAGCGTAGAAGGTACACAAAGCCGGCCGCCCGGGTCAGCCCCCGGGGTGGCGGCCGGCGACCGGCCCGCCTTTCGTTGGGTACGCAAGCGCCGGGCTGGCAGGCATGCTGTTTGACACTTTAGAGTATTTACTCTAGAAATCCAGCGACGCAGCGAAATTCATCGGACCGAACCAGGTCCGCCATAACGACAGACGCGCGGCCACGCAGCCGCCCACGCTTCGCCGAGGAGCCAGCCCATGGTCGCCGATATCGCCTACCTGCAGCAGAGCCAGCAGGAAATCAACCAGCTCGAAGCCCTCTTCGCCCGCCAGCGCGCCGCCTACCTGGCGCAGCCGATGCCCGACGCCACGCAGCGCGTGCAGTGGCTGAAGGCCCTGCGCGACCTGCTGTTCAAGGAACAGCAGGCACTGATCGAGGCCATCGACCGGGACTTCAGCGCGCGCTCCGCCGACGAGACCCTGCTCGCCGAGATCATGCCCAGCCTGCACGGCATCCACTACGCCGCCAAGCGCGTGAAGAAATGGATGAAGCCCGCGCGCCGCGCGGTCGGCCTGCAATTCCAGCCGGCCTCGGCCCAGGTGGTGTACCAGCCGCTGGGCGTGGTCGGGGTGATCGTGCCTTGGAACTATCCGCTGTTCCTCTCCATCGGCCCGCTGACCGGGGCCCTCGCCGCCGGCAACCGGGTGATGATCAAGATGAGCGAGTCGACCCCGGCCACCGGGCGCCTGCTCAAGGACCTGCTGGCGCGGATCTTCCCCGAGGACCAGGTCGCCGTGGTGCTCGGCGAGGTGGACGTCGGCGTGGCCTTTTCCAAGCTGCCGTTCGACCACCTGCTGTTCACCGGCGCCACCAGCGTCGGCAAGCACGTGATGCGCGCCGCCGCCGAGAACCTGACCCCGGTCACCCTGGAGCTGGGCGGCAAGTCGCCGGCGATCGTCTCCGACAGCGTGCCGATGAAGGACGCCGCCGAGCGGATCGCCTTCGGCAAGAGCCTCAACGCCGGGCAGACCTGCGTCGCGCCCGACTACGTGCTGGTACCGAGCCGGCGCGTCGAGGAATTCGTCAGCCAGTACAAGGAGGTGGTCCAGGGCTTCTTCCCGCGTCTTTCGGACAACCCCGACTACACCGCAATCATCAACGAGCGCCAGCTCGGCCGCCTCCGGGGCTATCTCGACGACGCCCGCGAGAAGGGCGCGACCCTCGTCCCGCTGTTCGCCGAAGGCCAGCAGCGGCGCCTGCCGCAGACGCTGCTGCTGAACGTCAGCGACGACATGAAAGTGATGCAGGAGGAAATCTTCGGCCCGCTGCTGCCGGTGATCCCCTACGAGCGCCTGGAAGACGCCCTGGCCTATGTCAACCAGCGCCCGCGACCGCTGGCCCTGTACTACTTCGGCTACGACAAGGCGCAACAGCAGCGCGTGCTGCACGAGACCCACTCGGGCGGCGTGTGCCTGAACGACACCCTGCTGCACGTCGCCCAGGACGACATCCCGTTCGGTGGCGTCGGCCCCTCCGGCATGGGCCACTACCATGGCCACGAAGGCTTCCTCACCTTCAGCAAGGCCAAGGGCGTGTTCAGCAAGCCGCGCTTCAACGCCGCGCGAATGATCTACCCGCCCTACGGCAAGTCGATCCAGAAGCTCGTCTACAAGCTGTTCGTGCGCTGAACCGGGGCGCGTGCGGCGCCCCCTCATTCCTACGCTGCAGGTGACATAACAACAATGAGCGACACCACTCTCGAAGGCGCCGGCCTGTCCCGACGCAGCCTGATGAAAGTCGGCCTGATCGGCGGCGCGTTCCTCGCCACCGCGGGCGTCACCGCCAGCCTCACCGGCTGTTCGGCGGAGAAACCGGCGAGCGGCCTGGAAAAGGTCCGCGAATCCGACCTGCCGTTCCTCCGTGCGCTGCTGCCGGTGATGCTGCTCGGCGCGGTTTCCGCCGAGCAGATGCCGAAAGCCGTGGAGGGCGCGATCCAGAGCCTCGACCACAACCTGGCGCGGCTCTCCCCGGAGATGTTCAAGCTCACCCTGCAACTCTTCGACGTGCTCGCCCTGCCGCTCACCCGTGGCCCGCTGACCGGTATCTGGGGCAGTTGGGAGAACGCCAGCGGCGACGACGTGCGGGCATTCCTTTCGCGCTGGGAAAACAGCTTCATCGGCCTGTTGCGGATGGGCCACAGTTCGCTGATGCAACTGGCGATGATGGCCTGGTACGCCCGCCCCGAGGCGTGGGCCCATTGTGGCTACCCCGGACCGCCGAAGATCGCTTGAGCCGCCCCCGGAACAATACGAAGAGCCCGAAGCCGCCTAGCCTGAGAGTGCATTCATGCCTGTACCCGATCTGTTCGCCGAGGGCCTCGCCCGCGGCTGGAAAACCTACAACGGCTCGCGCCTGGACGACGACCTGGAGCTGGAGGCCGACGTGGTCGTGGTCGGCACCGGCGCCGGCGGCGGCACCACCGCGGAAATCCTCAGCGCCGCCGGCCTGAAGGTGCTGCTGGTGGAAGAGGGCCCGCTGAAGACCAGCAGCGATTTCAAGATGCAGGAGGCCGACGCCTACCCCGAGCTGTACCAGGAAGGCATCGGCCGGATGAGCAAGGACGGCGCCATCACCATCCTCCAGGGCCGCGCCGTGGGCGGCACCACCCTGATCAACTGGACCAGCAGCTTCCGCACCCCGGAACCGACCCTGCAGCACTGGGCCCAGGTCTACGGGGTCAAGGGCCACAGCGCGGAGGACATGGCGCCCTGGTTCGAGAAAATGGAGCAGCGCCTGCACGTGGCGCCCTGGGCGCTGCCGCCGAATGCCAACAACGACGTGATCCGCCTGGGCTGCGAGAAGCTCGGCTATCACTGGAAGGTCATCCCGCGCAACGTCCTCGGTTGCTGGAACCTCGGCTACTGCGGCATGGGCTGCCCGGTCAACGCCAAGCAGTCGATGCTGGTCACCACCATCCCGGCGACCCTCGACAAGGGTGGCGAGCTGCTCTACCTGGCGCGCGCCAACCGGCTGCTGCTGGACGGCGACAAGGTGACGGGCCTCGAATGCCTGGGCATGGATGAGCGCTGCGTGGCGCCCAACGGCCGCCGGATCAGGGTCCGGGCCAGGCACTACGTGCTCTCCGGCGGCGGCATCAACACCCCGGCGATTCTTCTCCGCTCGAAGGCGCCTGATCCGAGCCAGCGGGTCGGCAAGCGCACCTTCCTGCACACGGTGAATTTCAGCGCGGGGCTGTTCGACCGCGTGATCAACCCCTTCTACGGCGCACCGCAGTCGATCTACTCCGACCATTTCCAATGGGACGACGGTGTCACCGGACGCATGTCCTACAAACTGGAGGTGCCGCCGCTGCAACCGTCGCTGGCCTCGGTGCTGCTCGGCGGCTTCGGCAGCGACAACGCCCTGCGCATGGAACAGCTACCGCATACCAACATGATGCTCGCCCTGCTCCGCGACGGCTTCCACCCGGACAGCGCGGAGGGCTCGGTCGGCCTGCGCGGCGACGACACCCCAGTGCTCGACTACCGGATGACCGACTACACCTGGGACGGTATCCGCCGTGCCTTCCATACCATGGCGGAGATCCAGTTCGCCGCCGGCGCCCGGGAAGTGCGGCCGGTGCACAGCGACGCGCGTAGCGCGAAGAACCTGCAGGAGGCGCGCGGGATCATCGACGGCCTGCGCCTGGAGATCTACCGCACGCGCCTGGGCAGCGCCCACGTCATGGGCGGCTGCGCCATGGGCGAAGACCCGGCCGTGGCGGTGGCCGACAGCCTCGGCCGCCATCACCACCTGCGGAACCTGTCGATCCACGACGGCTCGCTGTTCCCCACCAGCATCGGCGCCAACCCGCAGCTCTCGGTCTACGGTCTTACCGCGCAACTGGCCAGCGCGCTGGCCGAACGCCTGGCCAGGGCCTGAACCGCCGCCGCCGGGCCGGCCGCGCGCCGCGGCAGCCGGCCCGGCGCCATCAGACCTATGGGCTAAAGGCCGATGGCCCGTGCGTCTTGGCCGCACGGGCATCCCTGCGCTACCATCCGATTCCCTTACGAAACCCTGCCAGGACGTAGCGATGAACCGAGTGCTGTACCCAGGCACCTTCGATCCCATCACCAAGGGTCACGGCGATCTGATCGAACGTGCTTCACGGCTTTTCGACCATGTGATCATCGCGGTCGCCGCCAGCCCCAAGAAGAACCCCCTGTTCAGCCTGGAACAGCGGGTTGCGCTGGCCCAGGAGGTCACCAAGCACCTGCCGAACGTCGAGGTGGTGGGCTTCTCCACCCTGCTGGCGCACTTCGTCAAGGAGCAGAAGGCGAATGTCTTCCTCCGCGGCCTGCGCGCGGTTTCCGACTTCGAGTACGAGTTCCAGCTGGCCAACATGAACCGCCAGCTCGCCCCCGACGTGGAAAGCATGTTCCTCACCCCGTCGGAGAAGTATTCCTTCATTTCCTCGACGCTGGTCCGGGAAATCGCCGCTCTCGGCGGGGATATCAGCAAGTTCGTGCATCCGGCCGTGGCAGACGCCCTGGCGGAACGTTTCAAGCGCTGATCCGCGTCTCTCCGCCGGCCTCCCGTCGGCGCCCCGCGTGCACTGCGGGCGCCGATGCGGCACAATTCCGCTATTCCCGTTACCGATGCCGTGGCTGTCCGTCGCGGTTGGAGTTGTTAGATGTCCCTGAAAATCACTGACGATTGCATCAATTGCGACGTCTGCGAACCCGAATGCCCGAACGGCGCGATCTCGCAAGGCGAAGAAATCTATGTGATCGATCCCAATCTCTGCACCGAGTGCGTCGGCCACTACGACGAGCCGCAGTGCCAGCAGGTCTGTCCGGTGGACTGCATTCCCCTCGACGACGCCAATGTCGAGAGCAAGGACCAGTTGATGGAGAAATACCGGAAGATCACCGGCAAGGCCTGATCCCCGCCGGCGCCTGTCCTTCAGGGACGGTTCGCGCCCCGTCCGACGCGCTTTTGGCTATCCTTGGCAATCCAGTCTGAGGCGTTCACGGTCCCGTCCCGCGAACGCCGCTGAACAGTGAGCCGCCATGTCCTTCCTGAACCTGCCCGTCCGTACCCTGGTCGCCGCCTGCGGCCTGTCCCTGCTCAGCCTCGCGGCGCATGCCGACAGCTTTCGCGGCGACGCCCACGCACCGCAGCAGGCCGCCGTCGCCACGCCACATCCGGCCGCGACCGTCGCCGGCCTGGAAACCCTGGCCAATGGCGGCAACGCCTTCGACGCCGCGGCGGCCATCGCCGCTGCCCTGGCGGTAGCCGAGCCTTACGGCTCGGGACTCGGCGGCGGTGGATTCTTCCTTCTGCGCCAGGCCGGCGCGCAGCCGACCTATCGCTTCCTCGACGCCCGCGAGCGCGCGCCGAAGGCCGCCTACGCCGACATGTACCGGCGCAACGGCAAGGTCGACCCCAGGCTGTCCGTCGACGGCCCGCTGGCGGCGGCGATCCCCGGCCTGCCGGCGGCGCTGGTCGAATTGAGCAGCCGCTACGGACGCAAGCCCCTGGCCGACAATCTGGTGCCGGCGATCCGCCTGGCGGTGGATGGCGTATCCGTCGACCGGATCTACCGTGACCGCGCCGCCATGCGCCTGGAAGCGATGCGCAAGGACCCGGAAACCGCGCGGATCTTCCTCGACAAGGGCGGAATCCCCGACGAATGGAACCTGCTCCGCCAACCGCAGTTGGCACGTACCCTGGAACGCCTCGGGCGCTACGGGCGGATCGGTTTCTACGAAGGCGAGACAGCGGACAAGCTGCTCACCGGGGTCCGCGCCGGCGGCGGCATCTGGAGCGCGGCCGACCTGCGCGACTACCGGGTGATCGAACGCCGCCCGCTGGAGGTGAAGCTGGCCAACGGCCGCGAACTGATCAGCGCACCGCCGCCCTCGGCCGGCGGCGTCGCCCTGGCGCAGAGCCTGCAGATGCTGGAACAGCTGCCGTGGCAGAAGGCCGAGCCGGTACAGCGTGCCCATTACGTGCTGGAGGTCCTGCGCCGTGCCTACCGCGATCGAGGCCTGCTCGGCGACCCGGACTTCGTCGCCAACCCGCTGCCCAGTTTGCTGGCGCCGGACTACCTGAAGCGCCTTGCCGCCGGCATCGACCCGCGCCGCGCCACGCCCAGCTCGGCGCTGCCGGAGGCGCCGGCCTGGCGCGAAGGCGACCACACCACCCACTTCGCGGTGATCGATGCCCAGGGCAACGCGGTGGCCGCCACCCTCTCGGTGAACCTGCCGTTCGGCGCCGCCTTCACCGTTCCCGGTACCGGCGTGGTGCTGAACAACGAGATGGACGATTTCGCCGCCGACACCCAGGGCGCCAACAGCTACGGCCTGGCCGGCAGCCAGGCGAACGCGGTGGCGGCCGGCAAGCGCCCGCTGTCGAGCATGAGCCCGAGCTTCCTGGAAAGCCCGACCGACTTCGCCGCCTTCGGCACCCCTGGCGGCAGCCGCATCCCGAGCATGGTGCTGATCTCCATGCTGCAGTACTTCGACGGTCGCCCGGTCGGCCAATGGGTCGCCGCGCCGCGCTACCACCACCAGTACAAGCCGGACGTCGTCGAGTACGAACCGCGCGCCTTCAGCGATGCCGAGGCCGCCGAACTGCGCCGGCGCGGCTATCAGCTCAAACGCCTGGAGCGCAGCTACGGCAACCAGCAGGTGCTCTACTGGGACAAGCGCAGCGGCCGCGTCGACGCCGCCAGCGACCCGCGCGGGATCGGCTACTCGTCTCTGTCCCTGGAGGCGCAAGCGCAGCCTCGGCCGCACTGAACAAATGAGAGACAGCGCTCAAAAAATGTTCGACGATCTCACCCAGATAGGCGCCGCGTAGGGATTTCGCCGACGAGTCCGGCTGGCAATCCAGGCGGCGTGCCTCACTGGCTCGCCGCTTCAACCGCCTGCTGCGCATCCTCCGCACTGGCTTCCACCGCCTCCGGGTCAGACGGGGCGCCCTCCATGCCTCGGCCGGAGTGCCGGCGATCGGCGGCACCGGAGCAGTCGGCGACGCCGGACAGCTCTCCATCCAGCGCAGCGTGAATCCAGTTTTCCAGGCGGGTGTACCAGGCTGCGTTCGCGGCGCTCTCCAACCAGGCGATGGCATCCGCATCCTGCTGCTGTGCGGCCTTTTCCAGCCAGAGCCGCGCTTGCAGCTTGTTCATCCCGGCACCGGAACCGTTCCAGTAGGCCTCGCCCACCTTGAACTGGGCACGGGCATCTCCCTGGGTCGCAGCCTTGCAGAACCACTGGAAGGCCTTTTCCCGGCTGCCGGCATAACGGTCCAGCAGGGCGGCTTCCTCGTCTGAAGTGGCGGAATAGACGCCTTGCGAGTCGTCCAGGTAGAACCATCCCAGATTGGTTTCGGCGTCTTCGCTACCGCTGGCCGCCGCGCGTTCGAACCAGGTCCCGGCCTTCACCCGGTCCTGGTCGACCCCTTCGCCTCTCCAGTAGAGAACGCCCATTTCATTCTGGGCGGCGGCATCCCCCTGCTCCGCGGCCTTCCGGAACCAGCGTGCCGCCTCGGTCTTGTCCTGTGGCCCGCCGTCACCATCGCGATAGAGCATGGCCAGTTGGATCTGCGCGCGGACCATCCCCGCAGCGGCCGCCTTGCCCCACCATTCGCGCGCGCTGGCGTAGTTCTGTTGCTGGTAGAAATAGGCGCCGAAATCGAACAGAGCCTGCGGCTCCCCCGTCTCGGCGGCCTGGCGGAGGCGGGTGAATTCGGCGAACAGTTCATCGCCGCGCTTGTCGCCCTGCTCGGCCTTGGACTGCTCCTTGGCGAGGTCGGACACCGCATCCTCCGCCCAGGCGAACGAGGGTACGGCAAGAGCAAGGACGGACAGGAACACCCACTGACTGAACATACGCGAAATCCTTATCTTGGTTGAGTCGGTCGGCCACCCCTGGTCGACCTTGTGACCTTGCTGGTCAGCAGGACACTGTCACCATCGGAGAGTCCGATCAAGTGCCGCGAACGGTCCGTGCGGAACATCTGTCATCGGCCGATGCGGCGCTATAGCTGCCGCCTGCCGTGGCGGAAGAAAAGACTTAGCCCAATCTCCGTGCCCCCTGCAATGCATCGAGAAAACAAAAAGCCGGTCGATGACCGGCTTTTTTTCATTCCGTTGGAAACTCAGCTTTCGTCGTGGTTATAGCCGCTGGTGGTGCAGCCCAGGCAACGGACGAAGGCTTCCTTGCCCGGATCGACCACCAGCGCCTGGCCGGCCTTGCCGACGCTGCCGCTGGCCGCGGTGAACGGCAGGCTGACCACGAAGGCCACCGCCCCGACGGCCGTGGCGGCGATCAGGAAGGGACGGGCGATGAGCAGATCGCCGATCATGGCGTACGCGGGGGGCGCTTCGACGGTGTACATCGGGTCGCCGCTGGCGTTTTCCTGCACGGCATCCGCCAGCGCGGGCATGGACGAGAGCCCGGTGGTCAGCGCCAGCACGAGCGCGGTGGTGCGAAACAGGTTCATGGAGGCGGTCCTTTCTGGTTTTTGGTTGGGCAGATATCGCCTAACTATAACAGCGCTGCGGGTAGTGCCAGCGTGACCGCCTTCAATCGCCGAGGAATGCGTAGTGCGGCTTTTTCGGGATGAACGGCCGGTAGAAGCCGATCAGGCTGCACAGGTCGGCGTCCTCGTTGCCGGTCGGCCAGAAGGGTTCGCCGATGACGATCCGCCGGTTTTCGTAGTCCAGCGCCGCCGGCACCACCGGTACGCCGGCGCCACGGGCGATGTGGTAGAAGCCCATGCGCCAGCGGTCGACCTTCTTGCGCGTGCCTTCCGGAGCGATGATCAGCATGAACTCGCGGTGCTCGCGGAAGGCCTGGATCGCCTGGTCCACGGTATTCAGCTTCAGGTGGCGCTGGATCGGGATGCCACCCCAGCGCCGCATCAGGCCGCCCAGCGGGCCGTTGAACAGGGTGTGCTTGCCGAACCAGCGGGCGTTCAGGCGCAGGACGAACTTGGCGGCAAGGAAGGCCACGAAGTCCCAGTTCGAGGTGTGGTGGGCGCCGATCACCACGAACTTGTCGAGCGCGGGCAATTGGCCCTCGATCTTCCAGCCGGAGAGTTTCAGCATGGCATGGCCGAGCGACTCGACCAGGGTGTTGCGAGGCAGGTAATTGCCGGACATCGTGCACCTTTCTTATGGCAGGCCGCTCACCGTGGCGGCCCTTCTTGTGGCGGTAGAGTATGCGCGGCGCGGCGCTTCAGCGTTGGCAGCGCGGGCAGTACACGCTGGCGCGCTGGCCTAGGCGGATCTCGCGCAGGGTGCTGCCGCAGACCTTGCAGAACTCCCCGCCACGGCCATAGACGAACAATTCCTGCTGGAAGTAACCGGGCTGGCCGTCGCCGCCGACGAAATCGCGCAGGGTGGTGCCGCCGCGCTCGATGGCGATCGCCAGGATCCGCTTGATCTCCTCCGCCAGGCGCAGGTAGCGCGCCTTGGAGATGCTCCCGGCGGGCTTGCGCGGATCGATGCCGGCGGCGAACAGCGCTTCGCTGGCGTAGATGTTGCCGACCCCGACCACCACCGCGTTGTCCATGATGAACGGCTTGACCGCCATGCTCCGCCCGCGCGACAGCTCGAACAGACGCTGGCCGGCGAAAGCGTCGGTCAGCGGTTCCGGGCCGAGGTTGCGCAGCAACTCGTGTTCCAGTGGCGCCAGGCTCCAGAGCATGGCGCCGAAGCGCCGCGGATCGGTGTAGCGCAGGGCCATGCCCGAGGCCAGCTCGATGTCGACGTGCTCGTGGCGACTGGCCGGGGTGCCGCTCTCCACCAGCCTCAGGCTGCCGGACATGCCCAGGTGGCTGATCAGCGTACCGGCCTCGGCGCCCAGCAGCAGGTACTTGGCGCGGCGCTCGACGCTGACGATGCGTTGTCCGGACAGGCGCACGTCCAGGTCTTCGGGAATCGGCCAGCGCAGGCGCCGCTCGCGCACGATCACGCGCTCGACGCGCTGGCCTTCGAGGTAGGGGGCGATGCCCCGGCGGGTGGTTTCGACTTCGGGTAGTTCGGGCATGGCGGCAGCAATCCGGTTGACCGCGGCACCTTAGCAGGAAGCGCCGCGGCGCGGCCAGTCAGTAGCTGCCCTGGCCGACGCCCAGCTCGAGGATCGAGCCCTTGAGGTTCTCGAAGTCGTAGTCGGTGAGCCCGACGTAGTCCAGCACCAGCGCACCGATGCTGTTCCATTCGTGGTCTTCCGGCTGGTTGCCGAGGACCCGGTGCGAACCGCAGATGTGCTCGGCCATCTTCAGGATCGCCAGCAGGTTCTTCAGTTGGGTATCGCGTGCCGATTCGTCGCCGAAGATCGACAACGCGTTGTGGTGGTTGGCGATCGCCTCGCAGACGTGCTCCGGCAGGCGCCAGGAGCGCGCGGTGTAGTAGCCGACCACCGCATGGTTGGTGTTCAGCACGCGGTTCTCGGTGTCCACCACCCGGCGTTCGTCGCTGGCGGCGGCGTAGGCCTCTTCCAGCACCGCCATGTAGTGCGGGAAGCGCTTGAGCATCAGCGGGATGCCGCAATTGTGGAACAGGCCGAGAGCGTAGGCTTCGTCCACCGATTCGTAGCCGATCCGCTTGGCCAGGCTGAGGCAGCTCATGGCCACGTCCTGGGCGGTGTCCCAGAAACGGTTGAGGGTGACGATGGTGTCGTCGCTCATCTCACCCTTGATCGACTGGGCGTTGATCAGGTTGATCACCGAACGACTGCCCAGCAGGTTCACCGCGCGCTGGATCGAAGTGATGCGATTGGCCAGGCCGAAGAACGGCGAGTTCACCAGTTTCAGGAGAGCCCCGGAAAGGCCCGGGTCCTGGCTGATCAGCCTGGCAATGTTCTTCAGGTCCGGATTGGGCATGACCTGCTCCATCTGCAGGTCGACCATGATCTGGGGTTGCGGCGGCACGCTGATGCCTTGCAGGGCCTGGCGGATCTGCTCGGCGGTGAGTTCTTGGACCATGAGGACGGAGGCGAAAGTTGACGGTGCGCGCAGTTTACCCGGAGAACCCCGCCATGGGGCGGGCTTCTGCCGGAAAAGCGGCGCCAGGCAACGGACATGGAACTTTTCCCGCAGCCGCCAGGGTCGGAATGAATACCCCTTCTGATATCGGGAGACATGCCATGACCCAATCCCTGCACGGCAAGGTCGTCGCCGCCCTGGTGACCGACGGTTTCGAACAGGTCGAACTGACCGGTCCGAAAAAAGCCCTGGAAGACGCCGGCGCCACGGTAAGGATTCTTTCCGACAAGGCCGGCGAGGTGCACGGCTGGAACCATCACCAGCCAGCCGAGGCCTTCCGCGTCGACGGCACCTTCGAAGACGCCAGCCTGGACGACTACGACGCCCTGCTGCTGCCCGGCGGGGTGATCAATTCCGACCAGATCCGCAGCCTGGCCAAGGCCCAGGAACTGGCGATCCGCGCCGAACAGGCGAGCAAGCCGGTGGCGGTGATCTGCCACGGCGCCTGGCTGCTGATCTCCGCCGGCCTGGTGCAGGGTCGTACCCTGACCAGTTGGCCGTCGCTCAAGGACGACATCAACAACGCCGGCGGCCACTGGGTGGACCAGGAGGTAGCGGTGGACGGCAAGCTGGTGAGCAGCCGCAAACCCGAAGACATCCCGGCCTTCAACCGTCGATTCATCGAAATCCTCGCCGGCTGAACGGCCCGCGTTCGCGCAGCGGCGAATCCCGTCGCTGCGCTATAATCGCGCTCTTTTGCCGGAGCCTTTCCCATGACCCTGCCCAGCTTGCGTCTCAAAGCCAACGCCGAGCGCCGCCTGCGCGCCGGCCACCTGTGGGTCTACAGCAACGAGGTGGATGTCGCCGCGACGCCGCTGAATGCCTTCGCCGCCGGCGACCAGGCGGTGCTGGAAATGGCCAACGGCAAGCCGCTGGGCATCGTCGCGCTGAGCCCGAACAATCTCATCTGCGGCCGCCTCATTTCCCGTGATACCAAGCACGTTCTCGACAAATCGCTGCTGGTTCATCGCATCAACATCGCCCTCAGCCTGCGCGAGCGGCTTTTCGACAAGCCGTTCTACCGGCTGGTCTACGGCGATTCCGACCTGCTGCCCGGCCTGGTGGTCGATCGCTTTGGCGACGTGCTGGTGGTGCAACTGGCGTCCGCAGCCATGGAACTGCGCAAGGACGAGGTGCTCGCCGCCCTGCTGCAGGTGCTCAAGCCCGCCGCCGTGCTCTGGAAGAACGACTCCAGCGCGCGCGACGCCGAGGGCCTGGAGCGCTACGTGGCCAATGCCTACGGCGAAGTGCCGGAGTGGGTCGCCCTGGAAGAGAACGGCGTGAAGTTCGAGGCGCCGGTGCTGGCCGGGCAGAAGACCGGCTGGTTCTACGACCACCGCATGAACCGTGCGCGCCTGGCGCCCTACGTGCGGGGCAAGCGGGTCCTCGACCTGTTCAGCTATATCGGTGGCTGGGGCATCCAGGCCGCCGCCTTCGGCGCCAGCGAAGTGATGTGCGTGGACGCGTCCGCCTTCGCCCTCGACGGCGTCGAGCGCAACGCGGCACTGAACGGCGTGGCGGAGAAGGTCGCCTGCGTCGAGGGCGACGTGTTCGAGGCCCTGCGCGAGCTGAAGGCCGCCGACGAACGCTTCGACGTGGTGATCGCCGACCCGCCGGCCTTCATCAAGCGCAAGAAGGACCTGAAGAACGGTGAGGCCGCCTACCGCCGTCTCAACGAACAGGCCATGCGCCTGCTGAGCAAGGACGGCATCCTGGTCAGCGCCTCCTGCTCGATGCACCTGCCCGAGGACGACCTGCAGAACATCCTGATCGGCAGCGCCCGCCATCTCGACCGTAACATCCAGCTGCTCGAGCGCGGCGGCCAGGGCCCCGACCATCCGGTGCACCTGGCGATCGCGGAAACCCGCTACATCAAGAGCCTGACCTGCCGGCTGCTGCCCAACGGCTGAGCCCGTCCCGGCGGATGAGCGCCTGCGTTCATCCGCCCTACGGCCACCGCCGCTCATGGCGCGACGGGCGGCGCAAGACGCCAGCCGGGTCGCGACGCGCCGCTCCGCCGACCGCCAGCCTTCCCCATTCGCCCGCTCTAGGCTTAGAATCCGGGCATTCCTCGCCAATCATCCCCCGGCGGGCAGTGAGCCCAGGCCGTCGCCAATGGTGACCCCATTCAGACCCCGGCCAACTCCGTACACTCGGCTATTCCCCGTTTGCATCCGGTTCCTTCGACGCTCACGATACAGTCATAACCCGAACCTGATTAGCCGCAGGAAATCGTCATGCCCGATTACCGCTCGAAAACCTCCACCCACGGCCGCAACATGGCCGGCGCCCGCGCCCTCTGGCGCGCCACCGGGATGAAGGACGAAGACTTCAAGAAGCCGATCATCGCCATCGCCAACTCCTTCACCCAGTTCGTGCCCGGCCACGTGCACCTGAAGGACCTCGGCCAACTGGTCGCCCGCGAGATCGAGAAGGCCGGCGGCGTGGCCAAGGAATTCAACACCATCGCCGTCGACGACGGCATCGCCATGGGCCACGACGGCATGCTCTATTCGCTGCCGAGCCGGGAGATCATCGCCGACTCCGTGGAATACATGGTCAACGCCCACTGCGCCGACGCCATCGTCTGCATCTCCAACTGCGACAAGATCACCCCCGGCATGCTGATGGCGGCGCTGCGCCTGAACATCCCGGTAGTGTTCGTCTCCGGCGGGCCGATGGAAGCCGGCAAGACCAAGCTGGCCAGCCACGGCCTGGACCTGGTCGATGCCATGGTGGTGGCCGCCGACGACTCCTGCTCCGACGAGAAGGTCGCCGAGTACGAGCGCAGCGCCTGCCCGACCTGCGGCTCCTGCTCCGGCATGTTCACCGCCAACTCGATGAACTGCCTGACCGAGGCGCTCGGCCTGTCGCTGCCGGGCAACGGCTCGACCCTGGCCACCCACGCCGACCGCGAGCAACTGTTCCTGCGCGCCGGGCGCCTGGCCGTGGAACTCTGCCAGCGCTATTACGGCGAAGGCGACGACAGCGTGCTGCCGCGCAACATCGCCAACTTCAAGGCCTTCGAGAACGCCATGACCCTGGACATCGCCATGGGCGGCTCGACCAATACCATCCTGCACCTGCTGGCCGCCGCCCAGGAGGCCGAGGTGCCGTTCGACCTGCGCGACATCGACCGCCTGTCGCGCAAGGTGCCGCAACTGTGCAAGGTGGCGCCGAACATCCAGAAGTACCACATGGAAGACGTGCATCGCGCCGGCGGCATCTTCTCCATCCTCGGCGAACTGGCCCGCGGTGGCCTGCTGCACACCGACGTCCCCACCGTGCACAGCCCGAGCATGGCCGACGCCATCGCCCAGTGGGACATCACCCAGACCCGCGACGAAGCCGTGCACACCTTCTTCAAGGCCGGTCCGGCGGGCATCCCGACCCAGACCGCGTTCAGCCAGAACACCCGCTGGCCGAGCCTGGACGACGACCGCGCCGAGGGCTGCATCCGCAGCGTCGAGCATGCCTATTCCAAGGAAGGCGGGCTGGCCGTGCTCTACGGCAACATCGCTCTCGACGGCTGCGTGGTGAAGACCGCCGGGGTCGACGAGTCGATCCACGTGTTCGAAGGCAGCGCGAAGATCTTCGAAAGCCAGGACGCCGCGGTGAAAGGCATCCTCGGCGACGAGGTGAAGGCCGGCGACATCGTGATCATCCGCTACGAAGGACCGAAGGGCGGGCCGGGCATGCAGGAAATGCTCTATCCGACCAGCTACCTGAAGTCCAAGGGCCTGGGCAAGCAGTGCGCCCTGCTCACCGACGGACGCTTCTCCGGCGGCACCTCGGGCCTGTCCATCGGCCACGCCTCCCCGGAAGCCGCCGCCGGCGGCGCCATCGGCCTGGTGCAGGACGGCGACAAGGTGCTGATCGACATTCCCAATCGCTCGATCAACCTGCTGGTCAGCGACGAAGAACTCGCCGCACGCCGCGCCGAACAGGACAAGAAGGGCTGGAAGCCGGCCGCGCCGCGTGCCCGCCGCGTCAGCACCGCGCTCAAGGCCTACGCCCTGCTCGCCACCAGCGCCGACAAGGGCGCGGTACGCAACAAGGCGCTGCTGGACGGCTGAATCGTCCAGCGACGAAAAAAGCCCGGTCCCGCGCCGGGCTTTTTCATTCACGCGTACGCGCGCCGAATGGCGGATAATCGCAAGCGGTCATTCGCCCTACCGCTCACCCACGCTCCAACCGCAGGGCGCATACGCCACCGGCGTTATCCGCCGACATGCGGCGCAGCCAGGCCTGGGCGAGACCGTGTTCGCCCAGTAAAATCGCGCTCTTTTTCCCCGGACCGCCACCATGAGTTCCCTGCAAAGCCCGTCGGACGCCAGCGCCCGCAACGACCTGGTCTATGGCCTGGACGACCGTCCCAGCGCTCCCATCGCCCTGCTCGCCGCCCTCCAGCACCTGCTGGCGATCATCGTGCCGATCGTTACCCCCGGCCTGCTGATCTGCCAGGCGCTGGGCGTATCGCCGCGCGACACCAATCTGATCGTGTCGATGTCGCTGGTGATCTCCGGCATCGCCACCTTCGTCCAGTGCAAGCGCTTCGGCCCGTTCGGCGCCGGACTGTTGATCGTCCAGGGCACCAGCTTCAACTTCGTCGGCCCGCTGATCGCCGGCGGGGCGCTGATGGTCAAGCAGGGCACGCCGGTGGAAAGCGTGATGGCGGCGATCTTCGGCGTGGTCATCGCCGGCTCCTTCGTCGAGATGGGCATCTCGCGCATACTGCCGTTCGTCAAGCGGCTGATCACCCCGCTGGTGACCGGCATCGTCGTGCTGATGATCGGCCTGACCCTGATCAAGGTCGGCCTGATCAGCATGGGCGGCGGCTTCTCGGCGATGTCCAACGGCACCTTCGCCAACGGCGAGAACCTGCTGCTGTCCGGCGTGGTGCTGGGCATCATCGTGGTGCTCAACCGCATCCCGGTGGTATGGATGCGCAGTTGCGCCATCGTCATCGCCCTGGCCGTCGGCTACGCGCTGGCCGGCTACCTCGGTCGCCTGGACTTCACCGGCATGCACCAGGCCGAGCTGTTCCAGGTACCGACCCCGCTGCACTTCGGCCTGGACTTCTCCTGGCCGCTGTTCATCCCGATGCTGGTGATCTACCTGGTCACCTCCCTGGAAGCCATCGGCGACGTCACCGCCACCAGCAAGGTGTCGAAGCAACCGGTGGAAGGCCCGCTGTGGATGCAGCGGATCAAGGGCGGCGTGCTGGTCAACGGCGCCAACTCGTTCCTCGCCGGTATCTTCAATACCTTCCCCAGCTCAGTGTTCGCCCAGAACAACGGGGTGATCCAGCTCACCGGCGTGGCCAGCCGCTACGTCGGCCTCTGGATCGCCGCCATGCTGGTCCTGCTCGGCCTGTTCCCGAGCGTCGCCGGGGTCATCCAGGCGGTGCCGGAACCGGTACTGGGCGGCGCGGCGATGGTGATGTTCGGCGCGGTGGCCGCTTCGGGCATCAACATCCTCGCCGGCATCCAGCTGGACCGCCGTGCCCTGCTGATCATCGCCGTATCCCTGGCCCTCGGCCTGGGCGTTTCGCAGGTGCCGGAGTTCCTCGCGCACATGCCCGCGGCGCTGCGCAACGTGCTGGAGTCCGGGGTCGCCACCGGCGGCATCTGCGCCCTGCTGCTGAACTGGTTCCTGCCGGAAAGCCCGGTCCAGAAGGCCGCACACTGATAGGCGCGGCGCCACCTCCGGGTGGCGTCGCGGTTTTCGCCGAAGGGTTTTCGTACCCGGCCAATGGTTGGGTATGATCGACGGCATGGCCATGCCCGTCGGCCACCCTCTTCCGTCCCGCAACCCGGACCCGCGCCCATGCCCCAGTCCCGCCGCCCGTTGCGCATCGGCCTGATCGCCGACACCCATGGCCTGCTCCGGCCCGAGGCGCTGGAACGGTTGCGCGGCTGCGACCAGTTGATCCATGCCGGCGACATCGGCAAGCCGGAAATCCTCGCCGAGCTGGAACGCCTGGCGCCGCTCTCGGTGGTGCGCGGTAACAACGACACCCAGGACTGGGCGGCGGACATCCCCGAGCGCCTGCTGTTGAAGATCGGCCGGCTGACCCTCTACGTGCTGCACGACCTCAAGCGACTCGACCTCGACCCGGCCGCCGAAGGCATCGACGTGGTGGTCGCCGGACATTCGCACAAGCCGCTGAAGGAAGAGCGCGACGGCGTGCTCTACCTCAACCCGGGCAGCGCCGGACCGCGGCGCTTCAGCTTGCCGATCGGGATCGGCGTGCTGGAAGTGGCGGGGAAGAAGATCGAGGCGGAGCTGATCACCCTCTGACCCCGCCTGGAACCGTCAGCGGCGCTCCCATACCTCGAAGGCGTAGGCAGGCGCATCGTCAGCCGCGGCGTGTTCGATGCTCGACGCCAGGCGCCAGGCCGCGCCATCGATCTCGGGGAAAAAGGCGTCGCCTTCCGGCGCCAGGCCCACCCGGGTCAGGTAGAGGCGCGCGGCGCGCGGCAAGGCCTCGGCATAGAGCTGGGCGCCGCCGATCAGCATCAGTTCGTCGGCGTCCTCCGCCTGCGCCCACGCCTCGGCGCGCGCCAGCGCGGCGTCCAGGCTGGCGAACACTTCCGCACCCTCCAGTGCCAGGCCGGCCTGGCGACTGACCACCAGGTTGAGCCGGCCCGGCAGCGGCCGACCCAGCGAGTCCCAGGTCTTGCGCCCCATGATCACCGGCTTGCCGAGGGTCATCGCCTTGAAATGCTTGAGGTCGGCCGGCAGGCGCCAGGGCAGGCGGTTGTCGATGCCGATCGCGCGGTTCTCGCCAAGGGCGGCGATCATCGCCAGCGGTCGTGCCATGGGGTTACCTCATCGTGGAAGGACAAAGGCGCGAGGATAAACACTCGCGCCGGCGGACTCCAGGCCAACTGTGCGGGCCGGCCTACAAGGGATTGGCATACGGCGGCACCTGCATGAAGAAGGTGCCATCCTCGTTGACCTGGGTGGTGCCGGTCGCCAGCACCTTGCGGTAGTCCTGCAGGTTGAAGGTCAGCACCTGGTCCGGGGTCTCGGTCTTCAGCAGCACCTGGGCGTAGGTGATGAGGATTTCGAAGATCTTCAGGTCGCCCGACTGTAGCCAGAGGAAGGATGGGCCCGCCGCGGCCGGCGGGCTGAACACCGGCGACGGCTGGCCGGGCGCCTGGGAGAAACGCAGGTGCAGCCCCTGGTCGTCGAGCCAGGCCTCCTGTACGTGGCCATCGATGCCCAGCAGCGGGAAGACCTTGCGGTAGTCCAGGCGCATGGCGCTGCCGACCAGGCTCGCCCCCGGCCGATCGAGGCTGACCAGCGCCGACATCGGCAGACCGACCAGGCTCATCGCCCCGTACAGCGGCAGACCGATCACCTTCAACTGGTCGGGCCGATAGACCAGCGCGCCGCTGGCCGCGTCCACCTCCACGCCGCCGCCCAGCCGCAGCGGCAGCCAGGGCCCTACGCCGAGCGGACGCACCCGCCCCTCCACCTCCAGGCGTCCCGCCGCACTGCTCATGCGGAAGTCCTTCAACATGGTCCCGTCGTAGGCGAGGATGTGCTCGTTGAACAGGTTGGCCAGCTGCCGCGGGCTGAGCAGCACCTCACCCTCCATCACCTGGAAATGCATGTCCTGCGGGCGGTCGAAGTCCACCGGCTGGCCGGCCCGGTTCGGCACCAGCCAGCCCTTCACCTCGGGCACGTGGAAACCGATGTTGCCGCGCAGGTACATGTCCACGTTGCGCAGCAGTATGCCGACGCCATCCTGGCCGGAATCCGCCGGCCCGGCCGTACGCATGGGCAGCGGCACCGGCGCCGGCGGGACCTGCCGGTACCAGCCCTCGCGCAGCAGGGCCAGTTCGCGCTGCTGCCGGTCGATGGCGCTTTCGGCCTGGGCCGCGCTGGCCGCCAACAGGCAACAGCCAAGCAGTACGCCCCACGGACGCCGGCTCACAGCCGTGCCTCCAGCGGCGCCGGCGCCTTCACCGGCGACACGGCGATCTGCACCATGCCGTCCTCGCGCAGGCGGATCACGCCGTTCTGCAGTTGCCGCCGGTAGTCGTAGAGATTGAACAGCAGCGGCTGCCCCGGGCTGAGGCTGGTGAACAGGGCATAGGCCTTGACCAGCACGGTGCGCGCCATCTTGATATCGCCGCCCTCGATGAACATGTAGCTGTCCGGCGCCCGTAATGCCGGCCATTGCAGGTCGGCCAGGGAGTCGCCGAGGGCGAGTTGCATGCCGCCGTCGGCCAGGGCCAGGCGACTGACGCGGAAGTCCAGGCGCGGCGGCGGGAACAAACCGTCGAGGTCGACGCGGATGCGGTTGCCGACCAGTTCCATGTGCCGGGTCTTCAGCTTCAGCACCTCGGACATCTCGATCGAGGCCGCCGCCAGCGACGAAGTGACCTCGACCCCGTCGACGAAGATCCGCCGGGGTACCAGGGTCACCTCCAGCGGACCGCTCAGCTCGATCTCGGTGAGCATCCGCAGCGGCCGCCAGCGCCCCTTGCGCAACAACTCGCCACGCACTTCCTGGCCGTCCTTGCGGGTGTTCATACTGAGGTTGCGCACGGCCGCGCGGGACGCAGCGAGGTCCTGGTTGAGCAGGGTCGCCAGGGTGGCGTCGCTGACGAATATCTCGCCGGCCTGGATCCGCGCCACCATCGCCGTCGGATCGTCGAGCGACAAGGGCGCGCCGGGACGAGTCGGCTCCATGCGGATCAGCATGCGCTGGATGAAGAAACCGATGTCGTCGTGCAGGCGGAAGTCGGTATCGGCGATCCACAGTCGCGAACTCGCCGATCCCGAGCCGCGGGCGCCGACGCTCGCCTCCAGCGTGCGCGGCGGCACGGCGCTCATCAGGCTGTCCGGCTGGCGTCCCCAGTCATCGGTAGCGGCCGTCGGCACACGCGCTTCGACACGGGCCGGCGGCGCCACGGCCTGGCCGCCGCCGTGGGCATCGAAGGCCAGCCAGGCGCCCAGCAACAGGCAGGCCAGTTGCAACGACAGGCAGGGAAACGCGGAGGCAGGTTGCGCGGAAGCCATCACCGATCCTCTTATTGTTATGCGAGCGCCGTCACCCTATACCCTGCCCCGGCCGTCCGCCCCTTTCGTTGGATTGGCCGGGAAAACGCCGACGTCGTCACGCTGGCGGCGATTGTCACGGGAATGTCGCGAAACGGGCAAAGAAGTATCACCTGGCTGCGTCAATCTGCTGGACTGGAACACTCCCGAACCGCCGACGAGGACCCGTCATGCAACCAGCCTTCCTGCGCCGCCACCTCGGCGCCGCCTGCCTGATGCTCGCCGCTGGCCTGGCCAGCGCCGCCCACGCCGACACCGGCAACGTACAACGCGCCATCGACTGGGCCCAGGGCCAGGCCTCCGTTCGCCACCCGGCCAGCGACGAACGCTCGCCGCTGGTCATCGCCCACCGTGGCGCCAGCGGTTACGTACCGGAACACACCCTGGGCGCCTACGCCCTGGCGGTGATGATGGGCGCCGACTACGTCGAGCCGGACCTGGTGATGACCCGCGACGGCAAGCTGGTCGCCCGCCACGACAACGAGCTGGGCCTGACCACCGATGTCGCCCAGCACCCGGAATTCGCCGACCGCAAGCGCACGCAGAAAGTCGACGGAGTGGAACTCACCGGCTGGTTCAGCGAAGACTTCACCCTCGCCGAACTGAAGACCCTGCGCGCCATCGAGCGCATCCCCACGATCCGCCCGGGCAATGCGCGCCTGGACGGCACCTTCGAGATCCCCACCCTGCAGGAGATCATCGACCTGGTGAAAAGCCTGCAGATCAGCCAGCAACGCACCATCGGCCTGTACCCCGAGATCAAGCACGGCACCCACTTCCAGCGCCTCGGCCTGGCCATGGAACGCCCGCTGGTGAAGACCCTGCACCGCAACGGCTACCTCGGTCCGCGCGCGCCGGTATTCATCCAGTCCTTCGAGGTGAACAACCTGAAGGAACTCAAGCGCCTCACCGGCATCCGCCTGGTCCAGCTCTACGGCAGCGGCCAGCCCTACGACCAGCAGGCCAGCGGCGGCAGCCTGACCTACGCCGAGATGGCCACCGCCAAGGGCCTGCGCCAGGTGGCGCGCTACGCCTACGGGGTCGGTCCGGACAAGAGCTACGTGATTCCCCGCGATGCCAACGGCAACCTCGGCCAGCCGACCCGCTTCGTCGGCGACGCCCACGCCGCCGGGCTGAAGGTGCATCCCTACACCTTCCGCGCGGAAAACAGCTTCCTTCCGGCGGAGTTCCGCAGCGCCGACGGCAACCCACAGTCGCGCGGCGACCTGGCCGGCGAGATCAGGGCCTACCTCGACGCCGGCATCGACGGCCTGTTCAGCGACCAGCCGGACGTCGCCGTGCGCCTGCGCGAGCAGCGCTGACGCAGCCCGACCGGCGCTCGTACGCGGGCGCCGGCCTCATGGACACTCGATGTAGCCGTCGAAGGGCTGTGCCTTGCCTTTCTCCAGTGCCTGCCGCCTGATGTTCCGGCAGATCCGCCGATCGCGCTCGTGCATGGCGTCGATCGACGGGTTGCCAGTGGGTTCCATGCCCTTGTGGTCCTTGACGCCAAAGGTCACCAAGGGCTGCTCCGGCTCCACCCGGAAGCGCGACGGCGTTTCCTTCTCCTCCTTGCGCGACGGCGGATCCGCCGCCAGGGTCGGCAACTGGTCGGCCTGCACGCCATAGCGTTGCAGCAAGGAGCCATCGGGCAACTCGTCGGCCAGCGCGCCCGCCATCCCCAGCAACAGCGCCAGGGGGTATCGGCGTACTACCTTCATCTCAGTGTTCCTCTCGCTACCGGCGCCGAACGCTTTCGCCACGGCGCCAGTCAAAACCCCACACCCCGCCGCCAGCCGGCTGGCAAGCCAGCATGAGCCGCCGGGGCGCTTTTTGCTATGTTTGGCGCTGATCAGACGCCGTTGGCCGGGCACGATTCACGCTCGGCAGGGAAATCGACACAGGAGGTGACTTGAGTCACACGACGCATCCCGGCCTCGACGCCCTCTGGCTGACCGAGGCCGTTCGCCTGCGCGAGGAGCAGGCCGGTCCGCTGGAAGACAGCGAGGCGGTTCGCCAGGCGCTGGCCCAGGGCGGTTCCCTGCCGCGCCGTATTCTCACCCGCGCCCACTGGCTGGGCCGCCGCGAGGGCCTGCTCGACGCCCAGCGGACCTGGCGCCAGGGTTCGCGGCTGGCGCTGGCCCTGCTGCTGGTGCTGGCCCTGGCCAGCGGCGCCGGACTGGCCTTCGCCGCGCTCGGCGATGGCCAGCGCCCGGTCAACGTGTTCTGGGCGCTGGCCAGCCTACTCGGCCTGCACCTGCTGACCCTGCTCGGCTGGGCCCTCGGCCTGCTCGCCGGCGGCGAGGCCGCGGGCGCGCTCGGCCGGCTCTGGCTGTGGCTCAGCGGCAAGCTGGCGCGCGATGCCCGCGCCGCGCACCTGGCGCCGGCGCTACTGGTCCTGCTCGGCCGGCGCCGGCTGGCGCGCTGGGGCCTCGGCGCGCTGGTCCACGGGCTCTGGCTGCTCGGCCTGCTGACCGCGCTGGCCATGCTCCTCGGCCTGCTGGCGACCCGCCGCTACGGTTTCGTCTGGGAAACCACCATTCTCGGCAGCGATACCTTCATCGCCCTTACCCAGGCGCTCGGCGCCCTGCCGGCGTTGCTTGGCTTCCCGTTGCCGGACGCCGAGCTGATCCGCGCCAGCGGCGACGCCGCCCTGGCCAGCGAAGCCGCACGGCACGCCTGGGCCGGCTGGCTGGTAGGCGTACTGCTGGTCTATGGGGTCCTGCCGCGCGCGCTGCTCGGTCTGCTCTGCCTGTGGCGCTGGAAACGCGGCCTGGCCCACCTCGACCTGGACCTCGACGACCCAGGCTACAGCCTGCTGCGCGAACGCTTGATGCCGGCCAGCGAACGCCTCGGCGTCAGCGACGCGGCACCGGACTGGCTGCCGGAGCCGCAGGGCGGCCAGTCCGGCCAGGAAGCCGCCGGAGCGGTGCTGGTGGCGGTGGAGCTGGACGATCGCCGGCCCTGGCCGCCGAAGCTCGCCGAAGGCGTCGCCGACGCCGGCATCCTCGACGACGGCCAGCAGCGCCGTCGCCTGCTCGAACAACTGACCCGCTACCCGCCGGCGCGCCTGGCCATCGCCTGCGACCCGCGTCGCTCGCCGGACCGCGGCACCCTGGCACTGCTCGGCGAACTCGCCCGCTGCGCCGCCAGCACCCGCATCTGGCTGCTCCAGGCTCCGCCCGGCGAAGCGCTCGACAGCGACCGCCTGGGTGACTGGCACGCCGCCCTGGAACGCCTGCAACTGCCGCACGGCGAGACCTCGCCGCTGGCCTGGCTGGAGACCGGCCATGACTGAGCCGCTGATCCTGGCCGTGGTCGGCCACACCAATACCGGCAAGACCTCGCTGCTGCGCACCCTGACCCGCGACCGCGGATTCGGCGAAGTCTCCCATCGCCCCAGCACCACCCGCCACGTCGAGGGCGCCAGGCTGTCGGTGGACGGCGAAGCGCTGCTGGAACTCTACGACACGCCCGGCCTGGAAGACGCCATCGCCCTGCTCGACTACCTGGACGCCCTGGAGCGCCCCGGCGAGCGTCTCGATGGCCCGGAACGCATGGCGCGGTTGCTGGACAGCAACGAAGCGCGCGGGCGTTTCGAACAGGAAGCCAAGGTGGTCCGCCAGTTGCTCGCCTCCGACGCCGGGCTCTACGTGATCGACGCCCGCGAACCGGTGCTGGCCAAGTATCGCGACGAACTGGCGGTGCTCGCCGGCTGCGGCCGGCCGCTGCTGCCGGTGCTGAACTTTGTCGCCAGCCCGCAGCATCGCGAGGAGGAGTGGCGCGCCGCCCTCGCTCGCCTGGGCCTGCACGCCCTGGTGCGTTTCGACAGCGTGGCGCCGCCGCTGGACGGCGAACGGCGCCTCTACGAGAGCCTGGCGCTGCTGCTGGAGCGCGCCCGGCCGCAACTCGACCGGCTGATCGCCGACCATGAGACCCAGGCCGCCGCGCGCCTGCGCGCCGGGCAACGGCTGATCGCCGAATTGCTGGTCGACGTCGCCGCCTGCCGGCGCCTGGTGCCCGGCGGCGAAAGCGCCGTGCAGGAAGCCACCCGCGACCTGCACCAGCAGGTGCGCAAGCGCGAGCAGGCCTGCGTGGAAGCGTTGCTGCGGCTCTACGCCTTCGCCAGGGACGACGCCCGCGCCGCCGACCTGCCGCTGCTCGACGGCCGCTGGGGCGACGATCTGTTCAATCCGGAGACCCTGCGCCAACTCGGTATCCGCCTCGGCGGCGGGGTTGCGGCCGGTGCCGCGGCCGGCGCCGGCATCGACCTGCTGGTGGGCGGCGTCACCCTTGGCGCCGCCGCCGCCCTCGGTGCCCTCGCCGGCGGCGCCTGGCAGACCGTCGGCCACTACGGCTCGCGCCTGCTCGGCAAGCTCAAGGGCGCCCGCGAGCTGACCGTCAACGACGCCGTGCTGCGCTTGCTCGCGCTGCGCCAACGGCAGCTCCTGGCAGCCCTGCAAACGCGCGGCCACGCGGCGGTCGAGGCGATCCGCCTGGAAACCCCGGAGGACAAGCAGTGGCGCGAAGGCAAGCTGCCGGAAGCGCTGCGCAAGGCGCGCGCGCATCCGGAGTGGTCGTCGCTGAACGGCAGGCGGGTGGGCGGCAGCGACCGCCAGGAACAGATCGACGCGCTGGCCGAATTGCTGGAGAGCGGGCGCGGGGAATGACAGACTGGGCGACGATCGCCCAAGAGGTAGGCCCATGCCCTTCGTTTCCTACGCGCAGAACCTGGAAGACGTCCGACTCTGGCGGGCCCTGAAACTCTTCCCCAGGGGGTTCTACATCGACGTCGGCGCCAACCACCCGCGGATCGACTCGGTCACCCTGGCGTTCTACGAGCGCGGCTGGCGCGGCATCAACATCGAACCGCTGCCCCACCTGCACCGCGAGCTGGAGCGGGAACGGCCGGAAGACCTCAACCTGAACCTCGCCATTGGCGAGCGCGAAGGCCGCGCCACGCTCTACGAGATGGCCGCCTCGGGTCTCTCCACCCTGGACCCCGAGCTAACCCGCCAGCGCCAGGCCGAGGGCTGCACGGCCACCCCGCGCGAAGTGAAGGTCAGCACCCTGGACGCGATCTGCGCGGCCCATGTCGAAGGGCCGATCCACTTCCTCAAGATCGACGTCGAAGGGCTGGAAGGCGCGGTGCTCCGCGGCCTCGACCTGAACCGCTGGCGCCCGTGGCTGATCCTCGCGGAAACTCCATTCGACCACGACCCCGAGTGGAAAGCGCCGCTGCTCGCCGCGGGCTACCGTTTCGTCCACTTCGACGGCCTCAACGGCTATTACCTGGCGGAGGAACAGGCCCGCCTGGAAGGCGCCTTCGCGCTACCGCCGAACCTGCTGGACGACTTCCAGCTCTGCCATGGCCATGCCATGAGCCATCCGGTCGCTCCGCTGGAGCAGGCCCTGGAACAGGCGCTGCAACGCGCAGAAGATGCGGAGCGGGCTTTGCGGGACTGGCGCGCGCTTCCCTGGTACCGTCGCCTGTTCGGTTGAGCGGAGCCGACGGCTCCGCCGAAGGGTCAGACCGCGACCGGTGCCTTGATGTGCGGATGGGCCTCGTAGCCGACCAGCTCGAAGTCCTCGAAGCGAAAGTCGAACAGATCCTTCACCTCGGGATTCAGCTTCATGCTCGGCAACGGCAGCGGCTCGCGGGTCAGCTGCAGGTCGGCCTGCTCCAGGTGGTTGGCGTACAGGTGGCAATCGCCGCCGGTCCAGATGAACTCGCCCGGCTGCAGGCCGGCGACCTGCGCCACCATCAGGGTCAGCAGGGCATAGCTGGCGATATTGAAGGGTACGCCGAGGAAGATGTCCGCCGAACGTTGGTAGAGCTGGCAGCTGAGCTTGCCGTCGGCGACGTAGAACTGGAACAGCGCGTGGCAGGGCGGCAGGGCCATCTCGTCGATCAGCGCCGGGTTCCAGGCGGAGACGATCAGCCGGCGCGAGTCCGGATTCTTCTTCAGCATCGCCATCAGGTTGGCGATCTGGTCGATGTGGCGGCCGTCCGGCGCCGGCCAGGAGCGCCACTGGTAGCCATACACCGGGCCGAGGTCGCCGTTCTCGTCGGCCCATTCGTCCCAGATCGAGACGCCGTGCTCCTTGAGGTAGGCGATATTGGTGGAGCCCTTGAGGAACCACAGCAGCTCGTGGACGATCGACTTGAGGTGGCACTTCTTGGTGGTCACCAGGGGGAAGCCCGCGGCCAGGTCGAAGCGCATCTGGTGGCCGAACACGCTATAGGTGCCGGTGCCGGTGCGGTCGCTCTTGAAGGTGCCGTGCTCGCGCACGTGGCGCATCAGGTCGAGGTACTGTTTCATCGGAGGCTCGGATCGATATCGGTGCGGCGCCGACGTGGCGGCTCCCACCGAGGGATGACAGAAGGATGGCCAAGTCTACGGCGACGGAGCCTGCATCGCCAGTTCGGCGCGACCGGCGCAAGCCATGCACGCCCTGGAGCGGAAAGCCGGCTGCCCGGAGCGGATGACGCCTGCGACGTTATCCGCCCCGGGCACGAAAAGCGGCTCAGGCCGCCTTCGGCTGCGCCGCGTCGCGGCGGTAGGCCCAGACCATCAGGGCAATGCCGGCCAGCACCATCGGTACGCAGAGCACCTGGCCCATGGTCAGCCAACCCCAGGCGAGGTAGCCGAGCTGGGCATCCGGCACGCGGACGAATTCGACGACGAAGCGGAAGATCCCGTAGCACAGCACGAACAGGCCGGAGACCGAGGCGGTCGGCCGTGGCTTGCGGGTGAACAGCCAGAGGATGACGAACAGCGCCACGCCTTCCAGGGCGAACTGGTACAGCTGCGAGGGATGCCGCGGCAGCGGGCCGCCGTTGGGGAAGACCATGGCCCAGGGCACATCGCTGACCTTGCCCCACAGTTCCGAGTTGATGAAGTTGCCGATGCGCCCGGCGCCCAGGCCGATGGGCACCAGCGGGGCGATGAAGTCCATCAGCTGGAAGAAGCTCTTGCCATGGCGCTTGCCGAACCACCAGACCGCCAGCATCACGCCGAGCAGGCCGCCATGGAAGGACATGCCGCCTTTCCAGACCTCGAAGATCAGCGTCGGGTTGGCGATGTACTCGTCCAGGTTGTAGAACAGCACGTAGCCCAGGCGGCCACCGAGGATCACGCCGCAGGCGACCCAGAAGACCAGGTCGGAAAGGCGCTCCTTGGTCCAGGTCGGGTCGAAGCGCTTCATCCGGCGCGACGCCAGCAGCCAGGCGCCGCCGATCCCGATCAGGTACATCAGCCCGTACCAGTGGATCTTCAGCGGGCCGATGGCCAGCGCAACCGGATCGATCTGGGGATACGTCAGCATCGATAACTCCTACGACAGAAAAGCGAGATCGGGGGTCAGGAAACTTATGCCCACGCTGAACAGCAGCAGGGCGAACAGTCGCTTGAGTACGCGCGGCGACAAACGATGCGCCAGGCGCGCGCCGAAGCGGGCGAACAGCATACTGGTGGCGGCGATGCCGACCAACGCCGGCAGATAGACGTAGCCCAGGCTCCACTCCGGCAACTGCGGGTTGTGCCAGCCGACCGCGATGAACGACAGAGCGCCGGAAATGGCGATAGGAAGGCCGCAGGCCGAGGAAGTCGCCACCGCCTGCTGCATCGGCACGCTGCGCCAACTGAGGAAAGGCACGGTCAGCGAACCGCCGCCGATGCCGAAGATCGCCGAGGCCCAGCCGATCACCGCGCCGGCCAGGGTCAGGCCGCCCTTGCCGGGCACCTCGCGGCTACCCTTGGGCTTGAGGTCGAGAACCATCTGCAAAGCGACCAGGATGGCGAACACCCCGATTATCTTCTGCAACAGCGGCCCCTTGATCTGCGCCGCGGTCAGCGCGCCGAGGGCACTGCCGATGAGGATGCCGAGGGTCATCCAGGCGAACACCGGCCAGCGCACCGCGCCGCGCCGATGGTGTTCGAGAATGGAATTGATCGAAGTGAAGACGATGGTCGCCAGGGAGGTGCCGACCGCCATCTGGGTCAGGACGTCGCCGCCGAAACCGTGCGCGGTGAAGCTGAAGACCAGCGCCGGGACGATGATCAGGCCGCCGCCGACGCCGAACAGTCCGGCCAGCACGCCGGCACAGGCGCCCAGCACGATATAGAGGAGAAACTCCATGCACGCCCCCGTTGGAAAGCCGGCATGGTAACGGAATTGCGCGCCGTGCGGCAGGCGTCGTGCTTGAACGGCGATGGCGGATGCCTTTAGCCTGACGGCCAGCCCATCCCAAGGATCGCGCATGTGCCTGATCGTCTTCGCCTGGCAACCGGGGCACGCCCTGCCGCTGCTGGTCGCCGCCAACCGTGACGAATTCTATGCCCGCCCGAGCCTGCCGCTGGCGGCCTGGGAGGACGCCGAGGGGGTATTCGCCGGACGCGACCTGGAGGCCGGCGGCACCTGGCTGGGGCTCGGCCCGGCCGGCCGTTTCGCCGCCCTGACCAACGTCCGCGATCCGTCGCAGGCTCTCGGCAAGCGCTCCCGTGGCGAACTGGTGGCGGACTTCCTGCGCGGCGGCGGCAACCCGGCCGACTACCTGGCGCAGGTCGCCGGGCGCGCCGCGGACTATTCCGGCTTCAACCTGCTCATTGGCGATCGCCATCAGCTCTGGCACTACAACCCCCGCGTAGGGCCACCGCGCCTGCTGCCGGCGGGGATCTACGGGCTGTCCAACGCGGCCCTCGATACGCCCTGGCCGAAGCTGCTCAAGGCTCGCGCCGCCCTCGCCGAGCGGCTTGCCGAGCCGCATCCGCAGGCCCTGATGGAGCTGCTGGCCGACGCAGCGCCGGCCGCCGACGGCCAGTTGCCGGATACCGGCGTGGGTCTGGCCACGGAACGCCTGCTCTCCAGCGTGTTCATCGCCAGCCCGAGCTACGGCACTCGCGCCAGCAGCGTCGTACGGGTACACGCCGACGGCACGCGGGAGATGATCGAGCGCAGCTTCGGGCCGTCCGGCGCCCGGCTCGGCGAGGTCAGCCTGGTGCTGCCGCCAGGCTGACCTTCAGCAACAGGCCACGCAATCGCGACGCTGCTTGGCCCGATAGAGGGCGTCGTCCACCCGGCACAGCAGCAGGTCGAGGGTCTCGCCATCATTCAGCACGCCGACGCCAAAGCTGGCGGTCAACCGCTCGCCCATCTCGAAGGACTGCGAGCGAACCCGCTGGCGCAGGCGTTCGGCCAAGGCCGCCGCGGCCTCCAGGCCGGTTTCCGGGAGCAGCAGGATGAACTCCTCGCCACCCCAACGCGCCAGCACGTCGACCTCGCGCAGCTCGCTGGCAACCAGGCGGCCGAAGGCGACCAGCACGCGATCACCGGTGGAGTGGCCGAACAGGTCGTTGATCCGCTTGAAGTGATCGACATCGATCATCACCAGTGCCGTGGCGCGTCCATGGCGCTGCCGGCGCATCCATTCATGGTGCAGGCACTGCTCGAACTTGCGTCGGTTGTACAGCTCGGTGAGCGGATCGATTTCGCTCAGGCGCTGGGCCTCGGCCATCTTCGAGGCCAGCGCCTGGTTGACCCGGTGCAGCGCCTCGGTGCGCTCGGCCACCAGTTCCTCGAGACGCAGGTTCCAGTCGAACAGTTCCTCGTTGCGCTGCTGCAACTCCAGCTCGACCAGCTTGCGCTGATGGATCTCGTGGTGCGCACCGATCATCCGCCGCGGCTCGCCGCGCTCGTCGAACTCGACGAAACGCCCGCGATCGCTGATCCACAGGTAATCCCCGCTGTAGGTGCGGCAGCGGTATTCCTCGCAGTATTCCGGGCTTTCGCCGTCGAGGTAGGCCTGGAAGCTGGCCATCACCCGCGGATAGTCCTCGGGATGGATGATGCTCTTCCAGGTCTCCACGCTCTCCGGCAGGCTATGCGGCGGATAGCCGAGCATCAGGTACCAGCCGGCGCTGCGGCTGACCTGGTTGGTCGCGATGTTCCAGTCCCAGATCCCGTCGCTGACGATCTCCAGGGCATATCGCAGGGTTTTCTCAAGGTCTTCGCGTGACAGCGGAAGAAGACCTGGCGGCTTCGACGCCCGTTCGTCCATTTTGCGGCAATCCCTCGCACGTTCGACTGGCCAGTGGCCTCTACCGAATGGCAGGCAGTCTATACGCTTGCGGGGAAAGCGTAAGCGCCGCACGACGAAGCGTCCGGCGCGCGGGAAATCAGGGCTGGACGGTAGCCGCCGGGTTGATCACGCGACCCAGGCCGAGGTTGCGCAACGCCAGGTGCAGCGAGCTGTGGATGACCTGCGGGTTGTCGAAGGTGAGCAACTGGCCGAGCAGGTCCCGGGCCTTGTCCAGGGTGATCTGGCGCAGCAGCCACTTCACCTTGGGCAGGTTGGTGGCGTTCATCGACAGGCTGTCGAAGCCCATCGCCATCAGCAGCACGGCAGCCGCGGGATCGCCGGCCATCTCGCCGCAGATGCTCACCGGCTTGCCTTCCAGGTGGGCATCGTCGACCACCTTCTTCAACGCATGCAGAACGGCCGGATGCAGGTAGTCGTAGAGGTCGGCGACCCGCGGATTGTTGCGGTCGACCGCCAGCAGGTACTGGGTCAGGTCGTTCGAACCGACCGAAAGGAAGTCGACCTGGCGGGCCAGCTCGCGGGTCTGGTACACGGCGGCGGGAATCTCGACCATCATGCCGATGGGCGGCATGGCGATGTCCACGCCCTCGTCGCGCACCTCGCCCCAGGCGCGGTGGATCAGGTGCAGGGCCTCTTCCAGCTCGTGGGTGCCGGAGATCATCGGCAGCAGGATGCGCAGGTTGTCCAGTCCTTCGCTGGCCTTGAGCATGGCGCGGGTCTGGACCAGGAAGATCTCCGGGTGGTCGAGGGTGACGCGGATGCCGCGCCAGCCGAGGAACGGGTTGTCTTCCTTGATCGGGAAGTAGGACAGCGCCTTGTCGCCGCCGATATCCAGGGTGCGCATGGTCACCGGCAGCGGGTGGAAGGCACTGAGCTGCTCGCGGTAGATCGCCAACTGTTCCTTCTCGCTGGGGAAGCGGTCGTTGATCATGAACGGCACTTCGGTGCGGTACAGGCCCACGCCCTCGGCGCCACGCTCCTGGGCGCGGGCGACATCGGCGAGCAGGCCGGTGTTGACCCAGAGCGGCATGCGGTGGCCGTCGAGGGTCTCGCAGGGCAGCTCGCGCAGGGCCGCCAGGCCCTTGCTCAGCTCGCGCTCCTCGGCGACCACGTCGCTGTACTGGCGCACCAGCTCGGCGGAGGGGTTGGTGTAGACCTCGCCGTGGTAGCCATCGACGATCAGGTCGATGCCGTCGACCTTGGAGTACGGCAGGTCGACCGCCCCCATCACCGTGGGGATGCCCATGGCACGGGCGAGGATCGCCACGTGCGAGTTGCCCGAGCCGAGCACCGAGACCAGGCCGACCAGGCGCCCTTCCGGCACCTCGCCGAGCATCGCCGGCGACAGCTCCTCGCTGACGATGATGGTCTGTTCCGGGTAGGTCAGGTTCTGCTTGCGCTCTTCCTGGAGGTAGGCGAGCAGGCGGCGACCTATGTCCTTGACGTCGGAGGCGCGCTCGCGGAGATAGGCGTCGTCCATCAGCTCGAAGCGCTGCACGTGCTCCATCACCACCTGGCGCAGGGCGCCCTGGGCCCACTGGCCGGTACGGATGATGCGCTTGACCTCGTTGCCGATGGAGGCATCGTCGAGCATCATCAGGTAGACGTCGAACAGCGCGCGTTCTTCCTTGCGCAGCTGGCTGGCGAGCTTGCTCGACAGCGCGCGCATGTCGGCGCGAACGCCCTCCAGGGCCTGCTTGAACAGGGCGATCTCGGCGTCGATGTCGTCGACCTGCTTGTCCGGCACCACTTCCAGGTCGGCCGGCGGCAACACCACCACCGCCTTGCCCACCCCGACCCCGGGGGCGCCGGGCACGCCGACGAACTTGGCTTCCTGGATGCCCTTGCCGAGCTTGCCCAGGCCGCGGATCGAACCGGTCGCCTCGGCATGCGCGATGACCCCGGCGAGCTGGGCGCTCATGGTGACGAGGAAGGCTTCCTCGCCTTCGTCGAACTGGCGGCGCTCCTTCTGCTGCACCACCAGCACCCCCATCACCCGCCGATGGTGGATGATCGGCGCGCCGAGGAACGACGCGTAGCGCTCCTCGCCGGTCTCGGCGAAATAGCGGTAGCGCGGGTGGGCGGCGGCGTTCTCCAGGTTGAGCGGCTCCTCGCGGGTGCCGACCAGGCCGACCAGGCCTTCGCTGGGAGCCATGCTGACCTTGCCGATGGAACGCTTGTTGAGGCCTTCGGTGGCCATCAGGACGAAACGCTGGGTCTCGGTGTCGAGCAGGTACACCGAGCAGACCTGGGTACCCATGGCTTCCTTGACCCGCTGCACGATGATGCCCAGCGCCGCCTTCAGATCCTTGGCGGAGTTCACTTCCTGGACGATCTTGCGCAGCGTGTTGAGCATGCTCGGGGCCTTGTCTCCGTGTTCAGTCCCGCGCCAGAAGGCGCGGGGCCAGTTCCTTCAGGGCGCGGCGGTAGACCTCGCGCTTGAAGGTCACCACCTGTCCCAGGGGGTACCAGTAACTCACCCAGCGCCAGCCGTCGAACTCGGGCTTGCTGGTGATATCCATGCGCACGCGCGCCTCGTCGGACATCAGCCGCAGCAGGAACCATTTCTGCTTCTGGCCGATGCACAGCGGCTGGCTGTGGGTCCGCACCAGGCGCTGCGGCAAACGGTAGCGCAGCCAGCCGCGGGTGCAGGCCAGGATGCGCACGTCCCCGGCCTCCAGCCCGACTTCTTCGTTCAATTCGCGATACAGCGCCTCTTCCGGCGTTTCGCGATCATTGATGCCTCCCTGCGGGAACTGCCAGGCTTCCTGATTGATACGCCGCGCCCACAGCACCTGCCCCGCCTCGTTGGCGAGAATGATGCCGACATTCGGGCGAAAACCATCGGAATCGATCACGCTGGGACATCCTCGAAATCGCATGTGCCCGCATTGTTCCATAAAGCTTGTGATAGCGGCAACGCGCGGCTTTGCGACTCGTGCGGGGAGGATACAGGGCCGGCAAAAGCCGGTAGGCTAGGGGCTTTCCCAAGGCCCGGTGGGAGCCTTCGCAAAAGGCTCTCGCGGCCCTTCCGCCACCCGCCAACCGATGGAGTCACCCCGTGCGTCTGGCCCTTTTCGATCTCGATAACACCCTGCTCGCCGGCGACAGCGACCATAGCTGGGGCGAATGGCTGTGCCAGCGCGGCCTGGTCGACGCCGCCGAATACCAGGCGCGCAACGACGCCTTCTATGCCGACTACGTCGCCGGCAAGCTCGACGTCCTTGCCTACCAGGCCTTCACCCAGGCGATCCTCGGTCGCACCGAGATGGCCCAGCTGGAAACCTGGCACCGCCAGTTCATGCAGGAAGTGATCGAGCCGATCGTGCTGGCCAAGGGCGAGGCGCTGCTCGCCGAGCACCGCGCCGCCGGCGACCGGCTGGTGATCATCACCGCCACCAACCGCTTCGTCACCGGCCCGATCGCCGAACGGCTCGGGGTGGAGACCCTGATCGCCACCGAGTGCGAGATGCGCGACGGCCGCTACACCGGGCAGACCTTCGACGTGCCCTGCTTCCAGGGCGGCAAGGTGGTGCGCCTGCAACGCTGGCTCGACGAGAACGGCCTGGACCTGGAAGGCGCCAGCTTCTATAGCGACTCGCTGAACGACCTGCCGCTGCTGGAAAAGGTCAGCCGGCCGGTGGCCGTCGACCCCGATCCTCGCCTGCGCGCCGAGGCGGAAAAACGCGGCTGGCCGATCATTTCCCTGCGTTGACCCACTGACAAGCGCGCCGTCCGACGGGCGGCGCCACGGCGGCCCCAGGATGCCCCACACAGCCCCCGCTCCCGGCTCGCTGCGGCCGGTCGTGATCGTCGCCCTGGTCACCGCGCTATGCCTGGCCGGCGATTCGATGCTTTATATCGCCTTGCCGATCTACTGGCACGAGGTCGGCCTGGAGGCGCTCTGGCAGGTCGGCGTGCTGCTGTCGATCAACCGCCTGATCCGCCTGCCCTTCAATCCGCTGATCGGCCGCCTGTACAAGCACCTGGCACTGAAGACCGGCCTGCTCCTGGCGGTCGTCATCGGCGTGCTGAGCACCGCCGGCTACGGCCTGGCCAGCGGTTTCCTGGCCTGGGTGCTGCTGCGCGGACTGTGGGGGATCGGCTGGTCGTTCTTCCGCATCGGCGGACTCTCGGCGGTGGTCTACTGCGCCGCCGACCACCAGCGCGGCCGCGCCATGGGCCTGTACAATGGCCTCTACCGCCTGGGCAGCCTGGTCGGCATGCTGCTCGGCGGGCTGCTGGTGCCGGTCCTCGGCCTGCCGGCGCTGGCGCTGTCCTTCGCGTTCCTGGCACTGCTCGGCCTGCCGCTGCTGGCGAAGGGTTTCGACCTGCCGGAGAATCCCGCCGGACATGCGCGGACCTCCGCCGCAACGGCAGCCACCAGCGTCGCCAGGCGCCCGCCGCCGCGCGGCCTGGTGATCCTCAGCGGCTTCGCCACCGCGCTCCTGATCCAGGGCGTACTCGCCGCCACCCTGAGCGCGCTGATCGCCCGCAGCTTCGGCACCGAGGTCAGCCTGCTCGGCCTGGCGCTCAGCGCCGCCGGCCTCTCCGGGATCATCCAGGCCCTGCGCTGGTCCTGGGAGCCCTGGCTGGCCGGGCGCTTCGGTGCCTGGTCGGATGGCCCGCGCGGGCGTCGGCGCTTCTACGTGGCTGCGCTACTGGTCGGCGCAATGGGCTTCGGCCTGCTTTCCAGCAGGCTGCCCATTCTCGCCTGGCTGGCCATCGCCCTGCTGGTGATGCTGGTCGCCACCGCCCTCACCACCCTGACCGACGCCCTCGCCGCCGACGTCGCCCGCGCCGGCGACGTGGTCGGCTTCATGACCCGCTATTCCATCGTCCAGGACCTCGGCGCCGCGCTGGGCCCGGCCCTGGCCTTCCTCCTGCTGGAGCGGCCCGGCGGCTTCGCCTGGTTGTACTGGGGCGGCTCCCTGGCGCTCCTGGTCCTGGCGTTGCTCTGGTTGCGCCGAGGGGACTCTCAGACCGGCTTGTTGACCATCAGGTAGAAGATGACCATGAAGGCGATGAAGGCCGGCCAGCCGAGGATGAACCAGGCGTTCATGTAGCGGTACGCCAGCGGTTCGATGGGCCGCGCCTCGCGCAAGGCCGCCTCGGCCATGTCGCGTACGCGGATCTGCAACCACACCACCGGTAGCCAGCAGAGCCCGGCGAACACGTAGAGGCCCAGGCTCCACAGCAACCAGCCCTGGGCCAGCGACCAGCCGGCGACATGCACCATGGCCAGGCCGCTGAGCGGCTGGAACACCGCTGTGGTGGCGATGAACAGCCAGTCGGCGGCGACCAGGTGGCGGAAGGTCACCGCGATCACCGGCAACTGCCCGCTGCGCCAGGCGCGCAGGGCGTAGTAGGCCGACCCCAGGCCGGTGCCGAAGAGAATGGTCGAGGAAAGGACATGCAGGGTCTTCAGCAGCAGGTAAAGGTTCATCCACGGGCCTCCCTGGCTCGAGGTTCGTCGCCCAGCAGCCAGAGCGTGGCCACCATCAGCACGATGTTCTTGCCGACCGCCATGTAGGGGTCGTACCAGTAGTGCGGCAGGATCAGGCTGATCGCCAGGCTGTAGCCAAGCATCAGCCAGAACTGTGCCAGCAGCGCGCGCCGGCGCCAGCGGCGGAGCAGCAGGCCGACGCCGAGCGCGCCGTCGAGCAGGGCCCCGGCGATCACCGCCAGGCTCGCCGGCCAGCCGTGGATGCCGGCCTCGCCGAGGATCCGCAGGCCCCAACCGTAACCCGGCCCCAGGCAGGCGACCAGGGTACCCAGCCAGATCAGCACCAGGGCCGCCAGCATCAGCGGCCGCATCAGCGCCGCCAGGCTGCGTGCCGCCTGCGGCCAGCCGAGCAGGCGACTGGCCAGCGGCGCGCAACGATAGCCGCAGGCCGCATCGAGGAGTGCCGGGTCGGCCAGGTTGTCGTGGCGCACCAGCTTCAGCATCGATGGACTCAGTGTCCGCCAGCCAGCACGCCGGCCAAGCCCGCCCAACGCATCGAGAAGCGCCGCGGGCGGCACCGCATAGCGGCCGCGCGGCCAACCCTGGGCGCGGCGCAGCTCGTCCAGCAGCTCGCCCTGGGTCAGCGCCTGCGGACCCACCAGCGGAATCACCTGCGCCCGCTCCGGCCAGCGGCGCAGCAAGGCCAGCACCGCGCCGACCAGGTCCTCGACATGCAGCGGTTGCAGGCGCGCGCGATTGTCCAGCAAGGGAATCAGCGGTAGCGGCGACAGGCGTTCCAGCCAGGCGCTGCTGGCGCCGCCCGGCCCCAGCAGCAGGGACGGGCGCAGCACCAGCGCCGGGATGCCCAGTTCCAGCAGGTGGCGGTCGGCCGCCGCCTTGCTGGCGAGGAAGGCCACGTCCGGGTGCGCACCGGCGCCCAGCGCGGAAATCTGCAGGACCTTCGCCCCATGGGCTGCAGCGAGGTCGAAGAGTGTTCGCGCGCCGCTGTCCTGGACGCGAGCCATGCTCGCCTCGTCGAGGCTCATGGTGCCGGCGGCATTGATCAGCAGGTCGACCCCGGCGGGCCAGGCGAAGCTGTCCGGCCTTTCCGCAAGCCGCTCCAGGTCGAGCGCCAGCCAGCGTACACCGGCAGGCGCATCGACCGGCGGGCGGCGCGCGGTGAGGAGCAGTTCGTGTCCGGCGGCGAGCAGCGCCGGGAGCAGGTGCCGCCCGACGAAACCTCCCGCGCCTACCAGCAGAATACGCATGCGTTCCTACAGAACCGGCGAAGGCCGGTGAAGTCCATTTCGTTGGCGTTTCAGAGCGGCTTGCTGACCATCAGTACCGCCACCGCGATGAAGCTGGCCGCACCGAGCAGGGCCATGACCAGGCCCACCTTGATCTCGCGCAGGGCCTGCTCGCCCAGCGCGGCCCCCGCCGTCTCGGCGGCGCCGGCCTGGTGCTGGACCCGCGCCAGGCGGCCGGCGAGGACCAGCCAGAAGATGCAGCCGAGCAGATAGAGGCAGGCGCCGAACAGCAGCCAGCTCTGGCCCAACGGCCAGCCGGCCAGGTGCACCAGCCACCAGCCGCTGACCGGCAGGGCCAGCAGGCTGAGCCCCAGCAGCGGCCAGCCGATCAGGCGGACCCGCTTGAAACCGCGCGCGACCCGAGCCGCGTCGCCCGTCCGCCAGCTGCGCCAGGCGTAGAACGCCAGGCCGAGCAGGCCGCCGAACAGCAGCACGGTGGCGACTCCGTGGAGAATCTTGATCTGGATAAAATGTTCCATCAGCGCATCCTTGTCCGTGTTCCCGGCCCGTTTGAGGGGCCGGGGGCGGGCTCAGTTCCCGAGGAAGGAGATCACCTGCCCGTGAAGCTTAGCAGCCCGTGTCGGCGAGCCGCCGCGGGTCAGCCGAGGAACAGCTGGTAGGCCGGGTTGGCGGTCTCGTCCCAGTACGGATAGCCGATCGCCTCCAGGGTCTGCGGGATCAGGTGGCGCTCGTCTTCCGGCACCTGCAACCCGGCCACCACCCGGCCGTCGGCCGCGCCATGGTTGCGGTAGTGGAACATCGAGATGTTCCAGCGCCCGCCGAGCTTGGTGAGGAAGTTGAACAGCGCGCCGGGCCGCTCGGGGAATTCGAAGCGGAACACCATCTCGTCGCTGACTTTCACCGCATGGCCGCCAACCATGTGGCGGATGTGCAGCTTGGCCAGTTCGTTGTCGGTCAGGTCGAGGACCGGGAAGCCCTTCTCGCGCAGATAGGCCACCAGCGCCTCGCGCGGGTCGTTCTCCGGGTGGGTCTGCACGCCGACGAAGATGTGCGCCTCGCTGCCGCTGTGGTAGCGATAGTTGAACTCGGTGATCTGGCGCTTGCCGACCGCCTCGCAGAAGGCCTTGAAGCTGCCCGGCCGCTCGGGAATGGTCACCGCGATGATCGCTTCGCGGCGCTCGCCCAGTTCGGCGCGTTCGGCGACATGCCGCAGGCGATCGAAGTTGACGTTGGCGCCGGAGTCGATCGCCACCAGGGTCTGCCCCTCGGCGCGCTCGCGCTCGACGTACTTCTTGATCCCGGCCACCGCCAGCGCGCCGGCCGGCTCGGTGATCGAGCGGGTGTCGTCGTAGATGTCCTTGATCGCCGCACAGATCTCGTCGGTGCTGACGGTGATCACTTCGTCGACGTGGTCCTTGCAGATGTCGAAGGTGTGCTGGCCGATCTGCGCCACCGCCACGCCGTCGGCGAACAGCCCGACCTGGCCCAGCACCACCCGCTCGCCGGCGGCCATGGCCGCCTGCAGGCAGTTCGACTCGTCCGGCTCGACGCCGATCACCTTGATCTCCGGACGCAGGTACTTGACGTAGGCGGCGATGCCGGCGACCAGTCCGCCACCGCCCACCGGGACGAAGATCGCATCGAGGCGGCCGGGCTGCTGGCGGAGGATCTCCATGGCCACGGTGCCCTGGCCGGCGATGGTGTCCGGATCGTCGTAGGGATGGACGAAGGTGTAGCCCTTCTCGTCGACCAGCTTCAGCGCGTGGGCCAGCGCCTCGGGGAAGGCGTCGCCGTGCAGCACCGCCTTGGCGCCGTGGGCGCGCACCGCCTGGACCTTGATCTCGGGGGTGGTCTTGGGCATCACGATGACCGCCCTGATCCCCTGCCGCTTGGCCGCCAGGGCCAGGCCCTGGGCGTGGTTGCCGGCCGAGGCGGCGATCACCCCGCGGGCCTTCTCCTCCTCGGTGAGCTGCGCGACCTTGTTGTAGGCGCCGCGGATCTTGAAGGAAAACACCGGCTGCAGGTCCTCGCGCTTGAGCAGGACCTGGTTGCCGAGGCGTTCGGACAACTGGCGGGCGGGTTGCAGGGGCGTTTCCACCGCGACGTCGTAGACGCGCGAGGTGAGGATCTTCTTGACGTATTGTTCGAGCATCGGAGGCGGTTCGGCGGACTTCACGGAAGCCCGGAGTCTACTCCAGGCCCGCCGGGCGGACTACCGGCGCGCCGCAGGAAAACACCGCGACTGCCGGTTATCCGGGCAAGACCGGAGGACGCCAGGCCGCTATAATTCGTCCCTTCGTATCGCAGCGGCACAGGACGTGCCGGAAACCCGCCGGGCCGCCCCGGCCGCGCGCACCCTCCGCCTGCGCCGCCGGGACGGCCGGCCAGGCAACCAGACAGGCACCCGGGATGAACCAGGATCAGCTCAAGCAGGCAGTGGCACAGGCCGCCGTCGACCACATTCTTCCGCACCTCGACAGCAAGAGCATCGTCGGCGTCGGCACAGGCTCCACCGCCAACTTCTTCATCGATGCCCTGGCCCGCCACAAGGCCGAGTTCGACGGCGCAGTAGCCAGTTCGGAGGCCACCGCCAAGCGCCTGAAGGAGCATGGCATCCCGGTCTACGAGCTGAACACGGTCAGCGAGCTGGAGTTCTACGTCGACGGCGCCGACGAAAGCAACGAGCGCCTGGAGCTGATCAAGGGCGGCGGTGCCGCGCTGACCCGCGAGAAGATCGTCGCCGCGGTGGCCAAGACCTTCATCTGCATCGCCGATGCCAGCAAGCTGGTGCCCATCCTCGGCCAGTTCCCGCTGCCGGTGGAGGTCATCCCGATGGCTCGCAGCCACGTCGCCCGCCAACTGGTGAAGCTCGGCGGCGATCCGGTCTACCGCGAAGGCGTGCTGACCGACAACGGCAATATCATCCTCGACGTGCACAACCTGCGCATCGACAGCCCGGTGGAACTGGAAGAGAAGATCAACGCCATCGTCGGCGTGGTCACCAACGGCTTGTTCGCCGCCCGCCCGGCCGACTTGCTGCTGCTCGGCACCGCCGACGGCGTCAAGACCCTCAAGGCCTGAGCCCGCTCGCCCCAGGCCGATGACCGGAGCGGGGCGACACTGCAACAAAAGCGGCTACGCTGTGTCTCAGCAGACGGCTGGTCCGTTGCGATCCGCCTCACCCTGTGAACAAGGAGCTAGACATGGCAGCCAAATTCCATCTGAAGAAAGCGAAAGACGGCCAGTTCCACTTCAACCTGCATGCCGCCAACGGCGAGATCATTCTCACCAGCGAACTGTACAAGGCCAAGGACTCGGCGCTCGGCGGCATCGAGTCGGTGCGCAAGAACTCCCAGCGCGACGGTGCCTTCGAGGTCAAGCCGGCCAACAACGGCAAGTTCCACTTCGTGCTCAAGGCCACCAATGGCCAGGTCGTCGGCCAGAGCCAGCTCTATGCCAGCCAGGCCAACGCCGAAGCCGGCGTGCAGTCGGTGAAGCGCGCAGCGCCGGAAGCCGGTCTCAGCGACGAAAGCTGACCCAGCCCTGGCCGCCGTCGACACCGGCGGCGGCTGCGGGCCTCAGGACAGCCATTCGATGGCGAACGGCTTGTGCCGGATGCGCAAGCGCCGCGCCTCCTGGCACGCCTGCGGCGGCCGACGCTCCAGCGCCTCGACGCAGGCCTGCGGATCGTCCAGCGGCAATTCGCCAAGCACGTCCAGCGGCAACTCCCACCAGCGACTCGCCAGCAGTCGCTCGATCAGCTCCGGCGCGAAGCGATAGCGGAGCACCCGCGCCGGCGAGCCCGCCACCACCGCGTAGGGCGGCACGTCGCGATTGACCAGCGATTGCGCGCCGATCACCGCGCCGGTGCCGATCTCCACCCCATCGAGGATCAGCGCGTCGCGCCCGATCCATACATCGTGGCCGATCCGCGCCGGGGTCGCTTCGCGCTCGGGCTGCAACGGCTTGCGCAACAGCTTCGGATTGGCGGTGAAGGCGTGGGTGCTCAGCCAGTGCATTGGATGCGAGCGGCGCGGCTGACCGATCACCACCCCGGTGGCGATCGAGCAGAAGCGGCCGATGCTGGCCACCTCCAAGAACTCGCAGCCGCTGACCACGTCGGTATAGGCGCCGACCTCCAGTGCCGGCGAATGGATCTTCGCCTTGCCCAGCTTCACGTTCGGCTCCAGCGTCACCTGCGTGCCGTCGCGCAGCGTCTCGACCCCGCTGGCCATGCGGCAACCGTGACGTGCCAGGGCCTTCTTCAGGCGACGGTTGAGCAGGGCTTCGCGGAAAATGTTCATGCGACGGGTATCCAGGAGATCGGCAGGGCGAGCACTGTAAATCGACCGCTCGCGGTTACCAAGCCCCGAAACGGGAAGTCACGCCCCAGTACCGGCCATCGCCGGTAACACTACGTCCAGCACGAAGCTTCCCGCCCATCGCCAGGAGCGACGCTTCTTACAACCTGGCGACACCGCAGGTCGACCAGGCGTCACTTCGTGCCACCGGGACATGAAACGGTCCGCATCCTGCTTTCCGCGGCGCGAGCATCATTCGATGCACCATCGTACCGACACAGAGGAAAGTGCCGTGTTCAAACCATTAGCTGTCGCTGTAGGCCTGGGATGTGCCGCGCTGTCGTTGGGCGCCAACGCCTACCAATACGGGGAATACGCCGGGGAGACCCTGGAGCGCCTGATCACCGACTACCCGGGCCGCTATCGCGGCACCGCCAGCTTCGCCGGCGCCAGCGAACTGATGCAGTCGCGCCTGGGCTTCGGCTACCAGACCAGTCGCCAGGACTTCACCTGGGCCGGCAACCGCAGTTCGCAGAACGTCATCGCCTCGGCGCCCGGTAGCAGCGGGAAGTTCCTGGTACTCGGCGCGCACTACGACACCTACTACGGTCGCCCGACCCTGCAGGGCCTGGACGATAACGCCTCGGGCGCGGCGGTGCTCACCGAGATCGCCCACAACCTCGGCGGCATCGCCCTGGAGAACGGCCTCGAGGTGGTCGGTTTCGGCGCCGAGGAGGAAGGCCTGCGCGGTTCGCGTGCCTACGTCGAGTCCCTCGACGCCAGCCAGCGCGCCAACCTGCTGGGAATGATCAACCTCGACAGCCTGGTCACCGGCGACAAGATGTACGCCCATGCCGGCTCCAACAGCGTGTCCAACCCGGCCCTCGGCGCCTACCGCGAACAGATCCTGCGCATCGCCCGCGAGCTGGACATCCCGCTGTTCACCAACCCCGGCCTGAACGCCGAATACCCGGCGGGTACCGGCTGCTGCAGCGACGGCGAAAGCTTCAACGGGATGGACATCCCGGTGTTGTTCATCGAGGCGACCAACTGGGAACTGGGCGACCTGGACGGCTACGAGCAGACCGACAACCCGGCGATTCCCGGCGGCTCAACCTGGCACGACCCGGCCGAGGACAACAAGGAAGTACTGACCAACGCCCTCGGCCAGGAGCGCATCGAGCAACGCATGCGCGACTTTTCCCGCCTGCTGACGCGCCTGGTGCTGGAGCTGACCAACGCCGACCTGCTGGCCTCCACCGCCTCCGGCGGCGCCCTGGCGCGGCAGATGGAAGACCAGTTGCAGCGCCAGCACCAGGCACTGACCCGCCTGCACGACCGCCGCTGGCTGACCCTGCTCGGCAGCAACCGGCCGGTAGGCAGCTTCGACGGCGAGGTGGGCGCGGAGGGCGAGGTCTCGCCGGACAGCGGTTTCGACATGCCTGGCAATCCGGAGTCCAGGCGCGCCGGCGTGCATCTGCTCGGCGACTACCGCTACAGCGAGGCCCTGACCCTCGGCGGCAGCCTGGCCTTCCAGCGCAGCCGCGACAAGCTGGACCATGGTGGGCGCATCGAGGGCGACACCTGGCAGCTCGGCCTGTTCGGCCTGTACAACGACGGCGGTCCGGAATGGCTGGCCGGCGAGCTGAACCTCGGGCATACCCGCTACGACAGCAAGCGTTCGGTCTACCTCCAGGCCGCCGGCGGGCCGGTGCTGCTCGACCAGCGTCTGTCGGGCGACACCTCGGCCTGGTCCTGGGGCGCCCGGCTGGAAGGCGGCTATGACTTCAGCTTCGGCGAACTGCGGAGCGGGCCGCTGGCCGGCCTCGACTACATGCACTACCGCATCGACGACTTCCGCGAGGACGAGGCCCTGCGTACCGCACTCGGCTACGAGAAGCAGGACTACGACTCGCTGGAGGCGAGTCTCGGCTGGCGCCTGCGCGGCGAGCTGGCGCTGGGCGCGAGAATGCGCCTGCAACCCTACGCCAGCCTGCGCTGGGTCCGCGAGCTGGCGGACGGACGCCTGGACGACATGGACCTGACCAGCCGCGGCGACGGGCGTGTCCGGGTCGCCGACATGGGCGGCGTGGACAAGGATTTCGGCCGCGCCCAGCTTGGCGCGCAACTGGCGATCACCGAGCAGCTCGGGGTCTTCGCCGAAGCCAACAGCCGCTTCGCCCACAGCGAAGGCAACCAGGCGGGCTATTCGCTCGGGGTGAACTGGCAGTTCTGAGCGGGCCAGGGGACGCTCCTGCCGTCCCCGTAGGCCGCGTCAGGGCTGCGCCGGCTCGTCCTTGCTGAACACGTAGAACAGGTTCGGCTCGCTGACCAGGTAGAGCACGCCACGGTCGTCCATCGCCACGCCCTCGGCCTGCGGCACGCTGCGCTTCAGGCCGTGCATGCCGCGCAGCAGCGACAGGGTGCTGACCGGCTCGCCGTCGGTGTCCAGCTCGACTACCAGACGCGACTCGTCGGACAACGCCAGCAGGTGCCCGGTGCCCTCGTCGAACTGTAGGCTGGACAGGTCGCGGACGAACAGGCGCTTGTCGCGCCCGGGGTCGTCCACCACGTGCACGGCGAACGGTTTGTCCGCCTGGGTGTGGGGAAAACCGTGGATCTCGTAGATGCGCACCGGGTCGCGCTCCTTGGCGACGAACAGGCGCTTGCCCTCGGCGTCGTAGGCCAGCCCCTCGAAACCCTTGTTGCCGTTGAGGCCGATACCCAGCGAAAGCTGCTGGGCATCGGCAGCGTCGATGAAGCGCGTATCGTCCTCCAGGCGCACCTTGACCAGGCGTTGCTGGCGCTCGTCGGTGATCACGTAGACACCGCGGCTGATGTACTCGATGGCCTCGGCGTCGCCGAAGCCGGTCAGCGGGATGGTCCGCAGTACCTTGCCCTGCAAGGACAGCTCGATGATCTGCGCCGGCTGGTTGGTCACGGTGAACAGGGTGCGCCGGTCGGGATCGAAGGTCAGCGCGGAAACGTCGTCGTTCAACCCCTCGATGGGCTGCGCCTCGATCCGCACGCGGTAGTCCGGCAGCCATATCGAGCGCTCTTTCCAGGCATCGGCGTGACGCCACTCCTGGACGGCGAACCAGGCCCGGTCGAAGACGCGGAAGCTCTGGCCAAGAAGGACCAGCGCGGCCAGCGCGACCAGCAGGACGGCCAGCAGCAGACGGCGAGGCGTAAAAGCTCGGGACATGGAAAACGGCTCGGGAGTTTGGGCGTGGATAGTCATAGCATAGAGCCTGTACGCTGTATGGAAACGGGCTGCGCCCGACCTTTCCTACGCAAGCTACGGCTCCAGGCTGAAGCCAAGCTTAAAGTCAGCCAGCCGCCCGGGCGACTCAGACAGGTCCGAGTTTCCTGTCCGAAAGAGACGACAAGAGAGCATCCGCAGTCTTCTTCCAGCGCCACCAGATTGGCCTGTTCGATCCCTTATTGGCCGCATCTATCGTTCTGCGCCCGCGGCGCCCCGGTCATTATCGAACCGCAGCAGGTGAAGCGGGCCCCAGAAACCGCAAAACCTCAACAATAACAACTGCTTGACTGCATGGAATTCAGCATGACCAGCGCGATAGCCATCGAGCGGATCTGCATGGAATTCGGTACCCCCGGCCAAGGCCTGAAGGCCCTTGACGATGTGTCCCTGGATATCCACGCCAACGAATTCTTCACCCTCCTCGGCCCTTCCGGCTGCGGCAAGACCACCCTCCTCCGCCTCATCGCCGGCTTCGAACAGCCCAGTTCCGGCAGCATCCGCCTCTATGGCGAACACATGGAAGGCCTGCCGCCGTTCCGCCGCCCGGTCAACACGGTGTTCCAGAGTTATGCGCTGTTCCCGCACATGAGCGTCGCCGACAACATCGGCTTCGGCCTGGAGATGCAGGGCCGCCCGCGCAGCGAGATCGACGCCACCGTGAGCCGCATGCTCGACCTGGTGAAGCTGCCGGAGGTCGGCAAGCGCCGCGCCGACCAGTTGTCCGGTGGCCAGCAGCAACGCATCGCCCTGGCCCGCGCGCTGGCCAGCCGGCCCAAGGTGCTGCTGCTCGACGAGTCGCTGTCGGCGCTGGACCTGAAGCTGCGCAAGGAAATGCAGATCGAGCTGAAGCGCCTGCAGCACGAGACCGGGATCACCTTCATCTTCGTCACCCACGACCAGGAGGAAGCGCTGACCATGTCCGACCGCATCGCGGTGATGAGCAAGGGCAAGGTGTTGCAGGTCGGCACGCCCAGCGACATCTACGAGGCGCCGCTGAACCGGGCGGTCGCCGACTTCATCGGCGAAACCAACTTCCTCGAGGGCCAGGCCGACGCCGACGGCGTGCGCCTGGCGGACGGCCAGCGGCTGGCCGCGACGACCCCGGGCAGCGGCGCTGTGACCCTGGCGATCCGCCCGGAGCGCACCGAACTGGCCGCCGACGGCCAGTTGGAAGGCGTGCTGGAAAACATCGTCTATGTCGGCACCGATACCGTCTACCACCTGAACGTGGCCGGACAGCCGGGCTTCCGCGTGCGCCAGCAGAACCGCGACGGCGCACGCTGCCCGCACAGTCCGGGGGCGAAGGTGCGGGTGCGGATTCCCGCCGCCGCCATCCGGGTGCTCGCCGAATGAGCACCGCCGGCCGACCTACCGCGCAACAGTCGGCCGAACGCCGGCAGCTGCGTCGGCGCCTGCTGCTGAGCAGCCCGGCGATGCTGATGCTGGTGCTGTTCCTGGTGATCCCGCTGGGCATCATGTTCGCCGTGTCGATCCAGCAATCCGGCGACTACGGCGGAGTGAAATGGGGCCAGCACAGCCTGGAGGCCTACCTCAATTTCCTCTGGGAACGCGACCTGGACGACAGCCTGGTGTTCAACGCCGACTACCTGGGCATCTTCCAGCGCTCGTTCTGGCTGTCGCTGCTGACCACCCTCGGCTGCCTGGCGCTCGGCTTCCCCACCGCGCTGTACCTGGCGTTGCAGCCGGAACGCCGGCGCAACCTGCTGCTGTTCCTGGTCACCGTGCCGTTCTGGACCAACCTGCTGGTGCGGGTCTACGCCTGGATCCTGCTGCTGCGCAACGGCGGGCTGGTGGACGCCGGCCTGCAAGGCATCGGCCTGACCGACACCGGGATGGGGCTGCTCTATACCGACAACGCGGTGATCATCGGCCTCCTTTATACCTACCTGCCGTTCATGGTGCTGCCGATCTACAGCAGCCTGGAAAAGATGGACTGGCGCCTGGTGGAGGCGGCATTCGACCTCGGCGCCAACCGCTGGAAAGCGCTGCGCCGGGTGATCGTGCCGCTGGCGATGCCGGGGATAGTCGCCGGCTGCATCCTGGTATTCATCCCGGCCCTGGGCAGCTACATCATTCCGGAATTGCTCGGCGGCGGTAAGGCGCTGATGATCGGCAACCTGATCCAGCTGCAATTCGGTACCGCGCACAACTGGCCGTTCGGCGCCGCCCTTTCGTTCGCCCTGCTGGCCTTCGTCCTGCTGGCGATGCTGATCTACAACCTGCGCTTCCGGGCCAACGCCGGCGGAGGCCAGCCATGAACGGCCGCAATCCACTCTGGACCTTCAGCGGCGTGCGCCAGGCCGCCTGGCTGTTCTTCGCCTTCCTCTACATCCCGATCCTGGTGCTGGTAGTGCTCAGCTTCAACAGCGGCCAGTCGGCGACGCTCTGGGAGAGCTTCAGCCTGAAATGGTATGCGGTGGTGGCCAACGATCCGGAAATCCTCCGCGCGGCGAAGAACTCGCTGCTCGTCGCCACCCTCGCCACCCTGGCCTCGACCGTCCTGGCCACCCTCGCCGCGCTGGGCATGCGCGGTCGCGCCTTCCGCGGGCAGACCCTGATGAACGGCGTTCTCGGCCTGCCGCTGCTGGTGCCGGAGATCGTCACTGCGGTGGCGACCCTGATGTTCTTCTCCTTCATCGGCCTGAAGCTGTCGTTGTTCACCATCCTCATCGCCCACATCGTGTTCTGCATCCCCTTCGCCTACCTGCCGATCCGCGCCCGCCTGGAGGGCCTGGACCCGCGCCTGGCGGAGGCCGCCGCCGACCTCTACGCCTCGCCGTGGAAGGCCTTCTGGAAAATCACCCTGCCGCTGCTGATGCCCGGCGTGCTGTCCGGGGCGATGCTCGCGTTCATCATCTCGATGGACGATTTCGTCATCACCTATTTCGTCGCCGGCGCCGGCGCAACCACCCTGCCGGTGTACATCTTCAGTTCCATTCGCATGGGCATATCCCCGAAGATCAATGCGATTTCCTCGATCATCCTCATGATTTCCATCGCCTTCGTCGCCCTGTCGTACTACCTCGGCCAACGCCGCCGCTGAGAACCTGCCTCCACGAAGAAAAAACAGAAGATCGCCAGGAGTCCATCATGACCTACCGCACACCGCTCACCCTGCTCTTCGCCGCCGGTCTAGCCCTGGGCGGCCAGGCTCGCGCCGAAGGCACCCTGCACTTCGCCAACTGGTCGGACTACTACCCGCCGGAGTTGCTGAAGAAGTTCGAGAAGGACACCGGGATCAAGGCCACCCTCGACGCCTACGACAGCAACGAGACGCTGCTGGCCAAGCTCAAGGCCGGTGGCGGCGCCTACGACGTGGTGGTGCCGTCGGACAGTTTCATAGAAATATTCGTCAAGGAGGGGCTGCTGCAAAAGCTCGACAAGAGCCAGTTGCCGAGCCTGGGCAATCTGAAGGAAAACTTCCGGACCCTTGGCTTCGATCCCGGCCACGACTACAGCATTCCCTATCTCTGGGGCACCACCGGCTACAGCTACGATACGGCGAAGGTGCCGGGCGGCAGGCTGGAAGAAAGCTGGAAGCCGTTCTTCGAACCACCAGCCGAGCTGAAAGGCAAGGTGGTGGCTCTGAACTCCATCGAGGAACTGTTCATTCCCGCCACCTACTACCTCGGCATCGACGAATGCACCGAGGACGCCAGGGAAGCGCAGAAGGTCCTCGACCTGCTGCTCAGGCAAAAGCCGGCGCTGGCCATGTACAACAGCGACGGCACCATCGAGCGCATGGCCGCCGGCGAGGTCGCCATGCACCAGCAGTGGAACGGCGCCTTCCACCGCGCCCACGCCCAACGCGCCAGCCTCGAATACGTCTATCCGAAGGAAGGCATCCGGCTGTTCATCGACAACTTCGCGATTCCGCGCGACGCCAGCAACGTCAAGGAAGCCCACGTCTTCATCGACTGGATGATGCGCCCGGAGAACATCGCCGCCGCCTCCAACTTCGCCAAGTACAACAACGCCATCGTCGGCTCGGAGAAATTCATGGAGAAAGCACTGTTCGACGACCCGGCGATCAACACCCCGCAGGACAAGCTCGACCGCCTGAAGCCGTTCAAGCTCTGCTCGCCGAAAGCCCTGGCGTTGCGCAGCAAGGTCTGGACCAAGCTTAAGAAATGATCGACGCGGCGCTGGCGGCCAGCTCGCGCCAGCGCTGGCCGGCCAGCCAGCTTGGCCATTTCGATCCCTTTTTGACCGTCTACAGGGTTCTCCCCGGCGAAACCGGATTGCTAGAGTCGAACCGCGCCCTCCTCGAGGGGTCGCCCGGAGCCGCGGAAACGGCGCCGGCAGAGCCCAAGGGAACCTCGCGACCGCGAGCTAGAAATCCAACAAGAACGCTTCCTGAGAACGCCATGAACACTATCGACGCCCCAACGCCCGTGCCCGCACACGCCGCGCGCCCTCTCGTCACTGCCATTTCCACCGACCCGGCGGAAACCCCAGCGGTTTTCCACTAGCCCGTCCATTCACCCGGCGCAGGAAAGGTCCGCCCAAGCGGCCGCCTGCGGGATCGATACGGCATTTCGCGAGGAGCGGAACATGGCCAGCGAACGCAACAACGGCATCCTCATCGGCGGCAAGCGCCCCGAGTACGTCCACAGCGCCCAGGGCACCGGCCTGCGGCGCATCCTCGGGCTTCCCGCCCTGGTCTTCTTCGGGCTGGTCTACATGGTTCCGCTGACCATGTTCACCACCTACGGGGTAGTCACCGAGATCACCGGCGGTCGTACCGCCAGCGCCTACCTGATCACCCTGGCGGCGATGCTCTTCACCGCCTTTTCCTACAGCTTCATGGTGAAGAAATATCCCATCGCCGGCTCGGCCTATTCCTATACCAGCCTCAGCTTCGGCCCCTGCGTCGGCTTCCTCGCCGGCTGGTCGCTGCTGCTCGACTACCTGTTCCTGCCGATGATCAACTACCTGCTCATCGGCCTGTTCCTCAACATCGCCTTCCCGATGGTGCCGGCCTGGGTCTTCGTGCTCGCGGCGATCTGCCTGGTCACCGTGCTCAACGCGATCGGCATCAGCTCGGTGGCCGGCATGAGCAACGTGATCGTCGGCGCCCAGTTCGTCTTCGCCGTGGTGTTCGTCGCCATGGCGGTCAAGCACCTGGCCGGCATCCCCTCGCTGGACCTGAGCCTGCCCTTCGTCGGCGACGGCAGCCAGCCGGGCTTCGCCCCGTTGATGGCCGGCGCGGCGGTGCTGTGCCTGTCGTTCCTCGGCTTCGACGCGGTCTCGACCCTGGCCGAGGAAACCCGCGACCCGCAACGCGACATCCCGCGCGCCATCGTCATCACCACGGTCGGCGCCGGCCTGCTGTTCACCGTGCTGGCGGTCTTCAGCCAACTGGTGTTCCCCGGCAGCGTATTCCAGGACGCCGAGTCGGCGGCCAACGAAGTGATGCTGGCGGCCGGCGGCAAGTTCCTCGCCAGCTTCTTCACCGCCGCCTACGTCGCCGGCGCCGCCGGCTCGGCGCTGGCCTCGCAGGCCTCGGTGTCGCGCATCCTCTACAGCATGGGCCGCGACGGCATCCTGCCGCGGCGCGTGTTCGGCAGCCTCTCGGAGCGCTTCAAGACGCCAGTGATCGCGATCCTGGTGGTCTCGGTGATTTCCCTGCTGGCGGTGGTCATCGACCTCACCACCCTGGCCTCGATGATCAGCTTCGGCGCGCTGGTGGCGTTCTCCGCGGTGAACCTGGCGGTGATCCGCAGCTACCTGCTGCTCGACGGCCGCCGCGCCCCGCGCGACCTGCTGCGCTACGGGCTGGTGCCGGCCATCGGCCTGGGCCTGACCCTGTGGCTGTGGACCAGCCTCTCGGCGCTGACCCTGGTGATCGGCCTGACCTGGTTCGCCGCCGGCCTCGCCTACCTGGCGTTGCATACCGGCGGTTTCCGCCGCAAGGCGCCGACCGTGACCTTCTCCGAACAGAACTGAGCCCGGGAGCCCGACATGCTGACCATCTACAGCGACGACCATCGCCTGCACCACGGCCGGCACGAACTGATCGGCGGCCAGTTCACCCCCTGCTTCGAAAAACCCAGCCGCGCCGATATGGTCCTCGACCGCGTGAAGGCCGTCGGCCTCGGCGAAGTCCGCGCACCGCGCGACTTCGGCCTGGAACCGATCCGCCGGGTGCACAGCGAGGGTTTCGTGCGTTTCCTGCAGAACGCCTGGCAGGACTGGCTGGCCACCGGCCGCAGCCACGACATGCTGCCGATCGCCTGGCCGACCCGGCGCCTGCGGCAGACGGAGCCGGACAACATCGACGGTCGCCTCGGCTACTACTCCTTCGACGCCGGCGCGCCGATCACCGCCGGGACCTGGCAGGCGATCACCAGTTCGGCCAACGTCGCCCTCAGCGGCCAGTCCGAACTCGCCAACGGCGCGCGCTCGGTATTTTCGCTCTGTCGCCCGCCGGGCCACCACGCCGCGGCCGACTACATGGGCGGCTATTGCTTCTTCAACAATGCCGCCATCGCCGCCCAGGCCTTCCTCGACCGGGGCGCCGGGCGGGTGGCGATCCTCGACGTCGACTACCACCATGGCAACGGCACCCAGGACATCTTCTACGACCGCGCCGATGTGCTGTTCACCTCGATCCACGGCGATCCGCGCTTCGAATACCCCTATTTCCTCGGCTACGCCGACGAGAAGGGCAACGGCGTCGGCACCGGCTACAACTTCAACTACCCACTGGCGGCCGGCAGCGACTGGGCGACCTGGAGCCAGGCGCTGCAGGCGGCGATCCGGCAGATCCAGGCCTATGCGGCGGACGTCCTGATCGTTTCCCTGGGGGTGGATACCTTCAAGGAGGACCCGATTTCCCAGTTCCGCCTGGACAGCCCCGACTACCTGCGCATGGGCGAAGCCATCGGCAAGCTCGGCCTGGCCACGCTGTTCGTGATGGAGGGAGGCTACGCGGTGGAGGAAATCGGGATCAACGCGGTGAACGTGCTACAGGGTTTCGAAGGGGTTCACCGGTAAGCCCGCCCGCAACTTCGCCCGGTCGGAACGCGAAACGGCCCGCCTCTCTTCCGGGAGGCGGGCCGTTTCGATTCAGGGCCTTACTTGATCACTTCGACGAACTCGACGTCGATCTCGCGGCCGACCAGGTCGCGGTCGACTTCGCCGGTCAGCTTGACCCGGGTCTTGTCGTTGATTTCCATCGGCGGGAAGTCTTCGTCGTCGATCTCGACCTTCATGCTGCCGGTGGCATCGCGGAACTCGTAGATGTCGCCCTTGATGCGCTTGACGATGGTGCCCTGGAGGACCACCGGGGTGTCGTCGGCGGCTTCCAGCGCGGCCTTCACCGTGGTGGTGGTCGGGGTAGCGCCCGGGCCGGTATAGCCGGCGGCCAGGGTGACGGTGGAGAACAGGCCGATGGCAGCGATGAGGGGCAGGTGACGAAGTTTCATGGGTAACGCCTCGTAGTTGGTTTCGATGGGTCCAGGCTACGAAGCCTTGCTGAAACCAGGCTTAATCGGCGCTTAAGCGAAGCTTAATCGGCGTCGCTGGTGGCCAGGCGCTCGCCGCTCTTCTTGCGGAACACGTAGAACAGGTTCGGCTCGCTGACCATGTAGATGGTGCCCTCGTCGTCGATGGCCACCCCTTCGGCGCGCGGGATCTTGCTGTCCAGGCCGTTGAAGCCGCCGAGCAGGCTGATGAAGCTGACCGGCTCGCCCTTCTCGTCCAGCTCCAGCAGCAGATGCGATTCGGCCGACAGCACCAGGGTATGGCCGGTACGCGGGTCGACGCTGAGGGCCGAGACGTTGCGCATGTACAGGTCGTCGCTCGGTAGCGCGGTCATCGCCCCGCTCAGGCTCGGCCCGCCGTCGCTCTTCCAGCTGAACAGGGTCATCGGATCGCGCTCCTTGCTCAGCAACAGACGCTGCTGGCGCGGATCCCAGGCGATGCCCTCGAAGCCCTTGTTCTTCTTGCCGATATTGCCCAGCGGGAATTCGGCCAGGCTCTTGGTGCTCAGCTCGGCGGTCTGCGGGTCGACATGGAAGATGGTCAGGGTATTGCGGCGCTCGTCGGTCACCGCGACGTTGCCGTTCTCCAGCACCGCCACGCCTTCGGGATTGCTCAGGCCGAGCAGCGGGATGGTGCGCAGCACGTCGCCGGTGAGCGACAGCTCCACCAGCAGCGGCCGCTTGCCGGTAACGGTGAACAGGGTCCTGGTTGCCGGGTTGTAGGCCAGGTCCGAGGTTTCTTCCTCCTCCAGGCCCTGCAACGGCTTGGCGTCGATCACCACCCGATAGCCCGGCAGCCAGATGCTTTCGTCGCGCTGCTGCTGGCTGGCCTGGCTTTCCTTCCACCAAAGGCCGGCGCGATCGTCCCAATGCATGACGATGGTCAGCACCACGCCGACGAGCACGACGAACGCCGGCAGCAGCCAGCGGAAACGGGGAAGCTTGGAGGCAAGGGACATGGGCGAGGCTCGACTGTTTGGCCAGGTGTTTTCTTGGGCGTCGCCATGAAAGGGCATTGCCCCCGGCCTGTCAATCGAAGCGTCGGCCAGCCGACCGACAGTCGTTTCCGCTGCCGGCGCTAGGGAGGCCGGCCGCACCCGGCGGCCGCAGCGGTTCAGAGCACGCGGGTCTCGAAACGGCTGGCGCCCGGCAATTCGAGCAGCAACTCGTCGCCGCTGTTCAGCGGCCCGACCCCGGACGGCGTGCCGGTCAGCACCACATCGCCGGCCTGTAGCGAGAAATGCCCGGCGATGTGCTGGATCAGCGGCACGATCGGATTGAGCATGTCGCGGCTGTTGCCGTCCTGGCGCACCTCGCCGTTGATGGTCAGGCGGATGCCGATGTCGGTCGGGTCGGGAAACTGGTCGGCGTTCACGAACGGCGACAGCACGCCGGCGCCATCGAAGCTCTTTGCCAGCTCCCAGGGCAGGCCCTTTTCCTTCAGTTTCGCCTGGACCTCGCGCAAGGTCAGGTCCAGCGCCGGCGCATAGCCGGAGATCGCGTCGAGGACCTCCTCGCGGTTCGGCTTGCGCGACAGCGGCTTGCCGATCAGCACGGCGATTTCCGCCTCGTAGTGTACCGAGCCGCGCTCCTGCGGCAGGCTCAGCCCGCCGCTCACCGGCACCACGCAGGAGCCGGGCTTGATGAACAGCAGCGGCTCGGTGGGAACCGGGTTGTTCAGTTCCTTGGCGTGTTCGGCGTAGTTGCGCCCGACGCAGACCAGCTTGCCCAGGGGGAAGTGGATCGGGGTGCCGTCGATATATTGATGCTGGTAACTCATTTACCGACTCCTGAACGGGTGGAAAGGCATCCGTGGCGCCCGCCACAGACGAGAAGGGCCGGATGACCGGCCCTCTGCGTTGCGACACCTGCTACTCGGCGAAGATCTTGCCGGGATTCATGATCCCGTTGGGGTCGAACACCGCCCTCAGTGCCTTCATATAGGCAATTTCGGTTTCCGAGCGGGTGTAGGTCAAGTAGTCGCGCTTGGTCATGCCCACGCCATGCTCGGCGGAAATCGAGCCGTTGTACTTCTCGACGGTCTCGAACACCCACTTGTTGACGGTCGCGCACTTGGCGAAGAACTCGTCCTTGCCGAGGTTTTCCGGCTTGAGGATGTTCAGGTGCAGGTTGCCGTCGCCGATGTGGCCGAACCACACCACCTCGAAGTCCGGGTAGTTGGCCTCGACGATGGCGTCGATGTCCTTGAGGAAGGCGGGCACCCGGGAAACCGTGACCGAGATGTCGTTCTTGTACGGCGTCCAGTGGGAGATGGTCTCGGAGATGTACTCGCGCAGCTTCCACAGGTTCTGCAACTGCTGCTCGCTCTGGCTCATCACCCCGTCCAGCACCCAGCCCTGCTCGACGCAGTGCTCGAAGGTGGCCAGCGCCTCGTTGGCGACTTCCTCGGTGGTCGCCTCGAACTCCAGCAGGGCGTAGAACGGGCAGTCGGTTTCGAACGCCCGCGGTACGTCGCCACGGGCCAGGACCTTGGCCAGGGCCTTGTCGGAGAAGAACTCGAAGGCGGTCAGGTCGAGCTTGCTCTGGAAGGCATGCAGCACCGGCATGATCGAGTCGAAGTCGGGCGTGCCGAGGACCATAGCGGTGAGGTTCTTCGGCGTGCGCTCCAGGCGCATGGTCGCCTCGACCACGAAGCCCAGGGTGCCTTCGGCGCCGATGAACAGCTGGCGCATATCGTAGCCGGTGGCGTTCTTGATCAGGTCCTTGTTCAGCTCGAGCAGGTCGCCCTTGCCGGTGACGACCTTCATCCCGGCCACCCAGTTACGGGTCATGCCGTAGCGAATGACCTTGATCCCGCCGGCATTGGTGCCGATATTGCCGCCGATCTGGCTGGAACCGGAAGAAGCGAAGTCAACCGGGTAGTACAGGCCGTTTTCCTCGGCGAAGGTCTGCAGTTGCTTGGTAACCACGCCCGGCTGGCAGACTACGGTGCGGTCGAAGGCATTGAAGTCGAGTATCCGGTTCATGTAGTCGAAGGCCACCACGACTTCGCCGTTGGCCGCCACGGCCGCGGCGGAGAGCCCGGTACGACCGCCCGACGGGACCAGACCGACCTTGTGCTGGTTGGCCCAGCGGACGATCGCCTGGACCTGCTCGACGCTCTTGGGGAACACGATGGCCAGCGGCGCAGGGGCGAAATGCTTGGTCCAGTCCTTGCCGTAGGCGTCCAGGGAGGCGGCGTCGTCGAGCAGCTTGCCAGGCTCGACCAGGGGCTTGAGCGATTCGATCAGGGCTTCGCGGGTCATTCGGGAACTCTCAAATGATTCATGGTCGTCCTGAGAACAACTCAGGTCGCAACCGGGCAAGGAAAAGGGAGAACATGCTAGCATACGCCCCCCGCGCTTAGTGCCTCTGGGCGCCGAGTTGCGGGTGCCGGCCAGCGCCGGCCGGACCCGCTTCGCGCAGTTCGCTTTCCAGCCACTTCCTCCGGGACAACAGGTTTACGCAGATGAGCAAGACCTCTCTCGACAAGAGCAAGATCAAGTTCCTTCTTCTCGAAGGTGTCCACCAGAACGCCGTGGACACGCTGAAGGCCGCCGGCTACACCAACATCGAGTACCTCAAGACCGCGCTTTCCGGCGACGAGCTGAAGGAAAGGATCGCCGATGCGCACTTCATCGGCATTCGCTCCCGCACCCAGCTGACCGAAGAGGTCTTCGACTGCGCGAAGAAACTGATCGCGGTCGGCTGCTTCTGCATCGGCACCAACCAGGTCGACCTCAACGCCGCCCGCGAACGCGGTATCGCCGTGTTCAACGCGCCCTACTCGAACACCCGCTCTGTGGCTGAGCTGGTACTGGCCGAGGCGATCCTGCTGCTGCGCGGCATCCCGGAAAAGAACGCCTCCTGCCATCGCGGCGGCTGGATCAAGAGCGCGGCGAATTCCTTCGAGATCCGTGGCAAGAAGCTCGGCATCGTCGGCTACGGCTCGATCGGCACCCAGCTCTCGGTACTCGCCGAGGCCCTGGGCATGCAGGTGTTCTTCTACGACACCGTGACCAAGCTGCCGCTGGGCAACGCGGTGCAGATCGGCAGCCTGCACGAGCTGCTGGGCATGTCCGACATCGTCTCGCTGCACGTTCCCGAACTGCCCTCCACCCAGTGGATGATCGGCGAGAAGGAAATCCGCGCGATGAAGAAGGGCGGCATCCTGATCAACGCCGCGCGCGGCACAGTGGTCGAGTTGGACCACCTGGCCGCCGCGATCAAGGACGAGCACCTGATCGGCGCCGCCATCGACGTGTTCCCGGTCGAGCCGAAATCCAACGACGAGGAATTCGCCAGCCCGCTGCGTGGCCTGGACCGGGTGATCCTGACCCCGCACATCGGCGGCTCCACCGCCGAGGCACAGGCCAACATCGGCCTGGAAGTGGCGGAGAAGCTGGTCAAGTACAGCGACAACGGCACCTCGGTGTCCTCAGTCAACTTCCCCGAAGTGGCCCTGCCGTCGCACCCGGGCAAGCACCGCCTGCTGCACATCCACGCCAACATCCCCGGCGTGATGAGCGAGATCAACAAGGTCTTCGCCGACAACGGCATCAACGTTTCCGGCCAGTACCTGCAAACCAACGAGAAGGTCGGCTACGTAGTGATCGACGTCGATGCCGAGTACTCGGACCTGGCCCTGGAGAAACTCCAGCAGGTCAACGGTACCATCCGTAGCCGCGTGCTGTTCTAAGGCAGCGTCCGGCGGAAAGGAAAAAGGAGGCCCAGCGGCCTCCTTTTTTCGTTTCCGTCACTTGACGGTAACGGTGATCTTCTCCGACTCCACGGTCGGCTCCAGCGGCACGTGGTTCTTGTCGCCCACCAGCAGTTGCAGGGTGTGCTTGCCCGGCGGCAGGGTGATCTCGGTTTCGGTCTGGCCCTTGCCGAAGTGGCGGATGTTGTCGGTCATCGGCAGCGGCAGGTTCATCGCCGGCTGCTCCTTCAGGTCCACCAACAGGTGATGGTGGCCGGTATCCGGCATGTCGACGCCGGCCGGCGCCACGCCCATGCCTTTCAGGCCGAATTTCACGGTGAAGGTCTTGTCGACGGTTGCACCATCGGCCGGCGTGATGAAATACACTTTCGCCCCTTCGGGCGCCTTCGTCCGGGGCAGGTCGGCAGCCATCAGGCTGGCGGATGCGCCGAACATCAGGGCGGCTAGACCGAGGCAAGGCAATGTCACTCTCATGGGAGTCTCCTGTTTTCACTTCCGTTAGCACCCGGGAAACACCACTGGACGGAATTTCCCCGGCACTCTTCGTGCCTTCCGAATCAGGGAAAGGCATCGCTGGCACAGCGATTTCCACTGCGAAGCCCGTGTTAGAGCGGCGCTCGCGCACATAATCCGGGTCAATGCCCGCAACCCCTGGAAAGACCGCATGCAACCCAGTAGGTTCGCGATTGTCCAGGACGCGGGCCCGGCTAAGCTGAACGAACAGCATAGGCCCGACCGACGTTCATTCCCACCCGAGGAGTACTACATGCGATTTCTGCCCCGCCTGCTGATGCTGGTATCCCTGGCCGCTCCGCTGGCCCATGCCGAGCTGCTCGACGACGTCCACCAGCGCGGCGCCCTGCGCATCGCCCTGGAGGGCACCTATCCGCCGTTCAACTTCAAGCAGGGCGGCAAGCTCACCGGCTTCGAGACCGAACTGGGCGAACTGCTGGCCGCCGAACTGGCGGTCAAGCCGGAATTCGTCACCACCGAATGGAGCGGCATCCTCGCCGGCCTGCAGAGCGGCAAGTACGACATCGCGCTGAACCAGGTCTCGGTGAACGAGCAGCGGCGCAAGGTCTTCGACTTCAGCGAGCCATACACCATCTCCAGCGCCCAGTTGATCGTGCGCGCCGACGAAACCCGCCAGTTCAAGTCGCTGGAAGACCTCAAGGGCCTCAAGCTCGGCGTCGGCCAGGGCACCAACTACGCCGACCTGGCGAAGTCGGTGGCCGGCGTCAACGTGCGCACCTATCCGGGCGCCCCGGAATACCTGCAGGACCTGGCCAGCAAACGCATCGACGCGGCGCTCAACGACCGCCTGCTGATCCCCTTCGCCATCCGCGAGGCCAAGCTGCCGGTCAAGCCCGGCGCGGCGGTGGGACCGGTGGCGAACATGGCGATTCCCTACCGGAAGAACAATCCGAAGTTCGGCGAGGCGCTGAACGCGGCGCTGGAGAAGATCAAGGCCGACGGCCGCTTCGCCAAGCTCTCGGAAAAGTGGTTCGGCCTGGACGTCAGCCAGCCGCCGAAGTGAGTTCCCGCCCGAACGGGGGAAGCGGCCGCGCCCGAGAGACGCGGCCGTCGTGTTTGTCGATGGAGTGTTGAATGAATTCGCTGCAGAAATTGCTCGAATGGCTCGCCAACCTGGTCGAGCTGCTCGGGATGGCCTGGCCCTTCCTGCTCCAGGGCGCGATGTATACCGTGCTGTTCGCCGCGGTATCGATGGTCCTGGGCCTGATCCTCGGCTTCAGCGTCGCGGTGGTCCGGGTGACCAAGGTGCCGGTGGTCTCGCAGATCGCCGCGGTCTACGTCAGCGCCTTCCGCGGGACGCCACTGCTGGTGCAGATCTTCGTCCTGTACTACGGGCTGCCGAGCGTAGGCATCGAGTTCACCCCGGTCACCGCGGGCATCCTGGCGCTGACCCTGAATGTCGCGGCCTATCTCTCGGAGTCCATGCGCGGGGCGATCCTCGGCATCGACAAGGGACAATGGGAAGCCGGGCTCTCGGTCGGCCTGACCTGGGGCCAGACCCTGTGGAACATCATCACCCCGCAGGCCCTGCGCCTGGCGGTGCCGAGCCTGTCGAACAGCCTGATCAGCCTGATCAAGGACACCTCGCTGATCTCCGTGATCACCGTGACCGAACTGATGCTGGCGACCAAGGAGGTCATCGCCGAGACCTTCCAGCCGCTGCCGCTCTATCTCGCCGCCGCCGGGATCTACTGGCTGCTTTCGGCACTCTTCGAGCGTGTGCAGAAAGCCCTGGAGAACCGCCTGACCGCGCCGCTGCGGCGCTGAGTTCAGCCGCCGGCGTCGAGGCCGGCCAGGCAGACCGCGGCGCGGTCCAGTTCATCCTCGTTGAATACCAGCACGCCCATGCGCTTGAGGGCGGCGGCGGTAACGCCCTCGCCGGCGACCCGGTTGCCGTTGAAGCGCCCGTCGTAGTTCTCCAGGTTGCCGCAGGAAGGACTGCGCGCCTTGAGCACGGCCATCCGGATGTCATGGCGGCGGACCAGCTCCACTGCCGCCTCCGCACCCAGCAGGAATGCTTCGCTGACATCCTCGCCGTCGACGGTGAAGACCCGGTTCAGCCGGTCCAGCACTTCGCCGCCCTGGCCGCCGGGGATCTCCGCTGGCGGGCGGGGCGTCGGCAGGCCTCCGGCGACCTCCGGGCAAAGGGCGACGATCCGCCCCTGCGCATGCCAGCGCGAGAGCAGGTCGAACGGGCCATGGCTGCCACCGTCGTAGCGCACCAGGTGGCCCAGCAGGCAACGGCTGACCAGAACCTTCTGCATGGATGCTCCACCCCTTTGACAGGCACACAGAGTAGCCCGCCGCTCGCCGATGGTCACGCCCGGTAACAGTAGCCGGGAAGCACCGGGGAAACCCGCCCTCGACCCAACCGGAGTTAGGCCTCGCGGTAGCGCTCCAGCGCCCGTATGGCGGGGACCAGGGCTATTTCTTGCCGATCCTTAGGATAGAACTGCGGGCGGCCCATGGCGAACCTCCGCCGCCCCGAGCAGACTGGCTTCCCGCGCAACCGCGAAGGACCCGCCCATCATGCTCCCGACCCGCTCGCTTCTACCGTTTTTCCTGGCCCCCGCGTTGCTCGCCAGCGCTGCCAGCCAGGCGGCCATGGAGGCCCTGGACAACGACAGTCTCAGCCAGGTCACCGGCCAGGCCGGCATCAGCCTGCGCCTGGACCTGCGCGCCGGCGCGGCCAGGGTCGCCTGGGTGGACGACGGCGGCAGCCTCTCGCTGCGCAACCTGGTGATCGACAACGGCTGCGTGAAGGCCGGCGACTGCCCGGACGGGCGCGGAGGCAACATCCCCCTGGGCGCCGCCCAGCTCGGCCTGAGCTTGCCGATCTTCGGCGTCGAGCAGCCGACCCTGGCACTGGACGTGACCACCGGCAGCGGCGGCGGGCAGCAACTGGCGATCAGCCTGCCGGACCTCGCCACCATCAACGACCAGTTGATCGCCAGCGGCCTGCCGGCGCAGCGCATCCGCCTGCGGGTGGCCAGCGACCTGTACATCGGCGACAACTCGATCGGCCGCATCGAACTGCGCGACATCACCGACCTGCGCGGCACGATCAAGGTCTGGGGTCACTGAGGCGGCGACGCCGCCTAGGGTTCAGGAAAGTTGCAGGAGGGATTCGTTGCGCCGGCGGAACCAGCCGGTCAGCGACAGCCGGTCGCGGCTGGCGGGCAGGACTTCGTGCTCGGTGCCGGCGGACATGAACACCACCAGGCTACCGCCCGTCGGCTGGATGTCCACCTGCCGCTGCGGCAGGTGCAGGCGCAGCGCGCCGCCATGCTCGGGCAACCAGGCATCGTTGAGGTAGAGAACCGCGGAGACGGTGCGTGCGTCGTCGTCGCGGAAACGATCGACATGCTTCTGGTAATAGGCGCCCGGCGGGTACAGCGCGAAGTGGCACTCGAAATCCTCGAGGCCGAGGAACAGCGAGGCGTTGAGCGCCTGGCGCAAGCTGTCCATCACCCCCAGGTATTCGTCGCAGGCCTCGGATTCTCCGGGCTCCAGCCATTGCGTGAGGTCGCCGCGGATGCCTTCGCGGATCACCTGGCCGTCGCCGCGGCCGATCGCCGCCGGGGTCAGGTCGCCCGCGACCGCACGGGTGCGGCACTCTTCGGCCAATCTGGTGGTCAGACGCTCAGGCATGAAGATGCTCTGGTGCGACCAGCCCTGGTCGACCAGTTCATCGACGATGCGATGCAGGAGTGGATGATTGACGTTGATGTGCATTGTCCATTGTAGCGTGCCGCCCCGGTGTCTCGACAAGCGGTCCGCCGCATGTCGACAATAGCGCCCCATGGACGGCACCACCCGAACGACGAGGCTTTCGCCGCCAAAGGAGTATCAATGCGCGCTTTGCTCGCCTTCGCTTTACTGCTGGTTGGTCTGCCCGCCCTGGCCGACCCTTATCAACGCCTGTACCAGGCCGCTGGCTGGCCCGACCAGCGCGCGCATTTCAGCGATGCCCTGGACGCGGCGCAGAAGCGCTACCAGGACAAGCTGCCGCCCGCGCTCTACCAGACCCTGGTGGACAACAGCAATCGCCGCTTCGCCCCGACCGAAGTCGACCAGCGCGCCCTCAACGGCCTGCGCGAGAACCTGCCGGACAGCGCCAGCCCGCTGAATTTCTTCGAGTCGCCGCTGGGGCGCAAGGTGGTCGCCGCCGAGGTGCTCGCCACCCGCCGCGACCAGTTGCTCCAGCACAGCAACGGCCTGCCGCGGCAGACCGCCAGCGAGCCACGCCGGGCCCTGGTCAAGCGCCTGGCCCAGGTCCTTCCGGCCCGAGAGGCCGGCGCGGAAGTCAGCCTGGCCCTGGCCGGGGTCGCCGCCGACAGCCTCAGCCAGATGCTTCCGGGCCTCCCCGGCCTGCTTGGCGGCGGACAGACCGGCCAGTTGCTGGAAGGCCAGCGCCAGCGCCTGGTGCAGCAGATCGGCGCGGACCTGGAGAACACCCTGCTGTATGTCTACCGCGATCTCTCCGATGCGGAACTCACCCAGTACGTGAACTTCGCCGAGTCGCCGGCCGGCCGCAGCTACTACCAGGCGGCCCTGGCCGCGCTGAAAGCCGGCCTGGCGGTGGACCAGGCGGTCGCCCCCTGATCGACGCGGGGCCTGGAACTCAGGCCCCCAGCGCGTCGCTCAGGAAATCGAAATAGCGCCGCCGCAGCCCCTCGCTTTCGTTCGCCAGGTGATGGCGCGCCTCTTCCAGCAACAGTATCCGCGGCTCGTCGAATTTCTCCCGCAGCACCTTCAGGCCATGGCGCCAGTCCACCGTCTCGTCGGACTCGCCCTGCACCACCAGGGGGCTCAGGGCACGCCGAGGTGCCCGCTCGATGCGCGGCACCCAGCGGGTCAGCGCGCCGACCCAGGCGGTCGGCAGGGTGCGTGGCTGCAACGGATCGTGCTCGCGGAGGAAGTCGAGGAACTGCGGATCGCTGGAGTTCTCCGAGAAGCGCCGCGGGATCGAGTCGACGAAGGGGCTCAGCAGGCGGTAGCTGAGCTTCGACCAGCCCCAGGCGCGCGGGCGCACCAGCGGCGCCAGGAGAATCGTCTCGCCCAGCTCGGGACGTTCGCCGCCGTGCAGCAGGTAGTCCAGCAGGATCGCCCCCCCGGTGCTTTGTCCGCAGAGGTGCCAGGGCGCCGCCAGGTCGAGTTCGGCAGCCTGGCCCAGCAGGCCCTTGAACACCGCCTGGTATTCGGCGAAGTCGCGGATGCTGGCCCGCTCGCCTTCGGACAGGCCATGCCCCGGCAGGTCGCAGGCGAGCACCGAGAAACCCATGCCCAGCGCCCAGTCGACCACGTGCCGATACAGTCCCATGTGGTCGTAATAGCCATGCATCAGCAACAGGCTGCCGCGCGCTTCCGGCAGCAGCCAGGCCTGCACCGCCAGGCGGCGCCCGTCGACCGCCATGCTGCCGAGCCGCGCTTGCAGGCGCGGATGGCGGGAGCGCAGGTCCAGGCCGTAGTAGGCCTGGTAGGCGAGGACGGCGGCGTCCGCCTCGGCCGCGGCCAAGGGTCGCAGGTGCTGGCGCAGGTAATCGGGGTTGAAGGCTTCTGACATCGGCGGTTCCGGGCTGCAATCGATTCGTGGCCGGGCCACGGGCGAAACCCAGGGATATTCAGCTGCGCGCGAACACATGGCAAGCTTGGCACCCGTTTTCCGTGTGAATGCCATGACTCCCCGCCGCAAGACGCTCCTCGTCAGCCTGGTCGGCCTGCTCTGGGCCGGCGGCCTGCTCGCCGCCTACTGGTGGTTCGAGATCCGCTACATCCGCCCGTTCAGCGAGCAGACCACCCTGTTCTCCGGCGACAGCCTGCGCCTGCCGGCCGAGCTGGCCGGGCCGGGGGCGATCCGCCTGGTGCATTTCTGGGACCCGGCCTGCCCCTGCAACGTCGGCAACCAGCAGCACCTCGGCGAGCTGATCGAACGCTTCGCCGGCAAGGGCGTGGAGTTCCATGTCCTGCAGAAGCCTGGCAGCCAGGGCCGCCTGCCGGACAACCTGGCCGCCCTGCGCCCCCTCGCTGGTCTGCCCGGTTCCGAGCAGTTGCCGGCCAGCCCGGCCGTGGCGATCTGGGACCGCGACGGCCGCCTGGCCTACTTCGGCCCCTATAGCGAGGGCGCGGTATGCACCTCCAGCAACAGCTTCATCGAACCGATCCTCGAAGCGCTGCTGCAGGGACGTCCGGTGGATGCCACCCATACCCTCGCCGTGGGTTGCTACTGCCCCTGGACCCCGGAAAAAGGCTGACCTGGCTCAACACCGGGCCTTCCGGAGGGGGCGCCGGAAGGCGTAGCGGCTACACTGCCCGGGTCGGCCCACGAGGGGCCGTTGCCGAACCAAGGAGTCGCTGCATGTCCCTACGTCCCACCCTCGCCCTGCTCGCCCTCGTCAGCCTGCCGCTGATGGCCGCCCAGAACGACCCTCAGCCCAGCAGCAAGGAACTGATGAAGGAGCACCAGGCGCAGATCCAGAACGACCTGGCCGACGTCGACTACAAGCGCAAGCGCATCGTCGAGGCCAACATGAACCTCACCGACCAGGAAGGCGAGAAGTTCTGGCCGATCTACAACACCTACCGCACCGAGTCGGACAAGCTCAGCAAGGAAACCCTCAAGCTCCTGCTCGACTACGCCCAGGCCTACAACAGCGGCAACGTCAGCGACGACCAGGCGAGCAAGCTGATCGAGCGTGTCGACGACCTCCAGGAGGACCGTCTGGAACTGCGCGACAAGTACGTCAAGCGCATCGCCAAGAACGTCTCGCCCAAGCGCGCCATGCGCTTCCTGCAGATCGAGATCCAGCTCGACGCCATCGCCACCCTGGAGATCGGCCGTCAGGTACCGCTGGTCGAGTAACCCTCTTCCCGCTTCGCCAGCCGCGCCCTGTATTGCTCCGGGGGCGCGGCGTGCCAGCGGCGAAAGGCCCGGTAGAACGGCGACAGCTCGGCGAACCCGCAAGCCTTGGCCACCTCGCGGATGGCGCGACCGGCCAACAGCATCTCGCTCGCCCGCTGCCGGCGAACCTCATCGCGAACCTGCCGGAAACTCGCTCCCCCAGCGGCCAGCGCACGCTGCAAGGCACCGCTGCCAAGGCCCAGCTCCGCCGCGCACTGGCGCAAGCCATAGCCCTCCCCGAGGCGCAGCTCGATCAGGTAGCGCACGCGATTGAGCAAGCGGTTCTCGCTGAGTTCGCGGGACTGTTCTTCCGCGTGGCGGGTCAGCACGTCATGCATGTCCGGATTGGCGTTGCGCGAAGGACGCCGCAGCAAGGCGGCGGAAAACACCAGGGCATCGTGCGGCCGCGAGAACAGCGGCAGCCTGCCGAACAACCGGCGGTGTTCGCCCAGCCGCGGCGGGGCTCGGTGGCGGAACTCGATGCGCTCGGCGACGAACTCGTCGTCGCTGATCAGCGCCAGCAGCTTGAGGAACAGCAGCATCAGGCATTCGATCTGCTGGCGCAGCGAGGCATAGCCCAGGTAGTTGATGTCGAGGATCAGCCTTGCCGTTTCCCCTTCGACCTCGAGGCGCGCGGCGAAACCGCCGGAGAGAATGTGCTGGAAACGCACGAAGCTGCGCAGCGCCTCCTCCAGGTCGCGCGCGGACAGCAGCAGGTAGCCGACCACATCGAGCAGGCGCGGCTTCATTGCCTCGCCCAGGTGCAGGCCGATGTCGGCATCGCCGGTCACCGCCGCCAGCTCGGTCCAGAACAACGGGGCGTTGTCATGCACCAGGCGGCCGCCCAGGGTCGGCGGCGGCAGCGGGATACGCCGGTAGACGCTGCGGTAGACGCGGGTGGGGTCGAGCCCGAGGGCGTCCAGGGCTTCATACAACAGACGCCGCAACGTGGCGGAATGGGTCAGGGGGCTGGTAGACGGGTCGTCCTGCATGGCGGCTCCTCGCGATTGACCAAAGACTTCCAGGGTCCGAGCATTCGGTCAATGCCGCGGGCCGGCGGCATCCGCAGAATGCTCGGCACTACAACAAGGAGAAAGGATCGATGAAACGCACCCTGACCGTGATCGCCGTGGCGGTCGCCGCCGCGGCTGCCGGCGGCGCCTGGTACCTCCATGCCAAGCAGCCGCTCCGCAACGGCTCGCTCGCCGTGGCCCACCTGCAGGCGCCGGTCGACGTGCGCTACGACGAGCGCGGGGTTCCGCACCTGTACGCGCAGAACCAGACCGACCTCTACCGCGCCCTCGGCTACGTGCACGCCCAGGACCGCCTGTTCCAGATGGAAATGCTGCGGCGCCTGGCGCGCGGCGAGCTGGCCGAAGTGCTCGGACCCAAGCTGGTGGATACCGACCGTCTGTTCCGCACCCTGCGCATCCGCGACCACGCCGCCGAATACAGCGCCCGCCAGGACAAGCAGTCGCAGCCCTGGAAAGTGCTGGAGGCCTACCTGGACGGGGTCAACCAGTTCCAGGAAAACAACCCGGCGCCGCTCGAATTCGATCTGCTGGGCATACCCAGGCGTCCCTTCACCCCCGAAGATACCCTGAGCATCGCCGGCTACATGGCCTACAGCTTCGCTGCCGCCTTCCGCACCGAGCCGGTGCTGACCTACATCCGCGACGAACTGGGCAGCGACTACCTGCGCATCTTCGATCTCGACTGGCATCCGCAGGGCGTGCTGACGCCCTCCGGCGCACTGGGCGCCGGCGACTGGAAGGACCTCGGCGCCCTCGCCCGTCTCAGCCAGCAGGCCCTGGAGGACGCCGGCCTGCCGCAGTTCGAGGGCAGCAACGCCTGGGTCGTCGCCGGCAGCCGCACCGCCAGCGGCAAGCCCCTGCTGGCCGGCGACCCGCATATCCGCTTCGCCGCGCCGGCGGTATGGTACGAGGCCCAGCTGAGCGCGCCCGGCTTCGAACTCTATGGCCACCACCAGGCGCTCAACCCCTTCGCCTCGCTGGGCCACAACCGTGCGTTCGGCTGGAGCCTGACGATGTTCCAGAACGACGACCTCGACCTGGTCGCCGAGAAGGTCAACCCGGACAACCCCAACCAGGTCTGGTACCAGGGCGAATGGGTCGACCTGCAGAGCGAGGAGCAGGAAATCGCGGTCAAGGGCGCTGCGCCGGTGAAGCTCACCCTGCGCCGCTCGCCCCACGGTCCGATCGTCAACGACGCGCTCGGCGCCAGCTCCGGCAAGACCCCGATCGCCATGTGGTGGGCTTTCCTCGAGACCGAGAACCCGGTGCTCGACGCCTTCTACCAGCTGAATCGCGCCGATACCCTGGCCAAGGCCCGCGCGGCGGCCTCGAAGATCCATTCGCCGGGACTCAACCTGGTCTGGGCCAATGCCGCCGGCGATATCGGCTGGTGGGCCTCGGCGGCCCTGCCGAAGCGGCCGGAGGGGGTGAACCCGAGCTTCATCCTCGACGGCAGCAAGGGCGAGGCGGACAAGTCCGGCTTCTATCCGTTCGCCGACAACCCACAGGAGGAAAACCCGGCGCGCGGCTACATCGTCTCCGCCAACTTCCAGCCGGTCCCGACCAATGGCCGGCCGATTCCCGGCTACTACAACCTGGCGGACCGCGGCCAGTGGCTGGATACCCAACTGGCCGACCGCGGCACCAAATGGAACCTGGACAACAGCCGCGCGCTGCAACTCGGCAATCGCACCGGCTACGCGCCACGCCTGCTCGCACCCTTGCTGCCGGTCCTGCGCGAGGTGGTCGACGACGCCGAAGGCAAGCGCCTGGTCGAGCAACTGGCGGCCTGGAACGGCGACTACCCGGTCGACTCGACCGCCGCCACGCTGTTCAACCAGTTGCTGTTCCAGATTGCCGAGGGCGCCTTGCACGACGAACTGGGCGATGCCTTCTTCGACAGCCTGATCGCCACCCGCGCCATCGACAGCGCGCTGCCTCGGCTGGCTGGCGACGCCGACTCGCCCTGGTGGGACGACCGCCGCACAGAACGCCGGGAAACCCGCGCGGATATCGTCAGGACCGCCTGGAACGCCTCCCTCGCGCATCTGCGCAGCACCCTCGGCAACGACCCGTCCGGCTGGCTGTGGGGCAAGGCGCATACCCTGACCCACGAGCACGCCCTGGGCCAGCAAGCGCTGCTCAGGCGCCTTCTCAACGTCGGTCCGTTCGCCGCCCCCGGCACCCACGAGGTACCGAACAATCTGTCGGCGAAGATCGGCCCGGCCCCCTGGGCGGTCACCTACGGTCCATCGACCCGGCGCCTGGTGGACTTCGCCGACCCGACCCACAGCCTCGGCATCAACCCGGTCGGGCAGAGCGGCGTGCCCTTCGACGGCCACTACGACGACCAGGCCGAGGCCTACATCGAGGGCCACTACCTGCCGCAGCACTACGAGGAAAACGAGGTGAAGGCGAACAGCAAGGGCGTGCTGGTGCTGGAGCCGAAGCGCTGAGCCGGCCGGCGTGGGGTCGGGCGAGTAGCCGCATGGTGGTTGTCCGCCGGATACAACGGGCTATCGGCGGATAACGCCTCGGGCGTCGCCCTACGGAGCGTAGCCAGGCATTTCCCGCCACCGACGCGCCAATGAAAAAGGCCACCCGCAGGTGGCCTTTTCTTTTCGGCGGAGGGCTCAGGCCGGGGTCGGCGAGCCTTTCTGCCAGTCGGTCGCGGTCTCTTCCATCGCCTGCTGGATCGCCCGGCGACGCCGCTCCTCGGCCTGGCGGGTGAAGTACCAGGCGAAGAAGGTGAACAGCGAAACGCTCAGCAGGATCAGGCTGGCCACCGCGTTGATCTCCGGCTTCACGCCCAGGCGTACCGCCGAGAACACTTCCATCGGCAAGGTGGTCGAGCCGGGTCCGGAGACGAAGCTGGCCAGTACCAGGTCGTCCAGCGACAGGGCGAAGGACATCATGCCGCCCGCCGCCAGCGAGGGCGCGATCATCGGGATGGTGATCAGCAGGAACACCTTCCAGGGCTTGGCGCCCAGGTCCATCGCCGCTTCCTCGATCGACAGGTCGAGTTCACGCAGGCGCGCCGACACCACCACCGCCACGTAGGACGAGCAGAAGCTGGTGTGGGCGATCCAGATGGTCACGATACCCCGTTCCTGCGGCCAGCCGATCAGTTGCGCCATGGCCACGAACAACAGCAGCAGCGACAGGCCGGTGATCACTTCCGGCATCACCAGCGGCGCGGTGACCATGCCGCCGAACAGCGTACGACCGCGGAAGCGCGGGATGCGGGTGAGGACGAAGGCCGCCAGGGTGCCGAGGAGCACCGAGGAGAACGCCGTATAGAAGGCGATCTCCAGGGAGCGTCCGACCGAACTGACCAGTTGGGTGTTGTCCAGCAGGCCGACGTACCACTTCACCGACCAGCCGCCCCACACCGTCACCAGCTTGGAGGCGTTGAACGAATAGATCACCAGGATCAGCATCGGCAGGTAGATGAAGAGCAGGCCGACGATCAGCATGACGTTGGAGAAATTCCAGCGCTTCATACCTTGCCCTCCAGTTCTTTGGCCACGCTTCTGGATGGAGAGCCTGTTGAACGGGATACGGAGCGGGATACGCTGTGCTGGCTCATACCTTGCCCTCCAGTTCTTTGGCCTGGTTCTTGTTGAACAGGATGATCGGGATGATCAGGATCGCCAGCATCACCACCGCCAGGGCGGACGCCACCGGCCAGTCGCGGTTGTTGAAGAACTCCTGCCAGAGCACCTTGCCGATCATCAGGGTCTCGGGGCCGCCGAGCAGTTCCGGGATGACGAACTCGCCCACCGCCGGGATGAACACCAGCATGCAGCCGGCGATGATGCCGTTCTTCGACAGCGGCACGGTGATCTTCCAGAAGCTGGTGAAGTTACGCGCGCCCAGGTCGGAAGCGGCCTCCAGCAGGCTCGGGTCGTGCTTCACCAGGTTGGCGTAGAGCGGCAGGATCATGAACGGCAGGTAGGAATAGACGATGCCGATGTACACCGCGATGTTGGTATTGAGGATGGTCAGCGGCTCGCTGATGAGCCCCAGCCCCATCAGTACGCTGTTGAGCAGGCCGTTGTTGGAAAGGATGCCCATCCAGGCATAGACCCGGATCAGGATCGCCGTCCAGGTCGGCATCATGATCAGCAGCAGCAGGACGGTCTGCGAGGACTGGCTGGAGCGGGCGATGGCGTAGGCCATCGGGTAGCCCACCAGCAGGCAGATCAGGGTACTGATGAAGGCCATCTTCAGCGAGCCGAGGTAGGCATCGATGTAGAGCGGGTCATCGGTCAGCATCAGGTAGTTGCCGAGGTTGAGGAGCACCTGCAACTGCTGGTCCGCGTAGGCGAAGATCTCGGTGTAGGGCGGGATGGCCACGTCCGCTTCCGCCAGGCTGATCTTCAGCACGATGGCGAAGGGCAGCAGGAAGAACAGGAAGAGCCACAGGAACGGCACCCCGATGACCGCATGCCGCCCGGTGGGCATGCGCTTTTTCAGGCTGTTGGCGAATTTCATGACTGCAGTACCACGCCGCTGTCGTCGTACCAGCTGATGTACACCGACTGGTCCCAGGTCGGCCGGGCGACGTGGCGCTCGGCGTTGGCCATGAAGGCCTGGACGATCATCCCGGAGGCCAGCTTGATGTAGTACACCGAGTGGCCGCCAAGGTAGGCGATGTCGTAGACGGTGCCCTGGGCCCAGTTGTGCCCGGCGTGTTCCAGGTTGTCCGGCTTCTGCGCGCTGATCATCACTTTCTCCGGCCGCAGCGCGTAGGTGATGCGCTTGTCCTCGGCGCGGGTGCTGATGCCGTGGCCGATGTAGATCGGGTTCTCCAGCTGCGGGCAGGCGATCACCGCATGGTCCTGCACGTCCTCCACCAGCACGCCGTCGAACAGGTTGACGTTGCCGATGAACTCGCAGACCAGGCGGCTCGCCGGGGTCTCGTAGATGTCCATCGGGCTGCCGATCTGCTCGATGCAGCCCAGGTGCATGATGGCGATGCGCTGGGCCATGGTCATGGCCTCTTCCTGGTCGTGGGTCACCATCACGCAGGTCACGCCGACGCGCTCGATGATCTCCACCAGTTCCAGTTGCATCTGCGAGCGCAGCTTCTTGTCCAGCGCGCCCATCGGCTCGTCGAGCAGCAGCAGCTTCGGCCGCTTGGCCAGCGAACGGGCCAGGGCCACCCGCTGGCGCTGGCCGCCGGAGAGCTGGTGCGGCTTGCGCTTGGCGTACTGGGTCATGTGCACCAGCTTGAGCATCTCGGCCACGCGCTCGTCGATCTCGGCCTTGGGCAGGCCGTCCTGCTTGAGGCCGAAGGCGATGTTCTGCGCCACGCTCATGTGCGGGAACAGCGCATAGGACTGGAACATCATATTGATCGGCCGCTCGTAGGGCGGCAGGTCGGTGATGTCCTGGCCATCGAGGAAGATCCGCCCCTCGGTGGGCCGCTCGAAACCGGCGAGCATGCGCAACAGGGTGGATTTACCCGAACCGGAGCCGCCGAGCAGGGCGAAGATCTCGCCCTTGTTGATGGTCAGGGACACGGTGTCCACCGCCAGCGTCTCGTCGAACTGCTTGGTTACCCGGTCGATCTTTACCAGCACCTCTTTCGGCTGCTGGTTGCCCTCTAGGGCTTTCTTGTAGGCACCGGAGGCTATCGCCATTACCACAACTCCCAAGTCGTTGAGCCCGGTCACGCTACCGGGCGGAATTTGAACTTATTTGCCGGTCTTGATCCGGGTCCAGGTACGGGTCTGCAGGCGCAGCACCTTGGCCGGCAACACGGCGGAAACGTAGAGCTTGTCGAGCACGGCCTGCGGCGGATACACCTCCTCGCTGTCGCTGACGCTCTTGTCCATCAGCGGGCGGGCCCCCGGTATCGCGTTGGCGTAGCCGACGTAGTCGCTGACCTTGGAGATCACCTCCGGACGCAGCAGGTAGTCGATGAACGCGTAGGCGTTATCGGCGGCCTTGGCATCGGCGGGAATCGCCATCAGGTCGAACCACAGGTTGGCGCCTTCCTTGGGAATCACGTACTGGATGTCGATGCCCTTGCCGGCCTCTTCGGCGCGGGCAGCGGCCTGGAAGACGTCCCCGGAATAGCCGAAGGCGACGCAGATGTTGCCGTTGGCCAGGTCGGAGATGTACTTGGAGGAGTGGAAGTAGCTGACGTAGGGGCGAACCTTGGTCAGGACTTCCTCGGCCTTCTTGTAGTCCTTCGGGTCGTGGGTGTTGGGATCCAGCCCCAGGTAGTTGAGGGCGGCGGGCAGCATCTCGTCACCGCTGTCCATGAAGGCCACGCCGCACTTGGCGAGCTTCTTCATGTTCTCCGGCTCGAAGAGGATGGCCCAGGAGTCGATCGGCTGGTCACCGAGGACTTCCTTGACCTTGGCCACGTTGTAACCGATGCCGTTGGTGCCCCACAGGTAGGGAACCGCGTACTGGTTGCCCGGGTCGCTGACCTCCAGTTGCTTGAGCAGCGCCGGATCGAGGTTCTTCCAGTTCGGCAGCTTGCTCTTGTCCAGCTTCTGGAAGGCACCGGCCTGGATCTGCTTGCCGAGGAAGTTGTTCGACGGCACCACGATGTCATAGCCGGAGTGGCCGGAGACCAGCTTGCCCTCGAGGGTCTCGTTGGAGTCGAAGACGTCGTAGCTGACGTCGATCCCGCTCTCCTTGGTGAAGTCCTTGAGGGTGGTGGGAGCGATGTAATCGGTCCAGTTATAGATGTGCAGGCTCTTCTTCTCCGCCTGCACGGGGCCCGCGATCGCCGTAGCCAGAGCGGCTACCAGCAGTGTCTTGCCAATGGAATGTTGCATGTCCGACTCCTGTTCCGGGCCTTTTCACGGCAGCACCCTGCCTGTTCGACCCGTGTTCTTCAAGTGCCGATGTAAGCCCAGATCACTCGGGTTTCATGACAACCCGACGATTCCGCCGGGAAACATGAGTGAGCTGGGTTCCCTACCGGCGTGTTGGTTTCAGGTTTTCCGGGCCCTCGGCCCCGGTGCGAGCGACACGACCGGCCCCGGCGCGGCAGATTGGCGCAGCGCCCATGGCAGCGTCTTCGTCGTCGATACTGCGTCCGGTCGTCGGGCCCCCAGGAGGAAGCGTCTGGACGAACGGGCAAAAGAGTCGAACCTCTTCGCAGGGGAGCGTGGCCGGAGGAAACCCGGCCGCGTTCCGGTTCTCTCGTGCCGGAGCGCCGGCGGCTTCAGGCGCCGCCGGGCTCCTCGCGGATCACTTGCCGGACTTGATCTTGGTCCAGCTGCGGGTCATCGCCCGCTGGGTCTTGGCCGGCAGGTCGGGGAAGGTATACAGCTTCTTCATGACCTCTTCGCTCGGGTAGATGCCCGGGTCGTTGCGGATCGCCTCGGACACCAGCGGGGTGGCCGCCGCGTTGCCGTTGGGGAACTGAACCACGTCGGTGATCTCGGCCATGATTTCCGGCTTCATCAGGAAGTTGACGAAGGCCAGGGCGCCCTCGGTGTTCTCGGCGTCCTTCGGAATGGCGACCATGTCGAAGAAGCTGCCGGCGCCTTCCTTGGGAATGTTGTACTTGACGGTGACCTTGTTCTTCGCCTCTTCGGCGCGGGACTTGGCCTGGTAGATGTCGCCGGAGTAGCCGATGGCGACGCAGATGTTGCCGTTGGCCAGGTCGGAAATGTACTTCGACGAGTGGAAGTAGGTGACGTAGGGACGGATCTTCAGGAACAGCTCTTCGGCCGCCTTGAGTTCCTTGGGATTGTCGGTGTCCGGCTTGTAGCCGAGATAATGCAGGGCCGCCGGGAGGATCTCGGTCGGCGAGTCGAGGAAGCTGACGCCGCACTGCTTCAGCTTCTGGATGTTCTCCGGCTTGAATACCAGGTCCCAGGAATCCACCGGCGCGTTGTCGCCGAAGGCCGCCTTGACCTTGTCCGGGTTGTAGCCGATGCCGATGGTGCCCCACATGTAGGGAATCGCATGCTCGTTGCCCGGGTCGCTGACTTCCAGGGTGTGCATCAGGTCCTTGTTCAGGTTCTTCCAGTTCGGCAGCTTGGACTTGTCGAGTTTCTGGTAGACCCCGGCCTTGATCTGCTTGGCGAGGAAGGAGTTGGACGGCACCACCACGTCGTACCCGGACTTGCCCGCCAGCAACTTGGCTTCCAGCACTTCGTTGCTGTCGTAGACGTCGTAGACGACCTTGATCCCAGTTTCCTTGGTGAACTTCTCCAGGGTGTCCGGCGCGATGTAGTCGGACCAGTTGTACACGTGCAGCACCTTGTTGTCCGCAGCCTGCGCCATACCGGCCACAGAGCCCGCCAAGGTCAGGGCGAGCAGGGTCTTACCGAAACGTTTCATCATGCGGGGTAGCTCCATTTTTGTTGAAGTATCCGGGCGGTGGCGCAACCGATCGCGTCACCACCCGGTGAGCCTGGCCAACGCACTGGCGCAGTCTGGCAAAAGTCCGCTCAGGGACTCAAGCCAGGACGGCGGCGGCGGTCTGATCGAGGCACTTGCGCGCCAGGGTGATCAACTCATCGATCTGCGACGGATCGATCACCAGCGGCGGCGAGATAATCATAGTGTCGCCCACCGCGCGCATGATCAAACCGTTGCGGAAACAATGTTCCCGGCACAGCATCCCGACGCCCTTGTCGGTGAAACGCTCGCGGGTCTTCTTGTTCTTGACCAGCTCCAGGGCGGCGACCATGCCGACCCCGCGCGCTTCGCCCACCAACGGGTGGTCGGCCAGCTCCTGCCAGCGTTTCTGCAAATACGGTGCCGTTTCCGCCTTCACCTTCTCGATGATCTTCTCTTCGCGCAGGATGCGGATGTTCTCCAGGGCCACGGCGGCCGCCACCGGGTGACCGGAATAGGTGAAGCCGTGGTAGAACTCGCCGCCCTGGTTGAGCACTTCGACGATCTCGTCGCGCACCACCACCCCGCCCATGGGGATGTAGCCGGAGGTGAGGCCCTTGGCGATCGGCATCAGGTCCGGGGCGTTGCCGTAGTACTGGCTGCCGAACCACTCGCCGGTACGGCCGAAGCCGCAGATCACTTCGTCGGCGATGAACAGGATGTCGTACTTGGCGAGGATCTCGCGGATCTTCGGCCAGTAGGTGTCCGGCGGGACGATCACGCCGCCGGCGCCCTGGATCGGCTCGGCGATGAAGGCGGCGACGTTTTCCTCGCCCACTTCGAGAATCTTCTTCTCCAGCTGCTCGGCGGCCCAGACGCCGAACTCGTCCGGCGACATGTCGCCGCCCTCGCCGTACCAGTAGGGCTGGGCGATGTGGACGATGCCCGGGATGGGGAAATCACCCTGCTCATGCAACGCCTTCATGCCGCCCAGGCTGACGCCGGCGACGGTGGAGCCGTGGTAGCCGTTCCAGCGGCCGATCACCACTTTCTTCTGCGGCTGGCCCTTGGTCGCCCAATAGTGGCGGACCATACGCAGCACGGTGTCGTTGGCCTCGGAGCCGGAGCCGGTGAAGAACACGTGGTTCATGCCTTCCGGAGCGACGTCGGCGATCGCCTTGGCCAGCTCGACCACCGGCGGGTGGGCGGTCTGGAAGAACAGGTTGTAGAACGGCAACTCGCGCATCTGCCGGGTGGCGGCCTGGACCAGCTCCTCGCGGCCGTAGCCGACGTTGACGCACCAGAGGCCGGCCATCGCATCGAGGATCTTGTTGCCCTCGCTGTCCCAGATATAGACGCCTTCGGCCTTGGTGATGATCCGCGCGCCCTTCTCGTTCAACTGCTTGTAGTCGGTGAACGGCGGCAGATGGTGGTCGCGGCTCAACGCCTGCCACTCACGGGTCTTGGCGTTGGTGATTTGGCTGTTCATGTCACACCTCTTCTATTCAAGACTGTCCGGGAGCGGCGGACCACGCCGGCCGCCCCCGGTCAGGATCAAACGGAAAGCAGGAGGAATTCCCGCTCCCAGGAGCTGATTACCCGCTTGAAATTCTCGTGCTCCGCACGCTTCACCGCGACGTAGCCGCTGATGAACTTGCTGCCGAGATACTGCTCGAGGGGCTTGCAGTTCTCCATGCGCTCCAGCGCCGCTTCGATCGTCAGCGGCAGGCGCAGGTTGCGGCGTTCATAGCCGCGACCTTTGACCTGGGCGCTCGGCTTGATGCCTTCGACCATGCCGATGTAGCCGCACAGCAGGCTGGCAGCCAGCGCCAGGTAAGGGTTGGCGTCGGCGCCGGCGAGACGGTTCTCGACCCGGCGGTTCTCCGGGCTGGAGTCCGGCACGCGCAGGCCGACGGTACGGTTCTCTTCGCCCCACTCGACGTTCACCGGCGCCGAGGTATCGGGCAGGAAGCGGCGGAACGAGTTCACGTTGGGCGCGAACAGCGGCAGCACTTCCGGGATGAACTTCTGCAGGCCGCCGATATGGTGCAGGAACAGCTCGCTCATGGTGCCGTCGGCATTGGAGAAGATGTTCTTGCCGGTCTTCACGTCGACGATGCTCTGGTGCAGGTGCATCGCGCTGCCCGGCTCGCCGGTCATCGGCTTGGCCATGAAGGTCGCGGCGACGTTGTGCTTGAGCGCGGCCTCGCGCATGGTGCGCTTGAACACCAGGATCTGGTCGGCCAGGTCGAGGGCGTCGCCATGACGGAAGTTGATCTCCATCTGCGCGGTGCCTTCCTCGTGGATCAGCGTATCCAGGTCAAGGCCCTGGGCCTCGCACCAGTCGTACATGTCCTCGAACAGCGGGTCGAACTCGTTGGCGGCGTCGATGGAGAACGACTGACGCCCGGTTTCCTGGCGTCCGGAGCGGCCCACCGGGGCCTGCAACGGATAGTCGGGGTCGTCGCTGCGCTTGGTCAGGTAGAACTCCATCTCTGGCGCCACGATCGGCCGCCAGCCCTTGTCGGCATACATCTTCAACACGCGCTTGAGGATGTTGCGCGGCGACAGCTCGATGGGATTGCCGAGCTTGTCGAAGGTGTCGTGGATCACCATCGCGGTGGGCTCGATGGCCCAGGGGACGAGGAACACGGCATTCTCGTCCGGGCGGCAGACCATATCGATGTCGGCCGGGTCGAGCAGGTCGTAGTAAATGTCGTCTTCCACGTAGTCGCCGGTGACGGTCTGCAGCAGAACGCTCTCCGGCAGGCGCATGCCCTTTTCCGCGATGAATTTGTTGGTCGGCGAGATCTTGCCGCGGGCGATGCCTGTCAGATCGGAAATCAGGCATTCCACTTCGGTGATCTTGCGTTCCTTCAGCCAGCTGGTCAGCTGGTCTAACTTGGTAGTCATAAAGACCTCAGGGTTGAGAGTCCGGCCCCAACAGCCGGACTCAACGTTGCCCCGCCCTCTTGCTGCAGGCCTTACCGAAAGCCTGGAAGATAGCGAGATAGTTGGGGTTCGTCAGAACCTGCCACTCCGGGTGCCATTGCACACCAAGAGCGAAGGCTTTTGCACCTTCTACGGAGATGGCTTCGACCAACCCGTCAGGCGCCAGTGCTTCTACTCGAAGGCCCGGCGCCAGACGATCAACGCCCTGGCCATGGATGGAATTGACCTGGAACTCGCTCGGCAAGCCGATACCGGCGAGCACTCCGCCCGGCTGCACATGCATGGCATGGCGCGGCGCGTACTGAACCTCGAGCGGCTGGTCGGCCGGCTCGCGGTGGTCCATGAAGGTTCCGACCTCGTGCACCTTCTGGTGCAGGCTGCCGCCGAAAGCCACGTTCATTTCCTGGAAACCGCGGCAGATGCCGAGGACCGGAATGCCGGCGTCGATGGCGGCGCGGACCAGCGGCAACGTGGTGGCGTCGCGGTCGGAGTCGTGGAGGGTGCCGGGCTCGCTCGCCGGTCCACTATAATGACGGGGCTCGACGTTCGACGGCGAGCCAGTGAAGAGCAAGCCGTCGACGCTGTCCAGCAGGGCTGCCTGGTCGATCGACTCGCCCAGCGCAGGAATGATCAGCGGGAGACCGCCAGCGCCGTTGACGACGGCACGCAGATATTTGTCGCCGGCAATGTGGTAGGGATGAAGACCGATCTGCTTGGTGCAGGCGGTGACGCCGATTAACGGCAGGCGAGACATGAGACACCCGTTGTTTGTAGATGTTATGGGGTTTGGCCGAGCTTAGCGTTGTTCATTTTTTTACACAATAGGCCTGTAAAAAATTGAACACGCACTCCTGAACACCCTTCGACGCGAGGTTTTTTTCGGCTTTTCGTCCGGCGAAAATGCCCTGAAAACGGCCTCAACGCCCCACAAGAGGGCGTTTTTGGCGGCTATTGACATCCCACAGGCTTTCGGATTGACTCATAGCCTACCCCCCGCATGATTGAAATTTTTAACAAAAAAGGTGTTGCATCATGTCGGTACCCCAGCGTGCCGTTCAGCTCACTGAACCGAGCGAGTTCCTCAAGGAACATCCCGAGGTCCAGTTCGTCGACCTCCTTATTGCAGACATGAATGGCGTGGTTCGCGGCAAGCGGATCGAACGCAACAGTCTGAACAAAGTCTTCGAAAAAGGTATCAATCTCCCCGCTTCCCTGTTCGCCCTCGATATCACCGGCTCCACCGTAGAGAGTACCGGCCTGGGTCTCGACATCGGCGACGCCGACCGGATCTGCTACCCGATCCCCGGCACCCTCTCCATGGAACCCTGGCAGAAGCGCCCGACCGCGCAACTGCTGATGACCATGCACGAACTGGAAGGCGAGCCGTTCTTCGCCGACCCCCGCGAAGTCCTGCGCCAGGTGGTGGCCAGGTTCACCGAGATGGAACTGACCATCGTCGCCGCCTTCGAGCTGGAGTTCTACCTGATCGACCAGGAGAACGTGAACGGCCGGCCGCAACCGCCTCGCTCGCCGATCTCCGGCAAGCGTCCGCAGTCGGTGCAGGTGTACTCCATCGACGACCTCGACGAATACGTCGAGTGCCTCCAGGACATCATCGACGGCGCCCGCGCCCAGGGCATCCCGGCCGACGCCATCGTCGCCGAATCCGCACCGGCGCAGTTCGAGGTCAACCTCAACCACGTCAACGACGCCCTCAAGGCCTGCGACCACGCGGTGCTGCTCAAGCGCCTGGTCAAGAACATCGCCTACGACCACGAGATGGACACCACCTTCATGGCCAAGCCCTATCCGGGCCAGGCCGGGAACGGACTGCACGTGCATATCTCGCTGCTCGACAAGCATGGCAACAACATCTTCACCAGCGAGGATCCCGAGCAGAACGCCGCATTGCGCCATGCGATCGGCGGTGTGCTCGAGACCCTGCCGGCCTCCATGGCCTTCCTCTGCCCGAACGTCAACTCCTACCGCCGCTTCGGTTCGCAGTTCTACGTGCCGAACGCGCCGAGCTGGGGCCTGGACAACCGCACCGTGGCCCTGCGCGTGCCCACCGGCAGCCCGGACGCGGTACGCCTGGAACACCGCGTGGCCGGCGCCGACGCCAACCCCTACCTGCTACTGGCAGCGGTGCTGGCAGGCGTTCATCACGGGCTGACCAACAAGGTCGAGCCGGGCGCGCCGATCGAAGGCAACTCCTACGAGCAGATGGAGCCGAGCCTGCCGAACAACCTGCGCGACGCCCTGCGCGAGCTGGACGAAAGCGAGATCATGGCGAAGTACATCGACCCGAAGTACATCGACATCTTCGTCGCCTGCAAGGAAAGCGAGCTGGAGGAGTTCGAGCACTCGATCTCCGACCTCGAGTACAACTGGTACCTGCATACCGTCTGAGGTAGCGGTATCGGCGCGCCGGTCCTGGGCCGGCGCCGTACGCAGCGAAATCCGGGGCGGTTTCGCAGACACTCAACGCGGGGGCGTCTGTGTCTGGGAAACCGCCCCGGTCCTTTTCTCGGAACCGGGAAATGTGCGCCACGGCACAGCCTGCCGCCACGCCTCCCGCCAGACTCGATGCTGGCCTGCATCAATGCCTCTGCCGCCTGGCTCCGGCACCATCGTCCGCTCCGTTCCGTCCAGCGAGAAGATTCCATGCCCCGCCTTTCCGCCCTGCTGTTCCTCGCCCTCGCACCCTGGCTGGCCCAGGCCGAGGAGACCCTGCGCGTCTACAACTGGAACGACTACATCGACCCGCAGGTGCTCGAGTCCTTCCAGAAGGACACCGGCATCCGCGTCGAGTACCACACCTTCGCCACCGCCGAGGAACTGGACAAGGCGCTGCGCAGTGGCGAGGCGATCGACGTCGCCGTCCCCTCCCACGACACCCTGCCGGCCCTGCTGAAGGACAACCTGCTGCGGCCGCTGGACTTCACCCAGCTGCCCAACCGCAGCCATCTCGACCGTCAATTGCTGAGCAAACTGGCCGCGGTCGATCCTGACAATCGCCACGCCGTCCCCTATCTATGGGGTGCCGTAGGCCTGGCCATCAATACCCCGCAGGCCGAAGCCGCCTATGGCGGGCCGCTGCCCAACAGCTGGAGCCTGCTGTTCGACGCCAGCCAGAGCCAGCGCCTGAAAAGCTGCGGCATCAGCCTGCTGGACGCGCCGGACGAAACCCTGGCGATCCTCCTCAACTACCAGGGCCGCAACCTCGGTCGTACTGCGCCGAGCCAGGTACGCCGCGCCGCCGAGGCGCTGCACGGACTGCGACCGAACCTGCGCTACGTCGACAGCGAGCGCTACATCGCCGACCTCGAAGGCGGTCGCCTCTGCCTGGCCATGGCCTGGGTCGGCGACGCCCTGCGCGCGGCCAAGGCGGGCCAGCCGGTAAGTTTCGAGGTACCGCAGGAAGGCTCGGTGCTGTTCATCGACAACCTGGTGATCCCGGCCGGCGCCCAGCATCCACGCGAGGCGCACCGTTTCATCGACTACCTGATGCAACCGAAGATCGCCGCACAGATCACCGCCGCCACCCTCTACCCCAGCGGCAACGCCGACGCCGCCGGCTTCCTCGATCCCGCCCTGCGCCAGCAACCGGGCCTGTATCCGGACCGCGACACCAGCCGCCGCCTGTTCGCCCTGGAAACGCCGCCGGAAAAGCTCCGGCCGGTGGTCGACGAGATCTGGAAGGCCTTCCGCGGCGCCAGCCACTGAGCGGCTTGCCCCGGTCGCGTGAGCTGGCGTCCAATAGCCGCTCACGCCCGGAGACCCGCCATGCAGCCCACCTCGTCCACCCGCAAGCCCCGCGCCAGCAGCCAGGCCCGGATCGCCGCGATCCTCGACGCCGCCCGCGGCCTGCTCGCCGACGAAGGCATCGGCGGCCTGACCATCTATAGCGTGGCCGAACGCGCGGAAATGCCGCCATCGTCGGTCTACCACTTCTTCCCCAGCGTGCCGGCCCTGCTCCAGGGGCTGACCGGCGAGGTCCACGCCGCCTTCCGCGCGTGCCTCGAACAGCCGGTGGACCATGCAGGCCTGCGCTGCTGGCGCGACCTGTCGCGGATCGTCGAGGAGCGCATGCTGGCGGTCTACGCCCGCGACGCGGCGGCCCGCCAACTGATTCTCGCCAGCCACGGCCTGGCCGAAGTCACCCAGGCCGATCGCCAGCATGACGTGCAACTCGGCCAGGCCATGCGCGCCCTGTTCGAGCGGCATTTCCTGCTGCCACCGCTGCCGACCGATATCGAGATCTTCAGCCTGGCCATGGAGCTAGGCGATCGCGTTTACGCATTGTCGGTCCAGCGTCACGGGATCATCGACGCACGCCTGGCGGAAGAAGGCATGCGGGTGTTCGACGCCTACCTGGGGCTCTACCTGCCGCCGATCCTGGAAAAGCGTAGCGAACCATTATCCGGATTTATATCCGATTTAAATCGATAGAAAATCCATAACACCCTCTTAAACCGCTTCACAGTCCGATTTTTATCGGATATAAATCCGCCCATCACTCGATCGGGCGCGACACCCCGTTCCCGCCCGACCCACAACCGGCCGCCGCCAAGCCCGGCAGCCATCCGAGCCAGCACACGAGGTGCTCCATGACCCGCAACGTCACCGTCGCCGCCACCCAGATGGCCTGCTCCTGGGATCGTCCGGCGAACATCGCCCGCGCCGAGAAACTGGTGCGCCAGGCCGCCGCCAGGGGTGCGCAGATCATCCTGATCCAGGAACTGTTCGAGACCCCCTACTTCTGCCAGAAGCCGAACCCGGACTACCTGCAGCTGGCCACCACGGTCGAGGAGAACGCCGCCATCGCCCACTTCCAGGCCCTCGCCCGGGAGTTGCAGGTGGTATTGCCGATCAGCTTCTTCGAACGCGCCGGGCGCGCCCGCTTCAACAGCATCGCGGTCATCGACGCCGATGGCGGCAACCTCGGGGTCTACCGCAAGAGCCACATCCCGGACGGCCCGGGCTACCACGAGAAGTACTACTTCAATCCGGGCGACACCGGCTTCAAGGTCTGGCAGACCCGCTACGCACGGATCGGCGTCGGTATCTGCTGGGACCAGTGGTTCCCCGAATCGGCGCGCAGCATGGCCTTGCTCGGCGCGGAACTCCTGTTCTACCCGACCGCCATCGGTAGCGAACCGCACGACGCCAGCATCAGCTCGCGCGATCACTGGCAGCGCGTGCAGCAAGGCCATGCCGGAGCCAACCTGATGCCGCTGGTGGCTTCCAACCGCATCGGCCGCGAGGAGCAGGATGGCTACGACATCACCTTCTATGGTTCTTCGTTCATCGCCGACCCGTTCGGCGAGAAAGTCGAGGAGCTGAACCGCACCGAGGAAGGTATCCTTGTCCACACCTTCGACCTCGATGCGCTGGAGCGCACCCGCAGCGCCTGGGGCGTGTTCCGCGACCGCCGGCCGAACCTCTACGGTCCGCTGAAGACCCTGGACGGTTCGCTGGAGTCCTGAGGCCTCGGGAAACGATCCGCGCGGGGACGCCCCGCGCATTCCGCGCCGGCGTCCGCCGCGCATAGCAACGATTTCAGGAGCAGCGATGAGCAACCCGACCAGCACCCCACGCGCCGACGGCTTCCGCATGCCCGCCGAATGGGAACCCCACGAGCAGACCTGGATGGTCTGGCCGGAACGCCCGGACAACTGGCGCAACGGCGGCAAGCCGGCCCAGGCGGCCTTCGCCGCGGTGGCCAAGGCCATCGCGCGCTTCGAGCCGGTCACCGTCTGCGCCAGCGCCGGGCAGTACGAGAACGCGCGCGCACGCCTCGACGACGGCAACATCCGCGTCGTGGAAATCAGCAGCGACGATGCCTGGGTCCGCGACACCGGCCCGACCTTCGTCATCGACGACAAGGGCGATGTACGCGGCGTCGACTGGGGCTTCAACGCCTGGGGCGGCTTCGAAGGCGGCCTGTACTTCCCCTGGCAGCGCGACGACCAGGTGGCACGCAAGATCCTCGAGATCGAACGGCGCGCCCGCTACCGCACCGACGACTTCGTCCTCGAGGGCGGCTCGATCCACGTCGACGGCGAAGGCACGCTGATCACCACCGAGGAATGCCTGCTCAACCACAACCGCAACCCGCACCTGAGCCAGGCGGAGATCGAGCGGACCCTGCGCGACTACCTTGCGGTGGAGAGCATCATCTGGCTGCCGAACGGCCTCTACAACGACGAGACCGACGGCCACGTCGACAACTTCTGCTGCTACGCGCGTCCCGGCGAGGTGCTGCTGGCCTGGACCGACGACCAGGACGACCCGAACTACCTGCGCTGCCAGGCCGCCCTCCGCGTGCTGGAAGAAAGCCGCGACGCCAAGGGACGCAAGCTGGTGGTACACAAGATGCCGATCCCCGGCCCGCTGTACGCGACCCAGGAAGAGTGCGACGGCGTGGATATCGTCGAGGGCAGCCAGCCGCGCGATCCCTCCATTCGCCTGGCCGGCTCCTACGTGAACTTCCTGATCGTCAACGGCGGCATCATCGCGCCGAGCTTCGACGATCCCAAGGACGCCGAGGCCAGGGCGATCCTCCAGCGCGTGTTCCCCGAGCACGAGGTGGTGATGGTCCCGGGGCGCGAGATCCTCCTCGGCGGCGGCAACATCCATTGCATCACCCAGCAGCAACCGGCGCCGCGCAAGGCCTGACGGGCATCCCGCAGGGCGGATGGCCAGCCGCGGCGCTGTTCGCCCTGGCCGGCCCGGCACGCCGAGTGGCGCCATGAATGAAAAAAGCCCGCGTCCTCCAGGAGGACGCGGGCTTTTTCCTGTCCGGCCGGAGCTTACAGCAGCGGCAGGGTGTAGCTGACGATCAGGCGGTTCTCGTCCTGGTCGCGCTGGTTGTTGCTCGAACCGGCAGCCGGCAGGCCGCTGCGGAAGGAGGCGTTCTTCCAGGTGAAGCCCAGGCCCTTGAAGGTGCCGTCCGGGATCACGTAGGCCAGGGAGATATCGCGTTCCCACTCGCTCTGGTCGCCGCGGGCGGTCTTGATCTTGTCGCCGCTCAGGTAAATGGTATTGAAGGTCAGGCCCGGCACGCCGACGGTGGCGAAGTCGTAGCCGTAGCGGACCTGCCAGGTGCGCTCGCCGGCACGCTGGAACTTGCCGATCTGCACGTCGGTGATCAGGTACGCGGTAGAACCTTCGCCATCGCCACGGTTCAGGAACGGGAAGTCACTGTCGCCGTTGAGGATCTGGTAGCCGGCGCCGATGCTGTGGCCGCTGACGGTATAGGTGAAGAGGCCGCTGAAGGCGCGGTTGTCGACTTCGCCCTTGGTCACGCCGCTGCCGTAGTAGCCGCTGCTGACGTAGCCGTCGGCACGGCCGGAACGGCTGCCGTTCTTGCCGTCGGAGCTGCTGTCGAAGGCGCGCAGGTCGGTCTTCAGGACGCCCGGGCCAATCTGCCAGTTGTGGATCAGGCCGAGGAAGTGCTGCTTGTAGAAGTCGTCCAGGTTGCCGTAGTAGTACTGCAGGGTCAGGTCCTTGTTGACCTTGTAGTCGCCACCCGCGTAGTAGAACTTGTTGCTGTCGCGCGAACTGGCGCTGCTGCCGTTGGCGCCGGCGATGCTCAGGCTGCGGTTGTCGGTGGAGTTACGGCCCTTGGAGTGCTCCAGTTGGCCGGCAACCAGGGTGAAGTCCTTGAGGTCGGTCGAGGTGACCTGGCCGCCCTCGAAGGTGACCGGCAGCAGGCGGCCGTCGTTGTAGGTGACCACCGGCAGCTTCGGCTGCAGGGTGCCGTAGCGGAACTCGGTGTTGGACACCTTGGCCTTGGCGGTCAGGCCCAGGCTGGCGAAGTCGTGCACCGGCTCGCCGTTGCTTTCCAGCGGGAACACGGTGCCCGGCTGGCGGTCCAGGCCGCTCTTGCCGGCACGGCCGCCGCCGTCCAGGCGCACGCCGAGCAGGCCCAGCGCGTCAACGCCGAAGCCGACGGTGCCCTGGGTGAAGCCCGACTGGTAATTCAGGATGAAGCCCTGGCCCCACTCTTCCTGCTTGCTCGGCGAGGCGGTGCCATTGCGGTTGTCGGTATTGATGTAGAAGTTGCGCAGGGTCAGCGATGCCTTGCTGTCCTCGATGAAACCGGCGGCGACCGCCTGTTGCGCCAGGGCACCGAGGGTACCGGCAGTGATGGCCAGGGCCAGTCGTGACTTGTTGATCTTGCGACTCTTCATTGGTCTTTTCCCCATTGGTATTGCTAATTGTCTTCCGGTCGGGGGAAGTGGAACGCGTGGGCCCGACCGGTCGTTGAAACACTGAGCGCCGTACCATCCCGGAAGATGGCGCGCGCGAAACTCGGCATTCGATGGATCAGGAAACGGCGCAACCCGCGACGATGGAACGACGGGGCAGGCAAGCAGGCAGGGAGGCAGCGAACGGAAGCGTGTGCATGGGCGTACTCGTGTCTTGTTATTGTGCGGCGGGTGTCTCGACCCACCGCCAGTGAAGGCAATTTGTAAGCCAATCTTTCCATCGGGCTCCGCCTTCGCGTCCTCTCGGGCTTCCTGCCCTTCTCCCGGCTGACGGGCCGAAGGGTGTCGGCAGAAAACCGCCTATTACAGCTTCCTTTCTGGCGAGTTACCGCCACGTTTCAGAAATCGTTATTTCCCGCGCTTTATAGCGCGTGGGTAATAAACAGTAAAATATCCGCAATAAACCTAAAAAGAATTAATTATTCATATTTAATAGCTTTAAGGAATATTGTACCGCAGCCGCGACCTGCCGGTCGCCTCCCCAAAGAGGTATTCCGTGGCGCCGTCGACAAAACGGAAACGTTTGCCCAGCGGTCAGCCCACGACGATGCAGTCCTTGCCCTGGCGCTTGGCCGAGTACATCGCGGCGTCGGCCCGGCTGTAGAGGGCACCGAGTCCCTCGTCATCGGCCTGGAGGACCGTCAGGCCCTGGCTGACGGTGATCCCGAAGCTGTGCTCGCCCTCCTGGAAGCGCAGGCGTTGCACCTCGCGCTGCAGGCGTTCGCCGATCTGTCGCGCGGTCTGCTCGTCGCAGCCGGGCAGCAGCACGGCGAACTCCTCGCCGCCGATCCGCCCGAACAGGTCGCCACGGCGCAGCGCGGCACTGCCGCTCTGGGCGATACGCTGGAGGACCTGGTCGCCGACCTGGTGGCCGAAGCGGTCGTTGATCTTCTTGAAGTCATCGACGTCCAGCAGCAGGAACGCCAACGGTATCCCCTCGCGGCGACACTCCTTGAAGGCCGCCTCGGCACTGTCGAAGAAATAGCGACGGTTGCTGCTCTGGGTCAGCACGTCGGTGGTGGCCAGCCGTTGCAGCTCGCTCTCCATGTGCTTCTTGTCGGTGATGTCCTCGGCGATGCCCACCACCATCAGCGGCAGTCCCGCCTCGCCCTGGCGGCTGACGAAGCACTTGTCGTTGAGCCAGCGGACCTCGCCGTCGCCACGCACGATGCGGTATTCGCGTTGTTCCACGGCGCCACGTTCGAGCACCTGCAGCAGGCTGCTGTCGGCGTAGTCGAGGTCGTCCGGGTAGATGCTGTTGCGCCATTCCTCGTAGTCCGCCAGCAGCAGCGCCGCGGAACGGCCGAAGATTTTCTCGTAGGCGGGACTGACGTAGACCATTCGCCGGTTCTGCCAGTCGTAGGCCCAGAGCACCGAGTTGACGCTGGCCAGCAAGGCGCTGAAGAGTTGCTCGCGCTCCTTCAGCCGGGCCACTTCGGCACGGCTGTGCAGCAAGGCCAGCGCGGCCTCCTGCGGGTCTTCGGGAATGCCGGTTAGGTCGTCCATGGATCGTCGCTCTGCTCGCGGAACGGGTTCGACCGCCAACTTAGCGCAGGGGTCGCGGCGATACAGAAATGCCCGCCGAACGGCAGGGAAAGGCTCCAGCCAGTGCGCTTGATCACAATTGCCGAGCGATGCCGTTCGTATTCGCCGGAGCCTGCACGCCCAGTTGTTTCTGCGCCTCGAACAGCGAGCGCAGGAACAGGGTCAGGGTCGGTCGTTCTTCGTGTCCCTGACGGGTAATGCAATGGAATTCCGAGTCGTAGGCCAGTTGCCGTGGCCGGATCGCCCGCATGCGCCCTTCGGCGACCCAGGTGGCGGCATAGTGCGTCGGCAGGTAGCCGATGTAGGTGCCGCTGAAGACCAGGGTAGCGATGGCCTCCATGGTGTAGGCGTCGGTCCCCTGGTTGAAGCGCAGGTCGTGCGGGCGATGGTTTTCCGCCATGTAGCCGCGGCCGACATAGTCGGCGGCGCAGATCTCGTCCAGTGTCGGCTCGTCGTCCGCCCGGGCGAAGAAGGGGTGCGCGCTGCCGCAATAGAGGTTCTGCTCCTCGCGGAACAGGGGTTGGTAGTAGAGCCCGGACAACCGGTGGTGAAAGGCCCCCACCGCCAGTTGCAGGCGCTCTTCCAGCACCGCGTGCTCGAGTTCGTCGGGACGCCGCGTGTGCAGCTTGAGCAGCACCTCCGGGGCGCGCTGGCGAAACAGCCGGATGGCCAGCGGCAACGGCAGGCAATGCTGGCCGATGACGCCATCGACGCAGCCCAGGTGCAACGCCTCGCGATCGCGCCCGCCGAGGCCGCGGACCTGCTCGCGGAAACGGGCGATGTCGCTGAACAGGCCGAGCGCGGCGTCGTAGAGCTCCTGCCCCTCCTCGGTCAACTGGAAACCGCCGTTGCCGCGCCGGCACAGGGAATAGCCCAGGCGCACCTCCAAGTCGCGCACCAGCACGCTCAGGCGCGACAGGCTGGTGTTCAGGCGCGCCTGGGCGGCAGTGAAGCCGCCGGCCTCGACGATGGCGCAGAAGGTGCGCAGCATGCGCAGGTCGATGTCGTTGAGGTTGCCCAGCATTCCCGCCCCCATGGCGTTCGGTCCGCCTTCGTTATAGCGCCAAAGCCAGGCCGGCGGAACGCCGTCAGGCGCTTCGCGCGGCCGACTCGGCAAGCAGGCAGAGCAGTTCGAACATCATGGTCGCCCCCACCAGCGCCGTGGCGCCGCCGACATCGAACGGCGGCGAGACTTCCACCACGTCGGCGCCGACCAGGTCCAGCCCGCGCAGGCCGCGGACCAGTTGCTGGGCCTGGAGGCTGGTCATGCCGCCGATCTCCGGGGTGCCGGTGCCAGGCGCGAAGGCCGGGTCGAGCACGTCGACGTCGAAACTCACATAGGTCGGCCCGTCGCCCACCACCCGCCGGGCTTCGGCCAGGGTCGCCTCGACGCCCAGTTCGACGAACTCTTCCATGTGGATCACGCGGATGCCGCACTCGCGGGCGAAAGCGTCGTCGTCCGGCGAATACACCGAGCCGCGAATGCCGATCTGCACCGTGCGCAGCGGGTCGAGCAGACCTTCCTCGATGGCCCGGCGGAATGGCGTGCCGTGGGTGTAGGGGTTGTCGCCGAAGTAGCGGTCGTTGGTATCGGAATGCGCATCGAAATGCACCATGCCCAGCGGCCGCTCGCGACCCAGGGCGCGAAAGATCGGCAGGGTCACCAGGTGGTCGCCACCGACCGACAGCGGCAGGGTACCGGCGGCATGGACCTGGCGATAGAAGCCTTCGATTCGGCGCAGCGAATCGAGCAGGTCGATGGGATTCACCGGCGCATCACCGAGGTCGCCGACCCGCACCAGGTCGTAGGGCGCGATGCGGCTGACGTGATGCACCTTGCGCATCAGGCTGGACAGGTTGCGCACCTCGCGCGGGCCATGGCGGGCACCGGCGCGGTTGGTGGTGCCGCCATCCCAGGGCACGCCGATCAGGCCGACCTGCAGCGCCGCCGGGTCGGTGAACGCCGGCAGGCGCATGAAGGTCGGGATGCCGGCGAAGCGTGGAATCTCGGCGGCGTCGAGGGGCTGCGGATGGTCGTTCGACATGGGGCGTCTCCGTGTGGCGGGAAGAAAGCGCCGGGCGCCGCCCGGCGCGGTGGGTTCATTCCGGCTGGGCTCGCAGGCTGGCGGCAGGACGGGTAGCCAGGCTGACCGCGACGAAGGTCGCCAGGCTGGCCAGCAGGCCGTAGACGATCGGCGAGTTGGCGAGCAGGCCGTCGCGGGCCATGCAGGCGATCACCGCCAGGCAACCGGCGACGATGCTGGCGATCGCTCCCTGCGGACTGGCCCGACGCCACAGCAGCGCGCCGACGATCGGCACCAGCAGGCCGCCGACCAGCAGGTTGTAGGCGATGCTCAGGGCCGCGATGACATCGTTGACCAGGCACGCCAGGACCAGCATCGCCACGCCCATCAGCAGGGTGATGCAACGGCTCAGACGGATGTCGCTGGTGGTACCGGGGCGGAGGAAGCGCGCGTAGATGTCTTCCTGCAGCACGGTGGCCGCCGCCAGCAGGCACCCGCTGGCGGTGGACATGATCGCCGACAGCGCGGCCGCCACCACCAGGCCGCGCAGGCCCGGCGCCAGTACCTCGCGGGTGATCTCGGCGTAGGCGTTCTCCGGCACCGCCAGGTCCGGCAGGAGGACCCGCGCCGCCGCGCCGATCAGCGCGCAGGCGGCGCCGTAGAGCATGCAGTAGACGCCGGCGCCAAGCCCGGCGTAGCGCACCACCGTCTCGCTGCGCGCGGTGAACACCCGCTGCCAGATGTCCTGGCCGATCAGCGCGCCGAAGAAGTACAGGAGGAAGTAGGTGAGGATGGTATCCAGGCCGATGTGGCCGAGGTCGAAGAAGCCCGCCGGCAGCACCTCCTGCATGCGCGCCAGGCCACCGGCGCCGTCGATCGACAACGGCAGCAAGACCAGGAAGATACCGACGGTCTTGATCACGAACTGGATGATGTCGGTCAGCGTAAGGGACCACATGCCGCCGATCACCGAATAGACGATGACGATCCCGCCACCGCAGAGGATCGCCGGGATCCGCGGGATGCCGAATACCACCTCGGTGACCGAGCCGATGGCGATGGTCGCGGTGACCGCCACCATCAGGTCGTAGGCGACCATGACCACCCCGCCGATCAGGCGCGAGGAGGCCTGGTAGCGCTGCTCCAGCACCTGGGTCACGGTGAACACCCGCAGGCGCGCGATCTGCCGCGAGAACACCAGGCTGAGGACGATGATCCCCAGGCCGAGCATGAACACCAGCCACAAGCCGGACAGGCCGAACTGGTAGCCGAGCTTGACCGTACCGATGGTCGACGCGCCGCCGAGCACCACCGCGGCCATGGTTCCCAGGTAGAGGCCGGGGCCGAGGCGGCGTCCGGCGACGAGGAAATCGCTCTGGCTCTTCGCCTTGCGCATTCCGTACCAGCCCAGGCCCAGCATGGCCAGGGCGTAGACCAGCATGATCAGGTAATCCAGCAACATCGCCCGCGCTCCTTTTCTTGTTGTTCTGCGTGACGCCCGGCGTGGCGCCTGGGCACGCCGAAGATAGGCCGGGCGCCGCCCGGGCTGAATCCCGGATCGGGCAAGTCGACTTGCGGAGGAAGAGAAGTATCGGCGGGGCGTCGCACTGGCGACGCCGAAACGCAACGCGCCGGCAGGAGCCGGCGCGTTGCAGAGGCGGCTGACGCACCCGCGAGGGCGCGCCAGGCGTCAGGCGGGACGCAGCGAGTAGGTCTTCAGTTGCGCGGCGAACTCCTTCAGCGACTGGATACCGCTGGCTTCCGCCTCATGCACCCAGTCCTTGATCGCCGCCAGCATGTCGTGGCCGTTGGCGCTGGTCTTGGCCCAGATCTGCTGCAACGCCAGGCGCTTCTCGTAGATCACCTTCAGCGCCTGGCTGTGGGCGAGCATCGAGTCGATGCGCACGTGGTGGCGGTCCTGCAGCAGGCTGGTCTCGCGCGACAGCAGGCGCTTGGCGCGGCGGAACAGGTGGCGCACCGACTCGTCGGCCTTGG